>NZ_JAUSYQ010000002.1:6497279-6805918 GCF_030816965.1 Streptomyces canus
GATCGTGCCGCACTTCGAGAAGATGCTGTACGACAACGCCCTGCTGTGCCGCGTCTACGCCCACCTGTGGCGGTCCACCGGCTCCGATCTCGCCCGCCGGGTCGCCCTCGACACCGCCGACTTCATGGTCCGTGAGCTGCGTACGAACGAGGGCGGGTTCGCCTCCGCGCTGGACGCCGACAGTGACGACGGGACGGGCAGGCACGTCGAGGGCGCGTACTACGTGTGGACGCCGGAGCAGTTGCGTGAGGTGCTCGGGGAGCAGGACGCCGACCTCGCCGCCCAGTACTTCGGCGTCATCGAGGAGGGCACGTTCGAGCACGGGCAGTCCGTCCTCCAGCTCCCTCAGCAGGACACCGTGTTCGAAGCCGAGAAGATCGAGTCGATCCGGCGGCGGCTCCTCGACGCACGTGCGCAGCGCCCCGCCCCCGGCCGGGACGACAAGGTCGTCGCCGCGTGGAACGGGCTCGCGATCGCCGCGCTCGCCGAGACCGGCGCCTACTTCGACCGTCCTGACCTGGTCGAGGCCGCTCTGGGGGCCGCCGATCTGCTCGTACGGCTGCATCTGGACGAGCAGGCCCGTCTGTCCCGTACCAGCAAGGACGGGCAGGTCGGTGCCAACGCCGGTGTGCTGGAGGACTACGCCGATGTCGCCGAGGGTTTCCTCGCGCTGGCGTCCGTGACCGGGGAGGGGGTCTGGCTCGACTTCGCCGGGTTCCTGCTCGACCATGTGCTGACGCGGTTCACCGGGCCCGAAGGGGCGCTGTTCGACACGGCCGCCGACGCCGAGCGGCTGATCCGCCGGCCGCAGGATCCGACCGACAACGCGGTGCCCTCCGGGTGGACGGCCGCGGCGGGGGCGCTGTTGTCCTACGCCGCGCAGACCGGGGCCGAGCCCCATCGTGCGGCCGCGGAGAAGGCACTCGGTGTGGTGAAGGCGCTCGGGCCCCGGGTGCCGCGGTTCGTCGGCTGGGGGCTGGCGGTGGCGGAGGCATACCTCGACGGGCCGAAGGAGGTCGCGATCGTGGGACCCGCGCTGACCGACGACGCCACAAAGGCCCTGCACCGTACGGCACTTCTGGGGACCGCTCCCGGTGCCGTGGTCGCGGTGGGGACGCCGGACAGCGATGAACTCCCGCTGCTCGCCGACCGGATCCTCGTCAACGGCGAACCCACCGCTTACGTCTGCCGGCACTTCACCTGTGAGGCGCCTACGACCGACGCGGAGGCGTTGCGGGTGGCGTTGGGCGGTTGACCTCCGCCAGGGCGTTCGCCACGATCGCCTCCAACTGTTCGTGGTGTGCGCCCTTCCAGTAGGCGCGGCCGCACTCCTGGCACTGGGCGAAGACGTCGTACGACCGTTCCGTCCCGCCCTCCAGCCGGTCCGCCACCTGCTCCTTGGTGGCCTCTCGCAGCAGGCCGTTGCAGGCTGTGCAGCGGGTCCAGGGGCGTAGTTCGGGGCGGAAGCGGTCCAGGACGTCGCGGAGTTGGTCTTCGGGGCGGGTGCTGTAGACGAAGGCGCCCGCCCAGAGTTCCCTGCGGTGCAGGAGGCCCCGGTCGCGGCTGAGCATGACGCGTTTCTCGGTCGCGGAGCGGGTGGCGAGGGCCGGGTCGCCGATGTCCGTGGACTCGTACGCCGTGTCCACGCCGAGCAGGCGCAGGCGGCGGGCGAGGGTGCCGAGGTGGACGTCGAGAAGGAAGCGCAGGGGAGCGCCGGGGATCTGCTGGGGGCGGGTGACGTCCCTGATCTCCACGGAGTCGCCCGCGACGGGGACGTAGGACCTCGAGACCTCGCGGCCGTTCACCCGCAGGGCCCCGACCTCGGTGAGCGGGACGCCGGTCGACTCGACGACGTGGCCGAGGGAGGAGACGCCGTCGGTGGTGAGGGCGGTGGGCCCCCGGCGGCGGCCGCTCGCGAGGAACACGGCCAGGCCGGGGGCGAACTCGACGTGGATCTCGGGACCGTTCACCCGGTCAGGATGCCACGACGGGGGAGAGCGGATTCAGGGCTTTTGCGCCGGCAGGCCCTGGTCCAGGACGTCCAGGGCCTGGTCCACGAGGTCGCGCAGGTCGCCCTCGAAGCCGTTCTCCGCCCAGTACATGGAGACCTCCATGAGGCCGCCGATGAGGGACATCGCGTAGACGCGGACCTGGAGGCTGTCCGCGGCCAGGCCGGAGCGTTCGGCGAGGGCCTCGCGGAGCATGCGCCCGGTCTCCGACATGGTCTCGAGCATCCGGGCGCGGACGGCGGGGACCTGGACCCCGAGGTGGGCCCGGACGCGGATCGACTCGGGGTCCTCCGCCATGGTGCCGTCGAGGGCCAGGCGCATCACGTGCCGCACTGAGTCGATCCACGGCTCGTCGGCGGGCCGGGCGCGCAGTTCCTCGATCATCAGAGGGTCGTACTCGTCCGTGAGGACGATGTCCTCCTTGGTCGGGAAGTAGCGGAAGACGGTCGACGGTGACACCTCGGCCCGCTCGGCGATCTGCTCGACGGTCGTGGCGTCGTAGCCCTGTTCCTTGATCAGCGCGTAGGTCGCGGTGCGGATCGCCTCGCGGGTCTTGATCTTCTTGCGCTCACGAAGACCCAGCTGGGGGCGGTCGGCGGGAGAGAGAGGGGAGCGTGCGGCCGTCATGGGGTTCATTGTCGGGCATCCGCCTCCTCGGCAGCCATGTCCGGGGCTGTGGAGGTCTCGGCGGGGCGGGGTGTGCCCGGCAGGAAGGCCGCGGCGAGCAGCGCGGCGACAAGGGCCGCGATCCCGCAGACCAGCAGGACGACGCCCATGCCGTGGACGTACGCGCTGTTCGCGGAGGTCAGCAGATCGGTGGAGCCGGTGCGCTCGGCGACCATGTGAGCGGCGACCACGGACTCCCCGGCGGTGTCGGCGGCCCGGGCGGGCAGCCCGGTGACGTCGAGGCGGTCCCGGAAGGTGCCGGCGAGCAGGCTGCCGAGCAGGGCGATGCCGATCGCGCCGCCGACCTGGCGCATGGTCATCAGGAGTCCGGAGCCGCTGCCGGCGCGGTCCCGGGGCAGGGCGCTGAGGCCGCCGTTCATGGCGGGGATGAGCGAGAGGCCGAAGCCGAAGCCGGTGAGGGAGAGCCACAGCGCGACGAATCCGTAGCCGGAGTCCACCGTCGTACGGCTGCCCAGGAGTCCGGCGAAGGCCAGCACCACCAGACCGGCGCTCACCGAGGCGCGCGCGCCGAAGCGGGCGACGACCTTGGGGGCGAGACGGGAGGCGACCAGCAGCCCGCCCATCATCGGCAGCAGCCGGACGCCGGTGCCCAGGGCGTCGTGGCCGAGGACGGCCTGGAGGAAGGGCGGCAGCACGAACAGCAGGCCGGAGAGGATGAAGTTGACGAGGGTCGCGGCGACGGTGTTGAAGAGGAAGCCGCGGTGGGTGAGCAGGGTCATGTCGAGCATGGGGCGCCGGACCCGGCGTTCGCGGAGTACCAGGGCGGCGATCAGCAGGACGGACGCCGCGAGCATGCCGAGCACGAGCGGGTCGCTCCAGCCGCGGGTGGGTGCCTCGATGATCGCGTAGACCAGGGCGCCGAGGCCGGTGACGGTGAGTGCGGCGGAGAGGGCGTCGACCCTGGGAGAGGAGGGGTCGCGGGTCTCGGGGAGCAGGAAGACGCAGGCGGCGATGCCGATCGCGGCCATCGGGACGTTGACCAGGAAGACCGAGCCCCACCAGAAGTGGTTCAGCAGCCAGCCGCCGATGATCGGGCCGAGTGGCAGGCCGAGCGCGGAGGCGGCGGAGACGATGCCGACGGCCTTGGTGCGCTCGTCGGGGGCGAAGAGCGTGGGCAGCACGGAGAGCGCGAGCGGGGTGACCAGGGCGCCGCCGATGCCCATCACCGCGCGGGCGGTGATCACCGCGTTCACATCGCTCGCCAGCGCGCCGACCAGTGATCCGGCGAGGAAGATCGCGAGTCCGGTGATCAGCATCCGGCGCCGCCCGAACCGGTCGCCGAGCAGGCCCGCGGGGAGTATCAGGGCCGCGAAGACGACGACGTACGCGTCAGCCATCCACTGTTGCGCGCCGGTGCCGGCGTCGAGATCGGCGGCCATGGTCGGCAGCGCCACATTGAGGATCGTCAGGTCGAAGCCGAGCGTCAGCATGCTCGCGACGAGGGCGGCCAGGGCCCACCAGCGACGGGGGTCCGGGGTGATAGTTTCCATGAAATGAGAGTAACTCTCAAAAACTAGCAACTGTCAATTGGTTTCGGCATGCAAAAAGGGCCACGGCTCGGAAGCCGTGGCCCTCGAAAGGCGTGGACCGGTCTACGTGTGCTGGTAGGCCACCAGTGAGATGCCGATGTAGTGGACGGCGAAGGCGGCCACGGTGAGGGAGTGGAACACCTCGTGGAAGCCGAACCAGCGCGGTGACGGGTTCGGCCGCTTGAGGCCGTAGATCACGCCGCCCGCGCTGTAGAGCAGGCCGCCGATGACGACCAGGACCAGGACCGCGACACCGCCGGCGCGCATGAAGTCGGGCAGGAAGAAGACGGCGGCCCAGCCCATCGCGATGTAACAGGGGGTGTAGAGCCAGCGCGGGGCGCCGACCCAGAAGACCCGGAAGAGGATGCCGGCCACCGCGGCACCCCAGATGCCCCACAGCAGCCACCGCCCCTTGCTGCCCGGCAGGAGCAGCATGGTCAGCGGGGTGTAGGTGCCCGCGATGATCAGAAAGATGTTGGCGTGATCCAGTCGTCGCAGCACGCCGTCCATGCGGGGGGACCAGGTGCCCCGGTGGTACAGCGCGCTGACGCCGAACAGCAGGCAGGCGGTCAGGGCGAAGATCCCGCAGGCGATCCGGCCTCTGGTGGAGTGGGCGAGGGCGGTCAGTGTCAGCCCCGCGATCAGTGCGGCCGGGAACATGCCGAGGTGCAGCCAGCCGCGCAGCTTCGGCTTGATGGGCTCGGCCAGGTCCTGGGCGTGCTGCTTGATCTGGTGCGGCAAGGAGGGTGCGTCGGCGTCGTGGGCGGGCGGCGTCATGACCGGCATCGTACCTACGGGACCGTAAGTTACGCATGAGTAGAGCGTGAGGAACGGCCAAGAGTGGCCATCGTCTCACGGGAGTTGACCAGTAAAGAGACGGTTGGCTGAACGCTAAGTGCACGCAAATAAACGCGCTGTGCGCGAAGGGAGCGTGGCGATCCTCACTCCGCTCACCTGTGATGCCCTCTGGACAGATGGGCGCTTCAGTCGGATGATCAAATGAGTGCGGTCGGCACCGGATGAGCGCCAAGGTCACCACCAAAAGGCACGAGAAGCATCCGGGTCGCAGCCCCCACGGGGCCTCCAAACAAAAAATCCCTCATCTAGGAGCAATCGTGGCGCGCGACATCGCGGCTCCCCCCGTCATCCCCACCCAGCACAAGGAACTGATCTCGTGGGTGAACGAGATCGCCGAACTGACCCAGCCGGACAGCGTGGTCTGGTGTGACGGATCCGAAGCGGAGTACGAGCGCCTGTGCGAGGAGCTCGTGGCGAAGGGCACCTTCAAGAAGCTCGACCCGATCAAGCGCCCCAACTCCTACTACGCGGCCTCCGACCCGACCGACGTCGCACGCGTCGAGGACCGCACCTTCATCTGCTCGGAGAAGGAGGAGGACGCGGGGCCGACGAACCACTGGAAGGCACCGGGGGAGATGCGGGACATCTTCGCCGGCGAGAAGGGCGTCTTCCGCGGTTCGATGAAGGGCCGGACGATGTACGTCGTCCCCTTCTGCATGGGCCCGCTCGGCTCGGACCTCTCCGCGATCGGCGTCGAGATCACCGACTCCGCCTACGTCGCGGTCTCCATGCGCACGATGACCCGCATGGGACAGCCGGTCCTCGACGAACTCGGCTCCGACGGCTTCTTCGTCAAGGCCGTGCACACCCTCGGGGCGCCGCTGGAGGAGGGCCAGGAGGACGTTCCCTGGCCTTGCAACTCCACCAAGTACATCTCGCACTTCCCGGAGTCCCGCGAGATCTGGTCCTACGGTTCGGGCTACGGCGGCAACGCCCTGCTCGGCAAGAAGTGCTACGCCCTGCGCATCGCGTCGGTGATGGCCCGCGACGAGGGCTGGCTCGCCGAGCACATGCTCATCCTCAAACTCACCCCGCCGCAGGGCGAGTCGAAGTACGTCGCCGCCGCCTTCCCGAGCGCCTGCGGCAAGACCAACCTCGCCATGCTGGAGCCCACGATCTCCGGCTGGACCGTCGAGACGATCGGCGACGACATCGCCTGGATGCGCTTCGGTGAGGACGGCCGCCTCTACGCGATCAACCCCGAGGCCGGCTTCTTCGGCGTCGCGCCCGGCACCGGTGAGCACACCAACGCCAACGCGATGAAGACGCTGTGGGGCAACTCCGTGTTCACCAACGTCGCCCTCACCGACGACAACGACATCTGGTGGGAGGGCATGACGGAGGAGACCCCGGCCCACCTCACCGACTGGAAGGGCCGCGACTGGACCCCGGACTCGGACGAGCCCGCCGCCCACCCCAACGCCCGCTTCACCACCCCCGCCGCGCAGTGCCCGATCATTGCGCCCGAGTGGGAGGACCCCAAGGGCGTGCCGATCTCGGCGATCCTCTTCGGCGGACGGCGCGCGAGCGCGGTCCCGCTGGTGACGGAGTCCTTCGACTGGAACCACGGCGTCTTCCTCGGCGCCAACGTGGCCTCCGAGAAGACCGCCGCGGCCGAGGGCAAGGTCGGCGAGCTGCGCCGCGACCCCTTCGCCATGCTGCCGTTCTGCGGCTACAACATGGGCGACTACATGGGGCACTGGGTCGACGTGGCCAAGGGCAAGGACCAGTCGAAGCTGCCCAAGATCTACTACGTCAACTGGTTCCGCAAGAACGACGAGGGCAAGTTCGTCTGGCCCGGCTTCGGCGAGAACAGCCGCGTTCTGAAGTGGATCGTGGAGCGGCTGGAGGGCAAGGCCGAGGGCGTCGAGACCCCGATCGGCATCCTGCCGGCCAAGGACGCGCTCGACACCAAGGGCCTCGACCTGGCCGAGTCCGACCTGGAGTTCCTGCTCACGGTCGACAAGGAGGTGTGGCGGGACGAGGCATCCCTGATCCCCGAGCACCTCAACACCTTCGGTGACCACACGCCGAAGGAGCTGTGGGACGAGTACCACGCGCTGGTGCAGCGCCTGGGCTGAACCGCCCCCTGACGGCGGCACCCGGAACCGGCGAGACTTCGTACAACGGCGTGCGGGGTCCGTGGCCCGCCGTCGTCTCTCCCGTCCGCCCCGACGCGAGAGACGACGGCGGGCCTTCGCTTGTGCCTCGCGGCAGCCCATTCTCGAAGGCCAGGGCCGGACATTCGACCAAGGTCACCCTTTTGGCGGTGTGGGCAATGGGCGCCAAAGACACCGACGTCGCCGGGGTGATCTTTGTTCACCGAAGGGGCAGATGTTTCATCATTTTTTCATGAAAGGGGAAGAAGTGCCTCGTCTGTGTCCATAAGGGATGAGGCGCGCAAGCGAAATGAAGCGCATGAAGTGCGCGCTTACGAGTCTGATCCCTCCTGACCGTGAGGAAGGTTCTCTTGAACCGCAGAACGATCAGAATCTCGCGCCTGAGATCCGCCACGATGGTGTCGGTGGGTGCGGTCGCCGTGGCGCTCAGCGTCGTCCCGAGCACGGTGGCTGCCGCCGACGCGATGCAGGGGTCGAGCGCCGACCGCACCGTGCCGCAACTGCGCCCGAACAACGCCCCCACCGGCGCCATCGCCGACGCGATCCGCAGGGCCGGCTCTGATGGGCAGGCGGCGTTGCAACCGGGCGGCGCCGACCAGGATCGCGCCCTCCAGGACCGCGGCCGCGGCCCCCAGGGCAAGCCTGGCAAGCAGGGTCCGCGGGGTCCGCAGGGCGCGCAGGGTTCACGGGGTCCGCAGGGGCCGCAGGGGCCACGGGGGCCACGGGGGCCGCAGGGCCCGCAGGGAACTCCGGGCTCGGTCGGCAGTTCCTACGTCATCACCGCCACCGCCGCGGGAACCGCGACAGCCAACTGCCTGGGCACCGATGTCGCCACCGGCGGCGGAGCCCTGGCCGCGACCCCCCTCACCGGGAGCTACCCGATCGGCGGTACCGCGGTGACGCCTCCCACCGGGTGGCAGGGCATCGCCACCGGCACAGGAGCCCTCGTCACCGCCTACGTGGTCTGCGCCGATGTGACCCCGTAACTCCCCTCTGAGTGGTGCCCCCGAGGCTTCGGCCGAGGGGGCACCGTTCGAGTGACGACCCGTCGAATCGCCCCGGCGGCGACCACCGGGCACAAACGCACTCCGAGAACCATGCGCCCGGCCTGCGTAAGGTGTGCCGGCCCACGACAACCGGCGGCCGCCCTCTTGGCTCTGGAGCTGCCTGCCTGGCTTCGCCGCTCGGGCTGCTACACCAGCAGCGGCCCGCCGCACCGTTCGGCGCCGTCCTTCATCGCGATGAGGTTGGCGGTCACATACGAGATGTTCTTCTCGGAGTGCCACTCGGACGGGAAGTAGGTGGCAAGTCGCGAACTCTGGAACCGCGCCTCCAGATCGGGCACGACAGCGCGGTAGTGGTTGTCCGTGTAGTACCAGAACGAGTTCTCGTTGTAGTACGCGACATGACTCGGGTCCTGGTACGCGCCCCGGCCGTCGGAGCTGGGTGTCACCGTGAGGAGCATGCCGCCGGGTGCCAGCAGCCGGTACAGCTCGTTGATCAGCGGCACCTTCGCGGGCACGTGCTCGAGGAAGTTCACGGCTCGCATCAGGCCGACGGAGTCATCGGGCAGGTCCACCCTGCCGGGCAGGGTCGCGACGATGTCGACGCCCTCCGCCGGGTACTTGTCCACGCCCACGTAGCCGGGCGGCTTGCGGCGGGCCGCGCCGAGGTCCAGCGCGACCAGTCCCCTCCGGTAGGTCCAGGCGAGGGCGTTGGCCTCGATGTACTTGTCGTACAGGGCGACCGTCTCGCGCTGGATGTGCGCGTTGATCTCCGGGTCGCGCTGGGTGTTCGCCGGGTGCATCCGCTGGAGGTACAGACAGCGGGGAATGTGGTGGAAGTCGCCGATGTGGTACAGACGGCACATCAGGTCCTGGTCGTCCAGGACCGTGCGAGCCGCGTCGTACCCGCCGGCCTTGTCGTAGGCGTCCTTGCGGAACGCCCGCACGTGGTTGGGCGCGTACCAGATGTAGGCGACGTTGTGCGGGGTCGGAGCCATGGACCTGACCTGAAGCAGCTTGCGCCCGTCCACGCGCACGTCCTCGTAGTGCCAGCCGTGCTCCTCGTTGAAACGACTGTCGTCGCGCTTCCCGTCCTCCCCGATCTGCGCGGTGTTGCTGTAGACGAACACGGCGTCGGGACGCGCGTCGAAGGCCTTGCCGAGTTCCGCCAGGCACGCCTTCGCCAGCAGGTCGTCGTGGTCGAGTTCCACGAGGATCTCGCCGCGCGCCAGTTCACAGGCCCTGCGCTTCGCCGCTCCGACACCGACGATCTCGTCGGCGATCTCCACCCGGACTCTCTCGTCGGGCTGCTCCGGCCGCCACCGGGCGCCGTTGTTGAGCAGGACGATCCACTCCCAGTCCGGACAGGTCTGCGCCTGCAGGGTCGCCAGGCAATCGTCGAGGAAGCGGGGCCGGTGGCTGGGGGTGAAGACGGAGAACCTGGGTGTCGCGGTCGACGTCATCTGATCGTGGACGAGTGCCATGTCCATCGACGCTACGAGGCCGTGCCGACGGTGCCGCCGCTTGGCGGGAACGTGGGGCCCGCAGTCCACCCGAATGTACGCAGGGAGGTCTTCTGACAAACATGGCGCCCGGTCCGCGCCTCGCTGCGGGTGCACGCGGACCGGGGCCGCTCATGGGGAGCCGGCAGGGTCAGCCCGCGGGGGTGAGTTCCCTCGGTTCGGGCAGCGCTGCGGCGTGCGCGTCCATGCGCTCGGCGCTCAGGATCGCCGCCGCCGTGTCGGCGCGGGACGCGGCGACGACCAGCGCCCGCCCGGCCAGAGCATGTGCCCGCCGGTGCAGCGGCACGACCTGTGCCTCGCGCCGCCCGCCGGAGGCCACCGCGCGATCCTGCGTACGGCCTCCCCGCAGCCGGGCCACCTGTTCGGCGAGCCGCTCGGCCGCGGTGTCCAGGTCGGCGGACGGGGCCAGCGCACGCAGCTCGTCCGTGACGGCGAGCAGTGCGGCGAGATGGCCGGCGAGCTGGATGTCCAGCTCTTCCTCGCGTGAGCGGTGGGGGAAGTCGGAAGGGGCGTCGGCCATCGTGCTGTGGACCGACTTGGTGCGGATCGGTTCGTACATGGGATGGCCTCCTGATGCTGGCAGGAAACCATCCTAGCTTAGATTCTGTCTAAAGTTGGCCGTACCCATCCAGGAAGTTCGAGATCCGCCCCACCGCGTCCCGCAGGTCACCGACCGTCGGCAGGGTCACCACCCGGAAGTGGTCGGGCTCGGGCCAGTTGAAGCCGGAGCCCTGGACGACCATGATCTTCTCCTGGCGCAACAGGTCCAGGACCATCCGCCGGTCGTCCTTGATCTTGAAGACATTGGGGTCGAGCCTCGGGAAGAGATACAGCGCCCCCTTCGGCTTCACACAGCTCACGCCGGGGATCTGGGTCAGCAGCTCGTACGCCACATCCCGCTGCTCGACGAGCCGGCCGCCCGGCAGCACCAGGTCCTTGATCGACTGCCGCCCGCTGAGCGCGGCGACCACCCCGTGCTGTCCCGGCATGTTCGCGCACAGGCGCATGTTGGCCAGGATGGTCAGGCCCTCGATGTAGGAGTCGGCGTGGGCGCGGGGGCCGGAGATCGACATCCAGCCCACGCGGTACCCGGCCACCCGGTACGCCTTCGACATGCCGTTGAAGGTGAGGGTGAGCAGATCCGGGGCGATCGACGCCGTCGGGGTGTGCGTGGCACCGTCGTAGAGGATCTTGTCGTAGATCTCGTCCGAGCAGACCAGCAGGTTGTGTCGGCGGGCGATGTCGGTCAGGCCCTTGAGCATGGTCTCGTCGTAGACCGCGCCCGTGGGGTTGTTGGGGTTGATGATGACGATCGCCTTGGTGCGGTCGGTGACCTTCCGCTCCACGTCCGCGAGGTCGGGCATCCAGTCCGCCTGCTCGTCGCAGCGGTAGTGCACGGCCGTCCCGCCGGACAGCGACACCGCGGCCGTCCACAACGGGTAGTCGGGAGCGGGTACGAGGACCTCGTCGCCGTCGTCGAGCAGGCCCTGCATCGCCATCACGATCAGCTCGGAGACGCCGTTGCCGATGAAGACGTGCTCGACGTCGGTCTCGATGCCGATGGTCTGGTTGTGCATGACGACGGCTCGCCGCGCGGCCAGCAGCCCCTTCGCGTCGCCGTATCCGTGGGCCGTCGACACGTTCCGGAGGACGTCCTCCAGGATCTCGGGCGGCGCCTCGAACCCGAAGGCGGCGGGGTTGCCCGTGTTCAGCTTGAGGATGCGGTGCCCGGCCGCTTCCAGGCGCATCGCCTCCTCGAGAACCGGGCCCCGGATCTCGTAACAGACATTCGCGAGCTTGGTCGACTGGATCACCTGCATGTCTGGGAGCTTACGGCCCGGTAACGCTTCGCGGGCCGTGCTTTCCGCCACGTGAGACACGTCCGTTTGGGCTGTTATCGCCGGTAGCTGTCCCACCTGGCACATCCGTCTCTACAATCCGTCGCCATGTCGAGCCCAGTCGAGTACGAGTCCGGGGCGCCCAACGTCTACCAGCCGCAGCCCGCACCGGCCCCGGCGTACGAGGAGTACACGGATCCGGCGGCGGCGCACGGCTGGCAGAACGTGTACGACGCGACGGCCGAGCTCCCCCGGGTCGAACCCGCGGCCCCGGAGCCCGGCGACCGGGAGCCGCCCGGCCCGCTGCCCGCCGGCCGGGCCGCCCGGCGGCGCGCCGCGCGCGGCATGGGCGTCCGGCGCTCGCGACGGGTGGTCGTGGCGGTCGGAGCCGTCGGGGTGGTGTCGGCGGCGGCCCTGATCGCTGGGCTGTCCTCCTCGGGCTCCTCCTCGGGGCCCGCGCAGGACCAGCGGGACGGCACCCCGTCGGCCTCCGCCGGGGCGAGCGACGCCACCGACCCGGCGTCCTCCGGTCGCCCGGCGGTCCCGGGGGCGACGGCCTCCGGCGGGCCGGCGAGCGGTGCCGCCGCGTCCGGCGTGGACACCTCCGCGGATGCGTCCGCGGGCGAGGAGACGGACGGGAGTCCGTCGGCGGGGGCCTCCTCCGGCACCCGGCCCACCCCTTCAGGTTCGCCGTCGCCATCGCCCTCGTCGAGCTCCGCCTCCGCCGACGGCCCCGGCAACTCCGACGGCAAAGGACGCGGACAGGGCAGCACCGCAGGCCCCAAGTAGCCGTCCGACTCGGTAAGTTGACCATGCCGAACGGGGAGGGCTTGGCATGGACTTCGCGCTGTTGAACGACGAGCCGGTGACGGACCAGGAGTCCGACCTGCTGGGCACCGGCCGGGCCGCCCGGGAGCTGGCCAAGCTGGTGCACGACTCCCGTACGTCGACCCCCTTCACGCTCGCCGTCGACGCCGGGTGGGGGATGGGCAAGAGCAGCCTGATGAAGCTGGTCGAGGCGGAGCTGCGGCAGGGATACAGGGATGTCGAGACCGTCTGGTACAACGCCTGGACCGCCACGGGGGACGACGCCCTGGAGGGGCTCATCAAGTCCGTCCTGGCCCGCTTCGACAGACGGCTGCTGCACCGCGTACTGAACCGCCTCGACGAACAGGCCGTGCTCGTCCGCGCCGTGCAGACGACGCTGACCGTGGCCGCGGCACCCTTCGGCGCGGCCGGGATCGTCGACCGGTTCTGGCGCGACCTGTCCGTCGACGCGAAGGCCCGCAACGACATGCGCCAGGCCCTGCGCGACGTCGCCCGGCAGTGGGCGCAGTCGGCGCCGCACGAACCTTCACGCCTGCTCGTGGTCTTCGTGGACGACCTCGACCGCTGCTCGGAGGAGACCGTGCTCGCGGTGTGCGAGGCGGTCAAGATCTATCTGGACGTGCCGGGGCTGGCCTTCGTCATCGGCTGCGACCGCTCTGCGCTCGGCCCGTCCGGCCTGCTGCGGGACCTGGGCCCCGCGGGGTCGGCGTTCATGGAGAAGATCTTCCAGACGAGCTACCGGATCCCGGTGACGGGGGACGAGCGCATCGAGGCGTACGTACGGCGGTGTGCCGAGCGCTCGGGCGTGCAGCAACTGCTCGCGGACGACGCGCTGGTGCGACTGATCGCCGAGCGCTCGGCCCGCAACCCGCGCCGGATCAAGCGGCTCATCAACGGTTTCGGCTTGGAGTGCTCGCTCAACCCGGTGTGGGAGAGGTTCGACTCGGAGGCGGTCATCCGCACGCTGCTCCTGCAACATCTGTACGCGGACTTCTACCGGACCCTGCTGGCGGGGGACCGCAGCCATAGGAACGCGGCCTGGGAGTTCCTCGACTACCGGGTGGCCCGCAGGGTGCTGAGCCGGCCGTCGGTGACGCCGGACGGGGAGGCCTGGCAGACCACGGCGAACCATCTCACCGAGCACGGCCTCGCCGCGCCCGCCCTGGACGACCGGGAGGAGTGGGGCGCCGTCCTGGCCCGGCTCGAGGAGTATCTGCCCAACGGCTTCCCGGCGTTGGAGCGGGACCAGAACTTCGTGACGCTCGTCGAGGAACTGATGGGCATGCCCGACGCCACCGAGCTGGTGGAGCGTCTCAGGCGCGGCGTCGGCCCGGTCGCGACGGTGGAGTCCGGCGAGGAGAGGCCCCGCCCCTACGCGGGCGCCTTCGTCCTGTGGGTCGACGACCATCCGGAGAACAACGCCGAGCACGCCGCGGATCTGGAGTTCCTGGGCGCGCAGGTGGCGGTCGCCGAGGACGCGCGGCAGGCGGAGCGCATCATCGACGGACCCACCCGTGTCGACCTGCTGATCTCCGACGTGGCGCGCGGTAGGGACGGCGACGCCGGGTTCACGGCTCTTCGGCGCTGGCGGGACAGTGGCCGTTACGACGGACCCGCGATCTTCTACACGGCCCGCATCACTCCGAACCGCGAGAGCCGCTGCCGGGAACTGGGCGCGGAGATCACCATGTCCAGCAGGGAGTTGTACCGACGCATCGACGCCGTGCTCCGCTCCGGCCGCCGGACCCCCCTCCCGGCCAGGCCGAACGCGCGGGCTTGACACAGCTTCTTGCCCAATAACCCACCTATCTTCACAATGTGCATGACAAAATCGCGGGCGGCCGGAAGATTTCCGGCCGCCCAAGTCGCAAGAGGGGACCCCCACATGAGAAAGCCTCTCGTCGCCGCGCTCAGCATCCTGGCCTTCGCCGGGATGAGTACGGCACCCGCGGTCGCGGCCGAACCCACGGCCACGAGCGTGGGCAAGGGCGTCGACACGGACACGGTCACCTCCGTGGTCCACGACGTGGTCACGTCCACCACGGCGAGTCTGTCGCAGCTCACGTCACCGTCGCCCAAGCTGAAGGCTGTGACCCTCGCCGGGACCGTCTCGCTCAGCAACTGTTCCGGCTCGGTCATCCGGTTCCCGAACTCCCTGGACACCGACCCGGCGCTGGTGCTCAGCAACGGGCACTGCCTCACCACCGGCTTCCCGGAGCCGGGCGAGGTGCTCACCGACCAGGCCTCCAGCCGGACCTTCGGACTGCTCAACTCCTCCGGCACCAGGGTCGCCACCCTGCGCGCCAACAAGCTCGCCTACGGGACGATGACCGACACGGACGTCTCGATCTACCAGCTCACCAGCACGTACGCGTCGATCAAGAGCTCGTACGGCATCTCCGCGCTCACCGTGCAGGAAACGCACCCCACCGCCGGTACCGCCATCACCGTGGCCTCCGGTTACTGGAAGAGGCTCTACAGCTGCAACATCGACGGGTTCGCGTACCGCCTCAAGGAGGGTGACTGGACCTGGAAGGACTCGGTCCGTTACACCTCCGCCTGCCAGACCATCGGCGGTACCTCGGGCTCGCCCGTCATCGACCAGTCCACCGGCAAGGTCGTCGCCGTCAACAACACCGGCAACGAGGACGGCGAGCGCTGCACGGAGAACAACCCGTGCGAGGTCGACGCGAACGGCAACGTCACCGTCCGCGAGGGCATCAACTACGCCCAGGAGATCTACAACATCCCGGCCTGCTTCACGACGGGGAACCAGCTCAACCTGAACGCGAGCGCGTGCACGCTGCCTAAGCCGTAGCGCTGTGCGGGGCGTTCCGTCGCACGGGACTGTGACGGACCGCCCGGCCTGCCAGGACGTCCGTGCGCCGGCCGTCCTCGATCACGAACCGTCCGTCGACCAGGACGTGCGGAATACCGGTCGGCAACCGGCGCGGGTCCTCGAACGTCGACCCCGGTGCCACCGTCTCCGGGTCGAAGAGGACCAGGTCGGCCCGGTAGCCCTCCCTGACGAGGCCGCGGTCCGGCAGGCGCAGCCGGGACGCCGGACGCGAGGTGAGATGCGCGACGCACTCCTCCAGGGAGAGGACGCCCAACTCCCTCACGTACGTGCCCAGATACCTGGGAAACGTGCCGTACGCCCGCGGATGCGGCTTGGCGCCGTGCAGAATGCCGTCGGAGCCGCCGGTGTGCACCGGGTGCCGCATGATCGTGCGGACGTTCTCCTCGTGGCCGACGTGCTGGAGGATCGACGGGGCCAGCCGGTCGGCGAGCAGGAGCCGGCGGGCGGTCGTCCAGGGGCTCTCGCCTCGCGAGCGGGCCGACTCCGCGACCGTACGGCCGACGAGGTCCGCGAAGGCCGCGTCGCCGACGCCCGAGATCTCGATGGTGTCCCACTCGACGGGCACACCGTGGCACCCGTCGGCACCGATCTCCTCCAGGTGATGCCGGATCCGCTCGGCCGTGTCGTCGTCCGCCAGCCGCTTCAGGACGGCCTCGGGGCCGCCCTCGCTCGCCCAGCTCGGCAGCAGGGCTGCGAGGGTCGTGGAGCCGGGGGTGTAGGGATAGGTGTCCAGGCTGATGTCCGCACCCGACGCCAGCGCCTCGTCCAGGAGGGCGAGCAGTTCCGGCGCCCGGCCCTTGTTCACGCCGAAGTTCATGGTGGCGTGGGCGAGATGGAGGGAACAGCCGGCCTCCCGGGCCAGGGCGACCATCTCCTCGTACGCCTCCAGCGCGCCCGCCCCGTACGAGCGGTGGTGCGGGCAGTAGTAGCCGCCGTACTCGGCCACCACCCGGCACAGCTCGGTCAGTTCGGCGTCCTTGGCGTACATGCCCGGGGTGTAGGTCAGGCCCGACGACATGCCGACCGCGCCCTGTTCCATGCCTTCCGCGACCAGCCGGCGCATACGGTCCAGCTCCCGCGGAGTCGCCTCGCGGTCCTCCCAGCCGACGACGAGCGCGCGGAGCGTGCCCTGGGGGATCAGATAGGCCGCGTTGACGGCGATCCCGCGGTCGAGGCGGTCCAGGTACTCGCCCACCGACCGCCAGTCGAAGTCGACGTCGTCGCCGTAGCCGTTCCACCCGGTGATGGCGCGGCGGACCTCCTCCAGGGTGCGGTCGTCGACCGGCGCGTACGACAGCCCGTCCTGGCCCAGCACTTCGAGCGTGACCCCCTGCGCGGCCTTGGAGCTGTGGTCGGGGTCGCGCAGCAGGGCCAGGTCGCTGTGGGCGTGCATGTCGATGAAGCCGGGGGACAGGACGAGGCCTTCGGCGTCCAGCTCCCTTCTCGCCGTGGGGCGTTGACAGCCTGCGTCGGCCGCCTCCTTGACGATCGAGACGATCCGGCCGCCGTCGACCACGACGTCGGCGCGGTACGAGGGCGCGCCGCTGCCGTCGACGACGTCGGCGTCCCGGATGACGAGCTCTTCCATCACCGGACTCCCTTCGCGTCTCAGAAGAACGTGCGGATGTATTCCACAACGGTGCCGTCGGCCTGCGCCACGGGGATGAGTTGCCACTTGTCGAAGGACGTGCACGGGTGGGAGAGGCCGAGGCCCAGCCAGTCACCGACCTCCAGGTCGGCTCCGGCAGCCGTGCGCAGCCAGGCGTGCTGGTCGGAGAGGGCGGTCACCTCGATGCCGGTGGCCGGGCGCTCGGTGTCGCCCCGGCGGACCACCTGGGGGAAGGGCAGGTCGAGGTCGTGGGCGGCGTCCCGCTTGCCCGCGTTGGTGAAGGCCTGCTCGGGGGAGGGGCGGGAGACGACCTGCGTCCACAGGCGGAACGCCGGCTCCAGGGCGCCCTCCTCGGGGATCCGGTTGAAGGGGGTCACCTTGCGGTAGTGGCCGTCGTCGTGCGAGACGTAGGCGCCGGAGCGGAGCAACTTCAGGACGGGGCGGGAGAGTTCGGGGATCTCGGCGAAGACGTCGGCGACCGCGTCGAACCAGGCGCTGCCGCCGGCGCTGATCACGATCTCGTCGGGCCCCGCCGCGGTGAACCGTCCCGCTTTGTCGAAGTCGGCGGCCAGGGCGACGAGCCGGCGCAGCCAGGTGTGGACGCGCTCCGGGTCCGCCCCGGGGACCTCGCCCTCGTATCCGGCGACGCCGACGAGCCGTAGCGTCCCGGTGGCCGCGACCGCGTCGGCGACCGCCGCGCACTCCGCCTCCGTACGGACACCGGTGCGGGCGCCCTCGCCGGCGGCGAGCTCGACGACGACGTCCAGGGGACGGGCGGCGCCCCGGAGGGCCGCGTCCATCAGCTCGACTCCGCGCACGGAGTCGACGTAGCAGATGAAGCGGAAGGCGGGATCGGTGTCGAGCTCGGCGGCGATCCACTTCAGCGCCGCCGGGTCCACGAGCTCGTTGGCGAGGAAGATCCGCTCGATGCCGAAGGCGCGGGCGACGCGTACCTGGTGGGGGACGGCGAGGGTGATGCCCCAGGCGCCGTGGTCGATCTGCCGCCGGAAGAGCTGGGGGGCCATGGTCGTCTTGCCGTGCGGGGCGAAGGCGAGGCCGTGGCGGGCGGCGTACGTCTCCATGAGCGCGAGGTTGTGCTCCAGGCGCTCGGCGGAGAGGGCCAGCAGGGGGGTGGTGAAGCCGCCGGTGAAGAGGTTGCGGCGCTGGGCGGTCAGCTCGGCGACGGACAGGCCGTCCGCGTCCGGGGGGAGGCCCTTGAAACGGTGGTCGACGCGGTCCTCTGCGAGGCGGGCGAGGGACAAGGGGCCTCCCTGATCAGGTGGGTTGCGACATCTGCAACGGCCATTGCGTATAACGCTTACTGCTGTCTAACATCCAGGCCAACGCGGGGTCAATGGAGCCGCCGTGACCCTCCGCCATCGACGAGGAGCTACGACCATCGTGAATGCCCCCGACGTCGTGGACGTCGTCGCGCTCGGCGAGTCCATGGTCACGTTCCTGCCCACGCGTGCGGGCCGGCTCGCCGACGTGCCGTCCTTCGACCGGGCGATCGGCGGGGCGGAGTCGAACGTGGCGTGCGGGTTGGCTGCCGCCGGCCATGCCGTTCGGTGGGTCAGCCGGGTCGGGTCGGACGGGTTCGGGGACCACCTGCTCGAGACGGTCGGGGGGTACGGGGTCGATGTCTCCGCCGTGGGGCGGGATTCCTGGCGTCCTACCGGGGTGTACTTCCGTACGGCGGGGGACCGGGCGACGGACGCGCATGAGGTCGCGTACTACCGGGCGGGGTCGGCCGCGTCGGCGATGTCGGTGGAGACCGTGGACCTGGCGGCGGTGCGGGCGGCTCGGGTGCTGCATCTGTCGGGAATCACGGCGGCGTTGTCGGAGGGGTGTCTGGCGCTGCTGCGTGCGCTGATGGCGCCGGGTGAGAGCCGGCCGCTGGTGTCCTTCGACGTCAACCACCGGGCCGGCCTGTGGCGGGACGCCGACGGTCCGCGGGTGTTGCTGGAGTTGGCTCGGGGGGCCGACATCGTGTTCGTGGGGGAGGACGAGGCGGAGGAGGCGTGGGGGATTTCGGGCGGACCGTCGGCGATTCGGGCCGCGTTGCCCGAGCCAGGGGTGTTGGTGGTGAAGCAGGGAGGGGTGGGGGCTACGGCATTCGTGTCGGCCGCGGGTCGGCCGGGTCCGTTCACCCCCCGAGGCGGAGCCGCACTTCGACACAGCCCCGCGCCCCTCAAGTCGGACACCGGCCCGCAGACACAAACTGCTGCCCCCTCTCCCCTGCGCACCGAGCCTGCGGGTGGTCGTGCCGTTGTGGGTGGCTCCGGGGCTGTGGAGGACGGTGCTGCGCCGGCGTGGGTGGGCGACGCCGACCCGGGGCCGGGGGGTGTCGGTCTTTCAGCCCGTTCCGCGCAGTCTGCGGGTGGTCGTGCCGTTGGGGGTGGCTCCGGGGCTGTGGGGGACGGTGCTGCGTCGGCGTGGGTGGGCGACGCCGACCCGGGGCCGGGGGGTGTCGGTCTTTCAGCCCGTTCCGCGCAGTCTGCGGGTGGTCGTGCCGTTGGGGGTGGCTCTGGGTCTGCGGAGGACGGTGCTGCGTCGGCGTGGGTGGGCGACGCCCATCCCCGGCCGGCCCCGGAGCCGGGCATCTTCGTCCCCGCCCTGCACGTGGACGTCGTGGCGACCACGGGCGCCGGTGATGCCTTCGCTGCCGGGTTCCTCTCCGCCACTCTCCGCGGCCTTCCCCTGAAGACCCGCCTCCGCCACGGCCACCTCTACGCCGCCGCCGCCCTCACCACCCCCGGCGACCTCGCGACACCCCCCACCCGCGACACCTCCGACCGACTGGCCGCCGTCGCGGACGACACGTGGGGGACACTTCGACTCGGCCCCGGCTGGACGCAAGCCGGTACGGCCCCGGAGGAGGTACGCACCCCATGAGTCAGACCGTCGACCGAGCACTCAGCATCCTGCCGCTGCTCGCAGAGGGACCCGCCGACCTCGGTCAGGTCGCCGACCGCCTCGGCGTCCACAAGTCCACCGCGCTGCGACTCCTCCGCACGCTCCACGAACACGGCATGGTCTACCGCCAGTCCGACCAGCGTTACCGCCTCGGCGCCCGCCTCATCGCCCTCGCCCAGGAGGCGATGGAGAACCTCGACATCCGCGAGATCGCCCACCCCCATCTCGTACGGCTGAACGAGCTGTGCGGGCACACCGTCCACCTCGCCGTGTACGAGGAGGACGAGGTGCTGTACATCGACAAGGTCGAGAGCCGGTACCCCGTGCGGATGTACTCGCGGATCGGCAAGCCCGTCGCCATCACCGTCGCGGCCGTGGCGAAACTGCTGCTCGCCGATCTCCCCGAAGCCGAGCGACACGCCCTCGCGGACAAGCTCGACTACCCCCTGTACACGGCCCGTTCGACACCCAACGCACCCGCTTTCCTCAAGGAGCTGGAGCGCGTGCGCGAACAGGGCTGGGCCACCGACCTCGGTGGCCACGAGGAGTCCATCAACTGCGTCGCCGCCCCCATCCGCGGCGCCGACGGCAAGGTCGTCGCCGCGATGTCGGTCTCCGCGCCGAACGTCGTCGTCACCGCCGAGGAACTCCTCACCCTGCTTCCGCAGGTCCGCCGTACGGCCGACGCCATCAGCGGCGAGTACTCGGGCAGAACAACAGCAAAGGAATCCGTATGACGGACAAGATCGCGCTCACCCCCAAGACCCACACCACCCCGCCGGCGAAGTTCTCCCACGGGGTCAAGAAGGGCAACATCCTCCAGGTCGCCGGACAGGTCGGCTTCCTCCCGGCCGAGGAGGGCAAGCCGCCCACGCCCGCCGGGCCCACCCTGCGCGAGCAGACCCTCCAGACCCTCGCCAACGTCAAGGCGATCCTGGAGGAGGGCGGCGCCTCCTGGGACGACGCGATGATGATCCGCGTCTATCTGACGGACGTGGACCACTTCGCCGAGATGAACTCGATCTACAACACCTACTTCGAGGAGCAGGGCCTCACCGCCCCGCCCGCCGCGCGGACCACCGTCTACGTCGGCCTTCCCGCCGGGCTCCTCATCGAGATCGACGCGCTCGCCGTTCTCGGCTGAGACTCCGCCGGCTCCACCGACTCCCGCACGCCGTGACCGGTGCGGCCCGTGACCGGGCCGTACCGCGATGCCCCCTGCCCGAAAGCTCCATGTACTTACGCAGAGGACCTCCCCCCATGTCCCTACCGCTCGCCGCGACCACCGAGACACCCCCGCACACCGGCGGTCTGCTCCTCCTCATCGACGGCACGGCCGGTCTCCTCACGGTCGCCGCCATCGGTATCGCCCTGCTCCTCTTCCTGATCATCAAGGCGAGACTCCAGCCCTTCGTCGCTCTGCTCGGCGTCTCCATAGCCGTCGGCCTGCTCGCGGGTCTCTCGGTCACCGAACTCTTCGGCACGGTCCAGCGGTCGGACGCCGTGTCCACCATCGAGTCCGGAATGGGCGGCATCCTCGGCCACGTCGCGATCATCATCGGCCTGGGCACGATGCTCGGGGCGATTCTCGAAGTCAGCGGCGGCGCTGAGGTGTTGGCGTCCCGGCTGCTGAACCTCTTCGGCGAGAAGCGCGCCCCGCTCGCCATGGGCCTCACCGGTCTGATCTTCGGCATCCCGGTCTTCTTCGACGTCGGTATCTTCGTGCTCGCGCCGATCGTGTACGCGGCGGCGAAGCGCAGCGGCAAGTCGATCCTGCTCTACTGTCTGCCGCTGCTGGCCGGCCTCTCGATGACCCACGCGTTCCTGCCCCCGCACCCGGGCCCGGTCGCGGCCGCCGGTCTGCTCAATGTGGAGCTCGGCTGGGTGATCCTCATGGGCATCGTCTGCGGCATCCCCGCGGTGCTCGCCGCGTGGGTCTACTCGGCCTGGGTCGGCCGCCGCATCTTCGTCGCCGTACCGCAGGACATGGTGGAGGCGGCCGCGGAGGCGAAGCAGGCGGTGATCGAGGAGCAGCGGTCGCAGGGTGTCGTGCCGCGCGAGGACCCCATACCGCTCGGCACGGTCCTCGGCATCATCGGTACGCCCCTGATCCTGATCCTCGCCGCCACCTTCTCCTCGATCGCGCTCGACCCCTCCACGGGCCGCTCGGTGATCGAGTTCTTCGGCAGCCCCTTCGTGGCGCTGACGATCGCCCTGGTTCTCGCGTACTACCTGCTCGGCATCCGCCGCGGCTGGTCCCGCAAGTCCCTGGAGACGGTGTCCACCGCGTCCCTCAAGCCGGTCGGCAACATCCTGCTCGTCGTCGGCGCGGGCGGTGTCTTCGGCGCCGTCCTCAAGGCCAGCGGGGTCGCCCAGGCGCTCTCCGACACCTTCAACGACGTCGGCCTGCCCGTGATCGTGCTCTCCTACCTGATCTCGGTGGTCCTGCGCGTGGCGCAGGGCTCGGCGACGGTCGCCATCGTCACCACGGCCGGCATCGTCGCGCCGCTGCTGTCGGAAGGCGACCACTCCCAGGCCTTCGTCGCACTCGTCATCATGGCCATCTCGGCCGGCTCCATCTTCGCCTCGCACGTCAACGACGGGGGCTTCTGGATGGTCGCCAAGTACTTCGGCATCAGCGAGCGGGACACGCTCAGGACGTGGACCGTGCTGGAGACGGTGCTGTCGGTGGCGGGATTTGTGGTGGCGGCGGTCCTGAGTGTGTTCGTGTAGGCGGTGTGGCCCCATGTAGGCGTCCGATAACGATGTAGGGGCCGGCTGTGTCGGGCACAGGATCGTCGACCATACTGCCCGCTGTGGAGCAGCGCATAGGTTCGAGCAGCCAGCCCCTGGAAGGCGCCGGATTCGACCCGGCTTTCATCCCCGGGCTCACCTCACCCGTGTCCGGCGAGGCGGAGGAGGCCAGGGCGGAGGAGGCCGTGGAGGCCGACGAACCCGCGGCGGAGGCGGCGGTCTCCGAGGAGACCGAAGTGGCCGAGGAACCCGCCGACGGGCCCGTGTTCGAGGCCGCCGACCGGCGCGCGAAGATCGTCGCCGATCACCAGGGCGTACGGCTCTCCCTCGACGACCAGGCCTGTGAGTTCCGCTGGGACGAGATCGGTGCCGTCGAGACGGAGTCCCCGCGCTTCGGCAAGCGGTTCACCATCACGGTGCACACCCCCGACCGCCGCTGGTACCCGATCGAGATCGAGGCCACGTCGAGGTCCCTCTTCACCGAGTGGGACGAGCAACTGGACAAGGTCCTGGACACGTATTTCGAGGACGAGACTCCGGCCCCGGAGAAGGAAGAGCCCGAGGAGACCCCCTAGGGGCGCGGGGAACTGCGCGACCAGCCGCAACCGGCCCGCAGCTCCCCACCACCCCGAACACCCACCGCCCTAGCAGTACTGCGCCTGCTTCCCGATGGACCGGTACATGCAGTCCGAGTTCTCCAGCAGCTGCAGCACCGCGTCCCGGTTCCGCGAGGTCTCCCGCTCGATCACCTCGTCGGGCGGATAGAACCCACCACCGGAACTCGACGACGGATACATCTCGAAGGTGTACGAGAAGATCTTGTGTGTGCCCCAGAGATAGTCGTCGATCGACCCGTCGGTGATGTACAGGTCGCTCGCCTGCTCCGCCGTGTACCCGTTGCTCGCGGCCATCTTCTGCCCGACGGCCTTGAACACGGCGTTGTCGTCCGCCGTCATGCCGGTCGCCGTGTCGGAGTACGTGTACCCGTAGGGCCACAGCACCAGTTCGCTGTACGTGTGGAAGTCGATGTTCGACTTGATCTGCTGGACCCCGCCGACGACCCGGCTGCGCACGAAGTCGGCCACGACCTTGACCTCCGGCGCCGACTCGGCGGCCGTACCCCGGTAAGTCTCGGAGGACGTCGATCCGGACGAACCGCCGCAGCAGCCCCAGCGGTAGGCCCAGTTGCGGTTGAGGTCGGTGCCGACGGCCGAGGAACCGGAGTTGGGCTGCCGGTTCTTGCGCCACGAGCGGTAGGAACCGGTGGCGATGTCGTACTCGCCGCCGTCCGGGTTGAGGTCGGGGACGATCCAGATCTCACGGTTGTTCACCATGTTCGTCACCCGTGCGTCGCTCCCGTAGCCGGCGCCGAGTTCGCGCAGCAGATACAGGGCCATCTCCACCGTGAGGTGCTCGCGGGCGTGCTGGTGGTGGGTGAACAGCACCTCGGGCTCGGCCTCGTCGGTCGCCACGTTGTCGCTGATCTTGATGGCGACGATGTCCCGGCCCTGGTACGACGTGCCGATGACCCGCTTGCTCATGATGTTCGGGTAGGCGGCGAGGCGCTGGTCGATCTCGGCGTTCATCTCGGCGTAGTTGTGGTAGCGCGAGTCGGCCGACGGGAAGTCGTACAGCCGGACCTCGTCCTCGGCGATCCGGTCCGGGGCCGCTCCCCTCTCGACGACCTGGTAGCCGAGTCGGCGCAGTCTCTTGATCTGGGCCGCGTTCCCGGAGACCACGACGGTCTCCTCGTCGGCCTCGTCGACGGTCACGCCGCTCTGCTGGATCGCCGTACGGGTCACGGGCGTTGTGTGCTGGTGGATCTCGTACTGCCGGACGTCCTCGGCGCTCGGTGCCGCTTTCGGGGCACTGTCGGCGTTCGCGGAGAGCGGGGCCGCGAGGGTGAGGGCCATAACGGCGGCGAGGGCGGCGTAGCGGGTGCCGCCGCGGGTGCCGGAACCGCGTATGCGAAGTCGCATGAAGTCTCCTGGGTTCTCCGGGGTTTCCGGGATCTCCGGAAGTGGGGGAGTGGAGCGGGGGTGGTTCAGCGACGTGCTGCCGGTGCGGGTGTGCCGCTCATGGTCTGCTTGTGACATGGTCAGGTCAAGAGCGAATAAAGACGCGATGGCGTGAACTGTGCGTCGGCTGTGGGCACTTGGTGCACCCCCGGCCGGCCCGCTCCACCGGGCCACCGACGGACACCCTCGTCGCCCGGGCGACCTTTGTCTTCCTTCACCGCACGCCCTCTTGCCTGGCCGCGATCTTTAGGGTTTCTTGACCTTCATGGCGGACACCACGGACAACACAGTGACCGGTGAGGCGAACTCCGTACCGCGCAAGTCCAGTTGGCGGTACATCGGGCCGGGTATCGTCGTCGCCGCGACCGGCGTCGGCGCCGGAGACCTCGTCGCCACGCTCATCGCGGGCAGCAACTTCGGCTACACCCTGCTGTGGGCCGCGGTGATCGGCTGTCTGGTCAAGATCTCCCTCGCGGAGGCCGCGGGCCGCTGGCATCTGTCCACCGGCAGCACCCTGTTCGACGGCTGGGCGAGCCTGGGCCGCTGGACCACCTGGTTCTTCGCCGCCTACGTGGTGATCTGGGGCTTCGTGTACGGCGCGGCGGCGATGTCGTCCAGCGCGCTGCCGCTCCAGGCCCTGTTCCCCGACGTGATGGACCTCGAATGGTGGGCCATCGCCTGCGGTCTGGTCGGCCTGGTCTTCGTCTGGTTCAACAAGTACGCGGTGTTCGAGAAGGTCATGACGGTCCTGGTGGGCGTCATGTTCGTGGTGACGGTGTACCTGGCGATCAGGGTCACCCCGAACCTGCCGGACGCCTTCGCGGGCCTGCTCCCCGTCCTGCCCGACGAGAAGGACTCGATCCTCAACACCCTCGGTCTGATCGGCGGCGTCGGCGGCACGATCACGCTCGCGGCGTACGGCTACTGGGTCAACGCCAAGGGGTGGACCAACACCGGCTGGATGAAGGTGATGCGCCTCGACAACCGGGTCGCCTACATCACCACCGGCATCTTCGTCGTCGCCATGCTCTTCGTCGGCGCGGAACTGCTGCACAACGCTGACGTGGCGATCGCGAGCGGCGACAAGGGGCTCATCCAGCTGAGCGACATCCTGGAGGACGAGTACGGCTCGGCGACCGCCAAGTTCTTCCTGATCGGCTTCTTCGCCACGTCCTTCACCTCATTGATCGGCGTCTGGCACGGCGTGAGCCTGATGTTCGCGGACTTCGTGGCGCGGTACCGCGGCGGCGAGGGTGCGGCGGCCTCCGGCCAGGAGGTCGCGTCCGGCTCCCGCGAGCGCTCCTGGCCCTTCCGCGCCTACCTGCTCTGGCTGACCTTCCCCCCGATGGTCCTCCTCTTCCAGGGCCAGCCCTTCCGCCTGGTCATCCTCTACGGCGTCCTCGGCGCGGCCTTCCTCCCCTTCCTGGCCGGCACACTGATGTGGCTGTTGAACACCTCCCGCACGCCCAGGGAGTGGCGCAACGGCCCCCTGAGCAACGGGATGCTGGCGATCGCTGGCCTGCTGTTCCTGGTCCTGTGCGTGAAGCAGATCTGGGACCAGCCGTGGTCGGAGTTCTTCTAACTGCCGCTCCACCACCGGGCGTCGAGCGCCATCTTCCGCATCTGGGCGATGGTCAGCGCGGGGGTCGCACGGGTCGCGGGCTCGTACTGGGTGCCGGCGTTGAAGGCGCTGATCACCACGCGCCTGCCGTCGGCGCGCATGGTGTCGACGGTCCACATGACCTGGTCGGCCCTGTCCCCCCGGCCCTGTCTGACGGCGACCCGGGTGCCGTCGGGCAGGGTCTCGGAGTTCGAGCCGAAGAGGTCGCCGGCCGAGTCCAGCATGTTCGGCTGCACATTGACCTGGACCATGCTCCTGCCCTTGCCGTCGTCGACCACGGCGTAGGCGAAGTCGCCGTCGTCGCTGCTCTTGTCGGTCACCTTCAGTCCCTTGGGCAGCAGGGCCAGCAGGTTGGTGCGGGCGTGCAGGTCGGAGCCGGGGAGCTCCGGCTCGGGGAGGGGCTCGGGGAGGGCGTTCGCGACCGTGCGCCACTCCTTCGCCGCCGCCAGCCGCGTCAACTGAGCCGGGTTCAGCGGGGGATCGGTCCGGGTGACGGGCTTGTCCTTCTCGGCGGCCGCGTTCCACTCGCTGACGGTGATGTGCTGCCCGGTCGGGGTGACCAGTTCGGCGGTCCAGAGCTTCGTGTCCACCCGGCGGTCGGCATACTCGTACCTCTGGAGCACGGTGACCACGGAGCCGTCGGCCAGCCGACTCGTCTTGCAGGCGTCGTACGGGATGTACGCCCGGTCGGGGCACTGGGCCGCCTGCCGGGCCTCCGTACCGCCCGGCTGCACCCGGCCCACGCCGACCTCGACGGCCGCGGCGCCGTCGCCGTCGTCGAAGACGAGCCCGGCGTACGGCGCGGGCACCTTCAGGTCGTCGGTCGGCTCGGTGCCCCGCCCGCGCTCCTCGCTGAATTCGCCCTCGGGCAACAGTTTCTTGAGGGTCTCGATCATCTGCTCGCCGGTCGCGGGCGTGGCCGTGACGCTCGGCTTCGGCTTGGCGGAGGCCGTCATGGACGACGGCACGGCCTCGGTCGCCGTACCGCCCGGCCGCAGGACCAGCGCTCCGCCGACGCAGGCGAGCACGACGCTCGCGGTGCCTCCGGCGACGGCGGCCCGCCGCACGAACCGCTTGCGCCGGCCCCGTGCCGCGCCGCGTGCGGCGAGGGCCGTGCGGTCGGTGTCGAACTCGCCGCCGGTCTCGTGCAGGGCGGTGACGAGCCGCTCCTCGAAGGGGTCCTTGTGCTGGTCTGTGAACATGGGGCAGCCACCGTTCCGGGTCGGTCGGACGAAAGGGAAGTCAGGGGGCCGGTCAGGGCCGGGCGTAGGCGCCGATGTCCTCGCCGAGGAGCCCGCGCAGCTGCTTGAGGGCTCGGGTACAGCGCGTGCGGACGGCTGCCGCGCTGGCGTTCAGGACACCGGCGGTCTCCTCGATGGACCGGTCCTCCCAGTAGCGCAGGACGACCACGGCCCGGTCCTTGGCGGGCAGCCGTGCGAGGGCGTCGAGCAGCGTCAGCCGCAGGGGCGTGTCGACACCGGCGGCGGCCACGTCCGGCAGGACGTCGGTCGCGCGCTCTCTGCTGCTGCGGCGGCGCTGATGGGTCAGGAACACCCGGACCAGGACGGTCTGCGCGTACGCCGCGGGGTTGCCGACGAGGGAGATCCTGCTCCAGCGGACGTAGATCCGGCCGAGCGCCTCCTGCACCAGGTCCTCCGCGAGATGAGTGTCACCCGCGGTCAGCAGACACGCCGACCGGTACAGGTGTCCGGCCCGGGCAGCGGCGAACTCCGCGTACTCGTCCGCGCGGGCCTGTCTCATGTGTTCCCCCTGGTGCTGTGTGCCCGGCCGTGGAAGACGTCCTCACTTCACTGACGCTGTGGGGTGGGGAGAATGTTTCAGATGACCTGGACACAGTCCGCGACGCAAGGGGACGGATGCCGATGACCACCCAGCCACCGCCCTACGGCAACCAGCCCCACCCGTACGGCGCCCCACCGGGTTTCGGCCCGCCACCGCCCCCGTCGGCCTTCACCTCTCAGCCGCCCCAAGAGGCGCCCGGGGGCCCGGAGTTCATGGCCGTCGACCGGCACAACTCCATCGTCGTCGACTCCGCGGGCGTCGCCTTCGAGGACCACGGCCACTCCGCCGAGTTCCCCTGGCACGAGATCCGCAGCGTCCACTACAAGGCCGGCCCGAATGGCAAGACCCTGATGATGGCCGTCGTCCACCTCGACAGCCGCTTCTACGAGTGCGTCGTCGACGCGAAGAGCCGGGACACCCTGGGCCGGTGGTTCGCCCAGCTGGCACCGGTCCTCGGGTACTACCGGCCACTGGCGTGACGGTGGACGCGGAGCTCCAGATCCACGAAGTGCGCAGCGCCACGGCGACGGAGGCGACGGTGGTCGTGCGCTGCCTCCGCGGCCCGGTCCGCCTCGGCGCCCGCTTCTCGCTGGTTCGCGACACACGGGCGCCGATCGATCTGACCGTGACGAGCATCGTGCGCTACAACCGCCCGGACCGCGCGGTCGACCCCGGGCACTCCGCCCTGGTCACGCTCCGCGGCACGGGTGCGCAGGAGCTGCGACCGACGATCGGGGAGACGGGCCGGGAGATCATGCCGGTCGCCCAGGGCGACAACCCGGCCGCGCCCTGACCAACGGCTACGGCAACCCGTGCACGTGCGGTCCCACCGTGCCCGACCACGCGTTGCCCGCCGCCGCGTCCCAGTTGGTCGACCAGGTCATGGCGCCGCGCAGGTCCGGGTAGGTCTTCGACGGCTTGAAGGAGCCGCAACCCGTCCCCTTCGTCAGGCAGTCCAGCGCGTTGTTCACCACGGAGGGCGAGACATAACCGCTGCCCGCCCCGCTCGTGGACGCCGGCAGGCCCAGCCCCACCTGCGACGGGGACAGTCCGCCCTCCAGCTGGATGCAGGCCAGGGCGGTCAGGAAGTCCACCGAGCCCTGGGAGTAGACCTTGCCGTCGCAGCCCAGCATCGAACCGCTGTTGTAGTACTGCATGTTGACGACCGTGAGGATGTCCTTCACGTTCAGCGCGGTCTGGAAGTACGCGTTGGACGTCGACTGCATGTCGATGGTCTGGGGCGCCATCGTGAGGATCAGACCCGGCCCCGCCTTTGCCGACAGCGATCGCAACGCCTGTGACATGTACGTCGCGTTGAGCCCGTTCTCCAGATCGATGTCGACTCCGTCGAAACCGTAGGTCTGCATCAGCGCGTACACCGAGTTCGCGAAGTTCGCCGCCGACGTCGGGTCGCTCACCGAGACCGTGCCGTTCTGGCCGCCCACGGAGACGACGACCTTCTTCCCGGCCGCCTGCTTCGCCTTGATGTCCGCCTTGAACTGGTCGACCGTGTACCCGCCGAGCCCGGCCGAGTCCAGGGTGAAGGTCACGGCGCCCGGAGTCGTCGTGGCGTCCGCGAAGGCGACCGCGATGATGTCGTACTGCGACTGCACGGCCGACAGCTTCTGGACCGTCGCCCCGTTGTTGAAGTTCTGCCAGTACCCGGTGACCGCGTGCTTGGGCAGCGCGCTGCCCCCGTCGCCCGGGGAAGCGGTCGTCGTCCCCGTCACCGCGCCCGACTTCACCGACTCACCCGCCGAGTTCACGGCCGTGACCTGGAAGCTGTACGAGGTCGACGCGGCCAGTCCGGTCACGGTCGCCGACGTCCCGGTCACCGCCGTGACCTTCGTACCGTTCCGGTAGACGTTGTAGCCCGTCGCGCCCGACACCGCGTTCCAGGACAGGGAGACGGACGACGAGGACGTGCCGGAGACCGCCAGGCCGGCCGGTGCCGCCGGGACCGTGGGGGCGGGATCGCCCCCGCCGCCCCCGTCCGGGCCGTACACCGACACGTCGTCCGCGAGGTACGCGGCCTGTCCGTACCAGCCGTGCGTGTACACCGTCACCGAGGTCGTCGAGGCGCCCGTCGTGAAGGTGGTCGTCAGCTGCTTCCAGGACGCGGTGTCGGGGGTCCAGGTCGACACGTCCGTCGTGCCGGTGCCGGTCGCGCCCAGGTAGGCGTAGCCGCCCTGTACCCAGGCGCTCAGCGTGTACGTGGCATTCGGCTTCACGGCCACCGACTGGACGCACTTGGCGTTGTCCTGCCCGGCCGGCGTCGCCCTCAGCGCGGCCGAGCCGCCGTGCACGGGGGAGGAGACGGTCGTACCGCTGCTCGCCGAACAGGTCCAGTGGGTCAGGCCGGACTCGAAGCCGGCGTTCTTGGCGTTGTTGACGTCCGCGGCGGACGCGGGGCCCGCGACAGCCAGGGCGAGTGCCGTAACGAGGGCCGCGGTCCAGAACCGCGCCGTTCTTCTGCTGAGTATGAGCATGACAAGAAAGTTGGTCCAGACCAATACGGCTGTCAAGGATGCCGTCAGGGGTGGGTGCGCAACCGGCCTTTCTCTGGCCCGCGCACGTGGCAAGTGCGCCCCATCTGGGCAGTAATCGCCCGCTTTTGATCCCTCGTGCAGGCCAGGAAGTCAAAGAATCGCTGTTCTCCGGCCATAGAGCCGTGGTTACAGTGCTCAGGTAGTCACGCAGTGAAGTCGACCGGGTGCGCCGGAGTGATCCGTCGGACCCACGGGCATGGGATACGGGGAGCTGCGCGTGCCAACTGCCATCGCCGTGACCGGTGCCGACATGGCGCTGCCGGCGCAGGACGAGCGGACTCTGCCCGCCGTCGTGCTCGACGGCCTCGGCCGGCAGCCGCTCGACCACTCGCTCGCCGCCCTCCAGGCACTGATCGACCAGCACGGCCATGTGATCGTCGTGTACTCCCGTGCCGTGCCCCCGGAGGTGGACCAGCGGCTGCGCACCGTGCGTTCCCTCCTGGAGAGCGACCGGATCGCCCTGTTCCGGCCCGATCTGCCGCCCCTCGGGATCGCCGTCCTCGCCCGCCAGTTGAGACAGCTCGCCTCCTGCGACCTCAGCCCGGGCGTCCTCGCCTCGGCCGGCCGGCTGCTCACCCACTACCTCCACGCGGGCGCGCTCCTCGGCTCGGTGGCCAAGCTCGACCGGGTCCCCGTCGGCCTGAAGTCGCACGCCAAGTCCTGGGTGCCGGGCAGTCAGTTCGCCGTGCTCGCCCACCCCCAGCCGCAGCTCGTCAGGATCGCCCCGGACGCCACGCTCGCCGGCCCGGAGTTCGCCACCTCGATGCTGGTCGCGCGCGGTCAGCTCCAGTCCGACTGGGTCTCCGGGGCGCTGGCCAAGTCCTGGCGGATCCAGGGGCTGCGCGAGAGCCCGCTGCCCGCCGAGTCCGCCGAGTGGTGGGGCACCGGCAAGCTGATCGAGTTCTGCAGCTTCCTGCCCGACCTGTCCGTCCTTTACCAACTGGTCACCTCGGTACGGCAGAACGTCTGTCACTGGTGCGGTATCGACGTCATCGGTGACCGCTGCGTGTTCTGTTCGGCCACCGCACCCGTGACGCCCGTTCCTCAGAACCAAATGCAGCAACAGCACCAACTGCCCGCCGGGTGAGCCGTACCGGATCGCCCCCGTCCCCGATTCCGCTCGACCGAGCCCCCCAACGAGGTTGTACGGTTCATGAACTCCCGTCAGCGCCGCGGCGTGATACTCCTGCTCCTGTCGGTCCTGGGCGCCCTCGCGGCCTTCGCCGGCGTGCTCTCCGTCATCGACGACGTGAAGTCCAAGGTCGGCCCCGAGGTCACGGCGTACGAGGTCAAGAAGGACATCGAGCCCTACACCCGGCTCAGCGCGGCGCAGTTCGAGAAGACCGAGATGCCCGAGCGCTGGCTGTCCGCCAACGCGATCACCGACCTCGACGCCATCCGCGACAAGATCGCGGTGACGACCCTCAAGAAGGGCTCCCTGCTCCAGAGCGACATGATCGTCGACCAGCCCGCGCTCCAGCCCGGGCAGCAGGAGATCGCCATCATGATCGACGCGGCCACCGGCGTCGCCGGCAAGATCACGGCGGGCTCCGCGGTCAACGTGTACGCCACCTTCGAGGGACAGAAGGAGGGTGACCCCGACCAGTCCAAGATCATCGTGACGAACGCCCGGGTCCTGGACGTCGGCGACCTCACCCCGCTCCAGCCGGACGCCGACGACCACACCCGCGCGGCGACCGAGGCCCGCCCCATCACCTTCGCCCTCTCCGCCCTCGACGCCCAGCGCATCACGTACGCCGAGTCGTTCGCCAAGCGGGTCCGGCTCGCCCTGGTCGCGCCGGGCGAGACCGGGACCGTGCCCGAGCAGGAGCGCACGTACGAACTCGCGAAGGACAAGTGAGAGGCCGCCATGCCCACGAGGATCCTCCCGGCAGTCGGCGACGCGGACGCGGTCCGCTCCCTCACCACGCTGCTCAGCCAGCTCCCGGACGCCGAGCCGGTCGGCCCGGTGACCGACTCCACCCAGCTCATCGACACCCTCGCGCGCCTGGCGTCCGAGTCCATCGACGAGCTGCCCGAGGTCGTCGTGGTGCACGAGCGGATCGGGCCCGTCCCGGCCCTGGAGCTGATCCGTGAGGTCGCCCTGCGCTTCCCGGCCGTCGGCGTCATCCTCGTCACCTCCGACGTCAGTCCCGGCCTCTTCCAGGCCGCCATGGACTACGGCGCCCGCGGTCTGATCTCCCTCCCGCTCGGCTACGAGGAGCTCGCCACCCGGGTGCACGCGGTCGCCCAGTGGTCGGTGGGCGTACGACGGCACCTGGGCGCCGCCACCGACGTGTTCACCGGCGCCGGCGGCACCGTCGTCACGGTCAGCGGCGCGAAGGGCGGCGTCGGCGCCACCATGACCGCCATCCAGCTCGCCCTCGCCGCCCAGGCCTCCGGCCGCACCACCGCCCTGCTCGACATGGACCTCCAGACCGGCGACGTCGCCTCCTACCTGGACGTCCAGTTCCGCCGCTCGGTCGCCGACCTCGCCACCATCACCGACATCTCCCCGCGCGTCCTCGCCGACGCCGTCTTCCCCCACGACACGGGCCTGGCGCTGCTGCTCGCCCCCGGCGAGGGCGAACGCGGCGAGGAGGTCACCGAGCGCGCCGCCCGTCAGATCGTGAGCGCCCTGCGCTCCCGCTACGAGATCGTGGTGGTCGACTGCGGGGCACAACTCAGCGGGGCCGGCGCGGCGGTCGTGGAGATGGCCGACACGGCCCTGCTGGTCACCACGCCCGACGTGGTCGCCGTACGCGGCGCCAAGCGCGCCGTGCGCATGTGGGACCGGCTCCAGGTCCGCAAGGCGGAGGAGACCACCGTCGTCGTCAACCGGCACAGCCGGGGTACGGAGATCCAGCCCGCGCTCATCCAGAAGATCACCGGCACGGGCGTCGCGGCGACCGTGATCCCGGCGAACTTCAAGGAGCTCCAGGGCGCGGTGGACGCGGGCCGGGTCCACGAACTCGACGCCAAGGGCACGGTGAAGCAGGCCCTGTGGACGCTCGCCGGTGAACTGGGCCTGGTCAAGGGCTCGGAGGCGAACTCCCATCGCAACGGCGGCCGGGAGCGCGGCGCGCTGACCTTCCGGCGGCGCAGGGAGCTCGGGAGGTGAGCGCCGCGGCAGTGGGGGCCAGTCCGGCGGATCCGGCCGGTCGCGGGAAGGGGCACTTCCCGGCCGAGCCGGGCGGGAGCCGGGGCGGACAGCCCCGACGCGAGGTCTCGACGACCGACCTTGCCGCGGCCGGGGGCACGGGCGTCAGGGGCACGGGCTGCCCGCCCCGCGACGCCGAGCCGGCCGGCCGGGCAGATCCGGAGCGGTCCCGCGGGGACGACGGCCAGGTCACCGTCGAGTTCCTCGGGATGACTCCGCTGATCCTGATCACGCTGGTGTTGCTGTGGCAGTTCGTGCTGCTGGGGTACACCTTCACGCTCGCGGGGAATGCTGCGGACGAGGCGGTACGGGCCGCGACGGCCGCGCCGCCCGGGGAGCGGGAGGCCGCGTGCGAACAGGCGGGACTGGACAAGCTGCCCGGCGCCTGGAGCGGCCAGGTGAGCTGCAGCACCGGCGGCGGCTATGTCACGGCCGATGTCCACCTCGACGTCCCTGTTCTGTTCCCGGGCGCGATCGCCTTCCCCTTCCAGGTCGACGGACACGCGGGCGCCGTGGAGGAGGACAAGGACTGAGATGTCGTACTCCCGGAAGAGCCGAAAGAGCTGGAAGAGCCGAAAAGACCGCGACCGCGGCCAAGTGGCCCTCGAATACCTGGGCTTCATCCCGATCCTCATCCTCGTCGCCATGGCGGGCGTCCAGATCGGGCTCATCGCCTACACCGCCCAGCAGGCCGGTACGGCGGCCAGGGCCGGGGCGCGGGCCGCCTCGCTGGACCGGAGCGCGCAGGAAGGCTGTGTGAACGCGATCAGCGACTGGCTGTCCGTCGACTGCGCCGAGGGTGGCGGCGGCGACTCGGTCACCGTCACCGCCACCGTCCAGATCCCCTCGATCGTCCCCGGCTGGGACTTCGATCCCGCCGTCAAGACCGCCACCATGCCGCTCGACCACTGAACGAGGTACCTCATGAGTCTGCGGTCCCGCATCAACACCCCCGAGGAGAACGGCAGCCGGGGCGAGGACGGCCACCTGGTCTCCTCCTACCGGGCCAAGCTCCTGGAGGAGATCGACCTCGCCGAGATGAGCTCGCTGGCGGCGGCCGAGCGCCGGGCCCGTCTCGAGCGGGTGCTCGGGCACATCATCAGCCGTGAGGGGCCGGTCCTGTCGACGGTCGAACGCTCGCAGCTCATCCGGCGGGTGGTCGACGAGGCGCTCGGTCTCGGCATCCTGGAGCCACTGCTCGAAGACGCCTCCATCACCGAGATCATGGTCAACGGCCCGGACTCGATCTTCGTCGAACGCGGGGGCCGCGTCGAGCAGTTGCCGCTGCGCTTCCCGTCCCACGACCAGCTGATGCAGACCATCGAGCGCATCGTCTCCACGGTCAACCGGCGCGTGGACGAGACGAACCCGATGGTCGACGCGCGCCTCCCGTCCGGCGAGCGGGTGAACGTCATCATCCCGCCGCTCTCCCTGACCGGCGCGATCCTCACGATCCGCCGCTTCCCCCGCTCCTACACGCTCCAGGAACTGGTCGGATTCGGCTCGCTCGACGAGAACATGCTGTACCTGCTGGCGGCCCTCGTGCAGGCGCGCTTCAACATCATCGTGTCGGGCGCGACGGGCACCGGAAAGACGACACTGCTCAACGCGCTGTCCGGGCTCATCCCGGAGGGCGACCGGATCATCACCATCGAGGACTCGGCCGAACTCCAGCTCCAGCAACGGCACGTGGTCCGGCTGGAGTCGCGCCCGCCGAACGTGGAGGGCCAGGGCCGGGTCACCATCCGTGACCTGGTCCGCAACTCGCTGCGCATGCGCCCCGACCGGATCGTGGTCGGCGAGGTCCGCGGCGGCGAGTCCCTCGACATGCTCCAGGCGATGTCGACGGGCCACGACGGCTCCCTCGCCACCGTCCACGCCAACAGCGCGGAGGACGCCCTGATGCGGCTGAAGACCCTGGCCTCGATGTCGGAGGTGGAGATCCCCTTCGAGGCGCTGCACGACCAGATCAACAGCGCGGTCGACGTGATCATCCAGCTCACCCGGTTCGCAGACGGCGCCCGCCGGATCACCGAGATCGCCCTGCTCGACAGCCACGGCGCCGAGCCGTACCGGCTGGCCACGGTGGCCCGCTTCGACGCGCAGCCCATGGCGGCGGACGGCCGGATCCACGGCCGGTTCGCGTACTTCCCGCTTCCGCGCCGTGCCGTCGACCGCCTCTACATGGCGAGCCAGCCCACGCCCCAGGCCTTCGGCGTGGCCCAGTCCGCGAACCAGTTGGCCCTCCGAGAAGCCAGGTAGGACCCACCCCCATGGACCTCCAGACCCTAGTCACGCTCACCATCGGCGCCACCCTGCTGACCTGCGCGCTCGCCGTCGTGGGCGTCCACTTCTACGCCAGGGGACGGGCCCAGCGGGCGGCGCTCGTCGACCGGCTGTCGGCCGTGAGCCAGGTGCCGTACACCGGCCGCCGCCGGCACTTCCGCGACCTGGACCGCCGGCTGCGCCGCACCCGGTTCGGCAGGCAGCTGGAACTCCGGCTGGCGGCGACCGGGTTGGACGTGACACCGGGCGAGTTCTTCGCCGCGATGGTCGGGCTCGTCGGAGGCCTGTGGCTGGTCGGCCAGGCGACCCTGGCGCCTTTCTTCGGCCCGCTGGCCGGCCTTGCGGGCGTCTGGGCGGCGGTGCAGTTCCTCAACTGGCAGCGACAGAGGCGCATCGAGAAGTTCATCAACCAACTCCCCGAACTGGCCCGCATCCTGGCCAACGCCACCCACGCGGGCCTCGCCCTGCGCACCGCGATCGGCATGGCGGCGGAGGAGCTGGAGGCTCCGGCCGGGGAGGAACTGGCGAACGTGGCCAACCAGTTGGCGGTGGGCGTGTCGATGGAGGACGCGCTGGACGAGATGGCGAAGCGACTGCCGTCCCGGGAGCTGGTGGTCCTGGTGACGACCCTGGTGCTGTCGAGCCGGGCGGGCGGCCAAGTGGTCAGCGCCTTGCGGAACCTGACCGAAACGCTGGAGGAGCGCAAGGAGACCCGGCGCGAGGTCCGCACCCAGCTCTCCCAGGTGAACATGACGTCGTACGCGGTCCCGGTCCTGGGCATCGGCTCGCTGTTCCTGATGAACGGCGTCAAGGACGGCGCGCTGGAGCGGATGACGGGCTCACCGCTGGGTCAGGGGGCGGTGATCATCGCATTCTCCCTCTACGCGGTGGGATTCATCCTGATCCGCCGCCTGTCACGGATCGACGTCTGAGGAAGGGGCGGCTGTGATCGGTATCGGACTGGCCCTGTTGATGGCCGTCAGCGTGTGGGGCGTCTTCGCCGGTATCCGCATGTACCGGGCGGAGGCGAAACTGCCGAGCGACCTGGTGCTGGCACTGGAGGTCGGATCGACCCGCACCGGCGCGGTCGACTCCCTGATCGACCGCATGGGCATGCGCTACGCGCCCGCGGTCCTGCGGCTGATGGGCCCCGGACAGGTGGCGAAATACCGCCGCAAGATCGACCTGGCGGGCAACCCGGGCGGCCTGACCATCAACCGCTACGCGGCCCGCAGGGCGGTCTACGGCTTCCTCGGCGCCCTGGGTTTCCTGGTCTTCCTGCTGCGGGGGCAGGTTCTGGTGGCGTTGTTGCTCCTGGCCTTCGGGGCGTTCTGGACGGAGGTCGGCATCTGGTCGGCGATCCGGGTCAGGAAGGACGTCATCGAGCGCACGCTCCCCGACTTCCTGGACGTGCTGGCGGTGGTGGTGAGCGCGGGCCTGGGCTTCCGGCAGGCACTGGACCGGGTGGCCTCCAAGTACGAGGGCCCCTGGGCCGACGAACTGCGCATCACGCTCCGCCAGATGGACCTGGGCATGAGCCGCCGCCAGGCCTTCGCGGAGCTGCGCCGCCGCAACGACTCCGAACAGGTCGCGATGTTCGTGACGGCGCTCCAGCAGGGCGAGGAACTGGGCGCTCCCATCGTGGACACCCTGGTCTCCCTGGCCAAGGACATGCGCCGCACGGACGCCCAGAACGCCCGCCGCAAGGCCGCCCGCGCGGTTCCCAAGGCCACGATGATGATCACTACCTTCATGGTCCCGGCCACGATGCTGTTGCTGGCCGCGGGTCTGCTCCTGGGCTCGGGGACCGACTTCGGCACGATCACGGGGAAGTAGAGGACCGGGCGATGTCGATGACGGGTGCACGGAGGGTGGGGCGACGGCCGGGAGCGGAGTCGTGGAAGTCGATGGAGCTGCACGGACGCGCGGCCGCCGGCGGTGACAAGCCCCCGCAGGGGCCACCCGCACTGGACATCCAGGTCAACGCCCTCCAGGCCATGTGCCGTCAGGTCTTCGGCTTCCGCCTGGCGATGATCGCCCTGGCCGCCCCAGCCGCCCTCCTCAACGCCAACCCCGGCCTCGGCGCCCGCCTCGTCGGCGCGGCGGTCGTCGTCACCTTCATGGTGTCGTACGCCCTCTTCAGGGACTGGGAACGCTTCGGCCCCCTCCTCCTGCGCCACCCCACCCTCCTCGCCGCGGACACCCTCTTCGCCAGCCTCCTCCTGATCTCCGCGGGCCCCGACACCACGCTCGCCTACGTCAGCGTCTGCACCCCGCTCCTCGCCGGTATCGCCTACAGCTGGCGAGGCGCCGCGGTCTTCGCGTCCCTGCAGTCCCTGATCCTGCTCCTGGCCCAGACCGCCCTCCCGCACCCGAACGCCACCCCCGCCGACATCCTTCTTCTCCCCGGCTTCTGCGTGATCACGGGCGCGGTCGGCTCCACCCTGCGCAACCTCCTGCTCCGCTTCGGCACGGCGACCCAGGCCCTCACCGCGATGAAGGCCCGCCTGGCGGTGGCGGAGGCGATCAGCGAGGAACGGGCCCGCCTGGCGCGGGAGATGCACGACTCGGTGGCGAAGACCCTCCACGGCGTGGCCCTGGCGGCGGAAGGCCTGGCGACGTCGGCGGCGGCCCCCACCCCGGACCCGGCCCTGCTGGAACGACAGGCCGGGCTGGTGGCCCGAGCAGCCCGCAGAGCGGCAACGGAGTCCCGCGAACTCCTGACAGACCTGCGCCGAGAACAGGCCCCCGCCACGGACGTACTTGAAGAACTGGCCACCCGCACGAGGAACTTCAGCGCCCGTACGACCCTTCAGGCGACCTACCGGGCCCCCGCCCACCCCCACCCCGCGCTCGCCGTCCCGCACCCTGTGGCCCGCCAACTCCTCACCATCACCGAGGAGGCGATGGAGAACGCCCACCGGCACGCCGAGGCCACGCGCATCGACGTCACCGCGGACGTGGACCCCGACCATGAACTGCTCAGCATCAGCGTCCAGGACGACGGCCGCGGGCTCCCGCCGAACACCACCCTCGACGAACTCCGCCGCTCCGGCCACTTCGGCCTGGTCGGCATGGTGGAACGCGCCGAGTCGGTGGGCGCCCGTATCCACATCGGCGAGGGCGCGGACGCGAAGGGCACGGAAGTACTCCTGGAACTCCCCTTGTCACTCCCGCGGGCGGACCGATGACCCCCCGCCCCACCACGAGAGGAGGCCGCGACATGCCGGACGACCCCCAGCACCCCGCTCCACCGTTCGCGCTGTTCCCGACGGCCCCGCCCACCCCCGTCCGGATCGTCGTCGCCGACGACAACCCGGTGGTCCGAGCGGGCCTCACCGCCCTCCTTACGGGCCGCGAGGACATCACGGTCGTGGCGGAGGCGGCGGACGGCCGCGAGGCGTACGAGGCCGCGAGCCGGTACCACCCGGACGTGATCCTCCTGGACGTCCGGATGCCGGGTGTCGACGGGATCTCGGCGCTGCCGTACCTCGTGCCGATCGCCCCGGTGCTGATGCTGACGTACAGCGGAGAGCCGGAGACCGTTCAGGAGGCGCTGCGCAGGGGAGCCGACGGTTACCTCGTCCACGGCGAGTTCACGGCGGACCAGCTCGTCCTGGCCGTCAGGGACACCGTGCAGGGCCGCACCCACCTCACGCCCACGGCGGCGGGCGCACTGCTGACCCAGCTACGCGATGCGAATGCACATGTAAACCACCATCTTCCGGTGCAAGTAACGCCCTTCCCCTTCAAAGGGCTTTCGCAACTGCAATCATCTGTGGGACAGTCGTCAACGGACAGGTCGCGTTTCCAACTCAGCGCGCGGGAGGCGGAGATCATGAACCTCATCGCATCCGGCATGAACAACCAGCAGATCGCCGCCGCCTGCTTCATCAGCGAGAAGACGGTCAAGAACCACATCAACCGCATCTTCGCCAAGCTCCACAGCACGAGCCGCTCCGAGGCCGCCGCGAAGTGGCTGGGCACGGCGCCGAGTTCGGGCCGAGGGGTGGGGTGAGCGGTGTCGACGCGAGGTTGGGCCCGGATTTGGGCCCAGGGGCCCTGCGCCGACCGGCATCCGCAGGTCTACGTTCCGGTTGTCGACAGCGACGACGCCGAAGGGGCCCGCAATGAGCAACCGGTTCAACGACGACAAGGGTCAGACCGCGGTCGAGTACCTGGGCATCATCGCGGTGGTGGTGGCGATTGTGTTGGCTATTACGGGGACGGACATCGGTCAGGCCATCTACGACGCGATCGTCGACAAGATCGACGAAGTCATCGGCGCCTGACGCGGGCCCCTCGGCACAACGACGCAGGGCAGGCTTTCCCCATCTACATCATGGTGGTGGCGGGTCTGCTCTTTCTCGCGTTCGCCTTCCTGGCGGTCGGCCAGGCCGGGGCCAACCGGAACGGCGCCCAGACGGCGGCCGACGCCGCGGCGCTGGCCGCAGCTCTGGACACTCGGGACGAACTCAGGGACGAGTGGGTGAAGAACGTACTCGATCCCACGAAGTGGCAGGACATCTTCGACGGCCTCGGGGTGCCATTCGACGGCTGCGCGCGGGCGGACCAACTGGCCGCGCAGAACGACGCCACGGTTGACTGCGCGGCGCTGCCGGGGATGCCCCCGGGCTACAAGGTCGAGGCAACGACCAACAAGACCGTCGGTGATTCCATCGTCCCGGGCACCGAGGACAAGAGGTCGGTACAGCAGGCCACTGCCGTCATCGAATTGGCCTGCGATTTCGACCCACCGGGACTGGACGCCGACGCGGACGTGCTGCCGACGCTCACGTGCGACGGACGTGAGTGGACTCTGGACCCGACGGATCTCAAGGATCTCCCGAAGCCCGAGGATCTCTTCGACGTTCATCTGGCTGACTGACAAACGAACAACGAGTGGTGAAGGAAGCGCAGTGATGAGCATTCGGTTCACGGCGAAGGCCCGCAGGGGGATGGTCGCGCTGACGATCGCGGCCGGTCTGGCCGTCGGCGTGGCCGGCTGCGGCGGTGGAGGCGACGACGACAAGCCGGAAGCGTCCGCGTCCGCTTCCAAGAGCGGTGGCTCCGGCGCGAGCACGCAAGAGGGCACGGACGAGCCCATCGCCGAACTGAAGGGTGAGGACGGGCTGGTCCTCCAGATCGACTCCGTGCAGCGGGACTCCGGGGGATTCCTCACGGTGAGCGGCGAGATGAAGAACGACGCGGACAAGGCGGCCCGCGTCTCGGTACGGACGGCGGGTGACGAGACCGAGATCCTCAGGCACGGCTCGTCACTGGGCGGGGCGACCCTCGTCGACTCCAAGTCCAAGAAGCGCTACTACGTTCTGCGCGACACTGACGGCCGACCTCTGACGACGACAGGCATGCCGAGGATCGAGGCAGGCGCGTCCATTCCGGTGTTCATGCAGTTCCCGGCCCCCCCGACCACCACGACCGACGTCACCTTCCAACTCCCCACCTTCGCCTCCGCCCCCATCCAGATCTCCGGATGACGCCCACCATGACCGCCACCCGAACCCCACCTCGCCTCGCCCTGGCCATCACGGTCGCCTCGCTCATGGCGGCCCTGACCCTCACCCCGGCCCAGGCCGACGACGGCCCCAGCGTCCCCCCGGGCACCGAACCCTCCGCCACCGCACCCGTCGAGGTGGACCCCAACGACCCGGATCTGAAGCTCCCGGAAGGCGCCACCCTCGCCGAACCGAAGGTCCTGGACATCAAGCAGGTCGTCGAGGACCAGAGCGGGGACGAACGTCGCGAGGACACCAACGCGGACGTGAAGTTCGCCCTCCAGGCAGAGGTCCTGTTCGGCAAGGACAGCGCGAAGCTGAACGGCGAGGCGAAGGCCCGTATCTCCGCGATCGCGGCGGAGATCAAGAACCAGAACGCCACCCGGATCCGCGTCTTCGGCTTCACCGACAACCTCGGCAGCTACGCCCACGGCCTCACCCTCTCCCGGCAGCGCGCCAACGCCGTACAGGACGTACTCGACCAGGAGTTGAAGGACTCGGGCATCACCTACGAGGTCCGCGGCTATTCCGAGGACTACCCGATCGCCTCCAACTCGACGGAGCCGGGCCGCAAGAAGAACCGCCGGGTGGAGGTGTCGTTCCCGCGGGGGGAGAACTGACCGAACCGCACCTCACCAGGTCACCGGCAGCTCGTAGACGCCGTAGACGATGCCGTCGTCCTTGAACGGGATCTTGTCGAGGTCGGTGGCCCGGCGCAGGGTGGGGATGCGGCGGAAGACGGTGTGGTAGACGACCTGGAGTTCCAGGCGGGCCAGGGGCTGGCCCAGGCACTGGTGGATGCCGAAGCCGAAGGCCATGTGGCGGCGGGCGTCGCGGCGGACGTCGAGCCGTTCGGGCTCGGGGAAGACGTCGGCCTGCCAGTTGCCGGTGGCGCCCGGAATGATGACGCCCTCGCCGGCCCGGATGGACCGGCCGCCGATCTCCAGGTCCTCCAGGGCGAGTCGGCGCTGGCCGTTGTGGACGACCGTCAGATAGCGCAGCATCTCGTCGGCGGCGGACGCCAGGACCTTCGGATCGTCGGTGTCGCGGACGACGGCGAGCTGGTCGGGGTGTTCCAGGAACGCGAGGATGCCCAGGGCGAGCATGTTGGCGCTGGTCTCGTGCCCGGCGCCGAGCAGCAGGACACCCAGCATGGTGGCGTCGTGGTGGGTGAGGTCGCCGGTCCGCACCCGGGAGGCCAGCTCGGAGAGCATGTCGTCCGCCGGGTCGGCGCGTTTCGCGTCGATCTGGCCGCTCAGGTACTGGTAGATCTCCGCGAAGGCGGCCCGCACCGCTTCGGCGGTCACCTCCCGCCGGAGCGCCACCTTGCTGTTGGCCTGGAAGAAGTCGTGGTCCTCGTAGGGGACACCGAGCAGTTCGCAGATCACCAGTGACGGCAGGGGGAGCGTGAGGGCCTCCACCAAATCGACCGGCTTGGGGCCGGCCAGCATCTCGTCGATCAGCTCGTCGGTCATGCGCTGGACGGCCGGGCGCATGGCCTCGATGCGTTTGACGGTGAACGCACCGGTCACCATCCGGCGGATGCGCGCGTGGTCGGGGTCGTCCATGTTGAGGAAGGACGGCGGGTTCTTGGCGGCGGTCTCCCGGAATGCCTCGTTCAGGTAGGGGAAACCCGGCCGGGTGGTGTCGACGCTGAGGCGCGGGTCGCCGTACAGGGCCCGCTGGTCCTCGTAGCGGGTGACGAGCCAGTGCACGCTGCCGTCCCACAGCCGGACCCTGGAGACCGGTTCCTCGGCGTGCAGTTTCATCATCGCCGGGGGCGGGGCGAACGGACACCCTGCCGCCCGGGGCATCGGGAAGTCGGGAACAGCCTCGTCCTGCGTGTCGACAGGGGTGTGGGTCATGACACTCCTCGGTGGGGGGAAGGAAGCCGAGGACATCGAACCCCGCGAGTCTGACAACTCCCCGTCAGACGGCTGACACGAGCCCGATTGGCCGGATCACGCGGCGAGAGCGGAGTGATCCCGCCACGGGAGGGGGCCGAGGCGTGCGCTCCTGCTCAGGAGTGTCGGCGAGGCCACCTCCACTACGTGAACTCGCTGCGACAGCGGGCGCCGCCGCGCTCACCGCGAGCGTCGGCCAACCACGACGGTCGATCCGCACATTCATCACCCTCGCCGGCAGGCACCTCCGCTGACGCAGCGCCACCTACGTGACGATGAGCACATCGGCTCTCACAGCAAACCGAGGCGGCAGTGCGTCGCGGTGACACGGCCCGAGGTCGGCTCGATGGGCCGCTGCACCCTGGCCCACAGCAACCGTGACGCACATCCCAGGGTGGTCAGAACAGGCCTTTGTAGCCCTGCCAGCCGCTCGCGATCTTCACCCGCGCCCCGAACGACCCCTTGCCGTTCCCGGCATTGCGCCAGAGCACACCACCGGTGTCCCGGGAGACCAGGTCCGCCTTGCCATCGGCAGTGATGTCCCCGACTCCGACGATCACGTTGTAGGAGCCACCCCACGCCGTGAACAGCTTCACGCGCGCTTTGAAGGTGCCGTTGCCCCTGCCGTCGTACCGGTAGAGGTTGTTGGACTTGTCCTGGGCGAGTACATCCCCGATGCCGTCGCCGTTGAGGTCACCGGTGCCGACGATCTTCTTGTAGCCCTTCCAGTTGTCGTAGAGCTTCACCCGCGCGGAGAGCTTCCCTGTGGACGTGCCCTTGTAGAGGTAGACCGTGCCGGTGGAGGAGTTGCGGGCGATCAGGTCCGGGCGGCCGTCCTTGGTCACGTCACCGGGCGCGGTCAGGACGTCGTACTGCGTCCATCCGCTGGTGCCGAGACTGGTGTACGGCGTCGACGGCTCCAGATACTCACCGCAGCCCGGCCTGTACAGCCGCAGGGCCCCGCTGCTGTACCGCACGAGCACGTCATTGCATCGGTCACCGCTCAGGTCCCCGAACGGCACCGCCTTGATGCTGGTGGGCCAAGCATTGCCCATGGACTGCCCGGAGAACGTGCCCTTGCCGGTGCCCGCCCAGAAGTTCAGCCGGCCCGAGGAGTTGAGGACGAGCAGGTCGCCGATGCCGTCGGGGTTACCGTCCGCGCCCACGTGGTCCCGGTGCACCGGGGCCGCCTCCACCAGCCGGAAGCTGCTGTGCGCTGACACCGGCGTGCCGACACCGTCCACCGGGGCGGCCGACAGGGTCCAGTCGTACCAGCCGTTGGGTGCGAGTCCACCCGCGGTCATCCCGTCCCATCCGGCCTTGATCTCCCCGCGGGCCTCGCCGTCGACCGTGTCGACGACCTTCCCCGTCGCCTTGCTGCGCACGGTCATCCGCCAGCTCGCGGGTTTCGACAACGCCAGGGTGGTGAGGGCGTAGTACGTGGGGTCCGTGTACCGGGCGTTGAGCCATGACGAGTTCACCGCCGGACCCAGCGGGCGCAGCGGTTGCTGCGCCACCCCGGACGGTACGAGGTGCACCTGCTCCTTGTCGTCCACGTAGGCCGCGTTGGCGCCGGCCTCGTCGACGGTCCAGCGCACGTCCCGCTGCGAGGTCCCGGTGTCGGGCAGGTCCCCGATCACCCGGCTCGCGGCCGTCCCGTCGGCGACCGTGGTGAGCGTCAGCTTTCGGGCCTGCTTGTCGTGCGTGACGACGAACCCGTCGCCGAGCTTGGCCTCGTCTGCCGGGACCGGCACGGACTTGCCTGTCGCTCGGTCGTGGACGCCGGCCCTGCCGTCGCAGGTCCAGTACAAGTAGCGGCCCAGCGCCTGGAGTTCGGTGGGGGTGCAGCCAGAGCTGAGCTTCAGGGTCTCGGTGGTCCTCTTCGTCGAGAGGTTGTACGCGGTGACCTCACCGGGACTCGCCCCCGCCGTCCACAAGATGTCGCCGGAGAGGGCGGATGCGGTGGGGGTGCGGGTGACGGCCGCAGTGCTGTTGTCGATCTCGTAGACGGACTGCTTTGTCGCGGTCGTGTGGATCACGTACCGGCCGGAGACGTCGGTGATCCGCCCGCCCGCGGGGACGCTCAGGGAACGGTAGCCGTACGGGGCGGGTCCGTCGGCGGTGAGACGGTCGTCGTCCACCGAGTTCTTCGCCAGCCAGACCACACGGTTGTCGGCCGTACCGAAGATCCGGCAGCCACCCTCTTGAACCGGGCAGTCGTACAGCGACGTCTCGGTCCCGTCGTACGGGGACCGCGCCCCGAACGTGGGTGTGCCGGTCGCGGCGACGGTCCGCACGTAGGTGTCCCGCTCCCGGCCGCTGCCGTCGGCGACCACCAGCCGCCCCTGCTCAAGAGCCAGCCCCTGAATCCTGAACGGCGGCCTCGGCAGCGCCTTCGCCTGCGAGACGACCGGCGGGCCGCCGTCCGCGCCGGGGACGAAGCGCTGGAACCCCCAGTCGTCGGCGGCTGTACGCCCGAGATACAGGGCCGTGCCGTCCGGCGCGGCGGAGACGCCCTCGTTGGAGGAGGTGAGCAGGGTGACAGCGGCACCGCCCTTGATCGGCACCGCCTTGACGGCCTTTCCGCCGCTGGGCCGGTGGACCAGCCAGTCGCCGACGAGGGCAACATCGGTGGCCGGGGCCGCGCTGGTGCCGTCGCCCAGGGTGACCTCGGTCGCGGTGGCCGACAGGTCGGAGCGCGGTACCACGAGGACCTTGGGGTTGCTCGGCTTGCCATAGAGCGCCACGTGGTCCCGCGAGAAGCGGACGTTGGTGTAGTCCGAGGGCAAGGGCTGGGTCCAGCCGCGCACTTGGGCGGTCTCCCGGTCGACCTCCACCATCCGGAAGCTGCCGTCCCACTTGGCGTGGAAGAAGACGCTGGTCTCGTCCGCGCCCCGCGGCAAGCCCAGCACCTTTCCCTCGGGCACGCCGGCGATCTCGGTGTCGATCATGGCCCCGTCATCGCCCACGGTCGACAGACGGAGGTCCTTGGCCGTGGTCGTACCGTCCTCACCGGTCACGCTGCGATAGGTGACGGCCGTGCTGCCGTAGAACCGGAGCAGTGTCCGTCCCTCGGTCATCCGGACCGTGTGGGTCGTACCGCTGACGGCGTCGAACAGCAGGCTACGGCCGTCGTTGTAGCGGTAGTCGAGGACGTCACTGCCCGTGCCGAACACGAGGTACGCCCCTGCGATCGGGGGCGCGGCGATCGACTCACCGTCCGCGTACCGCGTCCACATGATCCCCGAGTGGCCCTCGATGCGGTGGAAGAAGCCCTGGGCACCGGCACCCTCCGTGCCGTAGTCCGCGCTGTTGTATCCGACAAGCGAGCCCGTCAGATGGGAACTCCGCAGCGTCGCCGGCACTACCGTCTCCTGCGCCTCCTCAGCCACGGCGGCGGACGGCAGCAGCGGGCTCAGTCCGGCCGCCAGCACTGCGGAGGCGGCGACGAGCCGCAGAGACGCGAAGACATGACGAGCCACGGAAGACCCTCCCCTTAAAGGAGACGGGCCGCGCGCCACTGGCCCCCCGGCCATCACGCCCGTCTCACAAGTCGGCTGATCTTACCGTCCTTTTACTGTCCGGGCTCGGTGATCAGAACCAGTTGATCGTGTCCTTCAGGAGGCGGCCGAGGGCCTGGTCGCACTGGGGTCCCGTCCTTCCGGAATGCCTGACGTCGCGTGGCTGACGGCGGGACCCGGGTCACAACCGTGTCGTCCATGGGGCCCAGCTGCGTCTTTGGACGCGACGCGTCCCGTTGCCGTTCTCGACCTGATCTCCACTGCCTACCCGAGAGCCACCTCCACCCGCACCCCCACCCGCACCCCCCACCCCTCCATCACCCCGGCCTCCGCCTCCAGCACATGCCGGGACCGCAGCCGCGGCAGCCCCAGTCGCCCCGGCTTCATCGTGCGTACGGCGATGACGCGGAGCCGGCGGTCGAGGTAGGCGACGTCGATGGGAAACCGCATCCGGAAGGTGTGCACACTGCCCGCGGGGGAGAGGAGCAGGGCACCCTCGATGCGGTCGCGTCCCAGCAGTCCCTTCGTCCGGGCCCGGTAGGAGCTCGCGATCTCCAGCGGTACGGCGAACTCCTCCCGCTCCCCGTGCACGACCAGCTTGCCCCGCCCGTCCAGCCAGCGCCCCATCCCGGAGCCACCTCCCGCCCTGGCGTTCCCACGCCGTCCCTGTCGCCCCAGTACCGTGGGTGTCGATCCTCTCTCTTCTGCCCAGGTCAGGTGGCCGATGCGAAAAATCGTCCTGATGATGTCCGTGTCCCTCGACGGCTACATCGAGGGCCCCGACCGGGACATCAGCTGGCACCGTGTCGACGACGAACTGCACACGCACATGAACGCCACGGTCGGGAGCATGGGCGGACTGCTCCACGGCCGGGTCGTCTACGAGCTCATGGCCGACTACTGGCCCACCGCCGACGCCGACCCCGACGCCCCCGCATCCGTCAGGGAGTTCGCTCCGATCTGGCGGGATCTCCCCAAGATCGTCTACTCCCGGACCCTCACGGACGTCGACTGGAACTCCACGCTCGTCCGTGAGGTCGTACCGGAAGAGGTCCGGGCGCTGAAGGCGCAGCCGGGTGGTGATCTCGCGCTGGGCGGGGCCGACTTGGGGAAGACCTTTTTGCGGTACGGCCTCGTCGACGAGCTGCGGATCTACGTCCACCCCGTTCTCGTCGGCCGGGGCAAGCCCCTGTTCCCGCACACCGACACGCTGACCTCCCTCCGGCTCGTCGAGTCGCACACCTTCGGCAACGGCGTCGTACTGCTGCGGTACGAGCCGACGCCGTAAAGAAGTTGTCCTGTCCCTCCCCACGGGTAGGAAGGTCGGCATGACCGAACTCGGCGCGGTGTTCCGCCCCCAACTCCCTCCCGAGCGGCTGCGGGCCCTCGCCCGGCTCGCGGACGAGACGGGGCTCGAAGAGCTCTGGCTGTGGGAGGACTGCTTCAGGGAGGGCGGAATCTCCACCGCCGCTGCCGCCCTCGCGTGGACCGAGCGGGTGCGGATCGGCGTCGGCCTGCTCCCGGTGCCGCTGCGGAACGTCGCCATCACGGCGATGGAGGCGGCCACCCTGCACCGGATGTTCCCCGGGCGGGCGGTCCTTGGTGTCGGCCATGGTGTGCAGGACTGGATGGGGCAGGTGGGAGCGCGGGCGGAGTCGCCGCTCACCCTGCTGCGCGAGCACCTCGTCGCGCTGCGCGCCCTGTTGGCAGGCGAGCGCGTCAGCACCCGGGGGCGGTACGTCTCGTTGGACGACGTCGCCCTCGACTGGCCGCCCGAGGGTCCCGTCGAGGTGCTCACCGGGGCCACCGGCCCGCGCACCCTGCGCCTCGCGGGCGAGGCCGCCGACGGCACGGTGCTCACCGCCAACACCCCGCCCGAGGGGGTCCGCCGGGCCCGTCGGCTCATCGACGAGGGACGGCAGAAGGCGGGGCGGCCGGACCGGCACCGGATCGTCGTCTACCTCCTCACCGCCACCGGGCCCGACGCGGCCGCCCGGCTGCGCGCCGAACTCACCGCAGAGGGCGTCGCGGACGTCCCCGACCTCGGCGTCGCCGGGGACGCGGGGGCGGTGGCCAAGGCCGTCCAGCGACTTGCCGACGCCGGCGCCGACACGGTCGTCCTCCAGCCGACGGCCGACGAACCCGACCCGGAGAGTTTCGTACGGTTCGCCGCGGAGGACGTCCGGCCCCTGGTGCCCTGACCCGCTGGGCGGAGGGGATCCCCGGTCCTGAAGTGGCCGGAATCCCGAAGTGGCCGAAAAAAACGAGCGGCGCCCGCCCGCGTCATCCTGCGACGATCACTCCCATGACCTCCCACCGCACCCGTACCTTCGAGGACCTCGTCGCCGAGGGCGCCGCCGTGCCCACCGAGGGCTGGGACTTCTCGTGGTTCGAGGGGCGGGCCACCGAGGCGCGGCCCTCGTGGGGGTTCGCCCGCTCCCTCGGCGACCGCCTGGCCGGTGCCACCGCCTCGCTCGACATCCAGACCGGCGGTGGCGAGGTCCTGGACTTCGCCCTCGGGCAGAGGGTCCGGACACCGCTGCTCGCCGCGGCCACCGAGGGCTGGCCGCCGAACGTCGCCAAGGCCACCGCCCTGCTGCGTCCGCGCGGCATCGTGGTCGTCGCCGCACCGCAGGACGCGCCGCTGCCCTTCGCCGACGACACCTTCGATCTGGTCAGCAGCCGGCACCCGGTCGACCCCCAGTGGGCGGAGATCGCGCGCGTGTTGCAGCCGGGCGGCACGTACTTCGCCCAGCACGTCGGCCCGCGCAGCGTCTTCGAACTCGTCGAGCACTTTCTCGGCCCGCAGCCGGAGGAGCAGAGCTCGGACCGTCACCCCGACCGCGAGCGCGCCGCCGCCGAGGCCGCCGGACTGGAGATCGTCGACCTGCGCGCCGAGCGCCTGCGGATCGAGTTCCACGACATCGCCGCCGTCGTCCACTTCCTGCGCAAGGTGGTGTGGATGGTCCCCGGCTTCACCGTGGCCGAGTACGAGCCCCGGCTTCGGTCCCTGCACGAGCGGATCGAGTCCGAGGGCCCCTTCGTCGCCCACAGCAGCCGCCATCTCCTGGAGGCCCGTAAGCCACGCGCCTGACGTTCCCGGGTGCAGACGGCTCCCAGATAGCTGCAAATCGGACAACTGGTGCATCGTGCGTCGGCCTGGACCGCATATCCATGGTCTTCACGGGGTTTCCACATCGTTATCCCAGGCGGCTCGCCTCCAGTCTGCGGCTGACGTAAATTCAAAGCGAGGCAATTCGCGTCAGCAAAGCTGCGCGGTGGCACCGCGCAGAGGAGGGGGCTGCGCGGTGCCGCGCCCACTTCCCGGCGTCAAAGAAACGTTCCGACCCGGAGTCACCCGCTTGGGCGATGCCCCACGTCCCCATGATTCCGCCGTGATTCGGCCACGAAACCCCCATGAACAGGGCTTCGATCGGCCACCGTGCCGTCGCCGTCCGACTCCGGAGAGTAGTTTTGGCGCGCCGATGCGCCCACCATTCCTCACGAAGGGTTATGGTGGAACCCCCCCCTCGGGCCGGTCCGTCTCCCCCCCACGGACCGGCCCGTTTTTTCTCGCGCGGACCAGGACGCTTCTTCCTGCCGACGCAGGGGCCACCCACCCGAAGGGCTTCACAGCCCCGCCGCGCCGACACCACCGGCCCCCACAACACGCAGGAGCGCACGGGCAGATGGCCCCCCGTACACCGGGCGTCCGACACTCCCCGGTACGCTCTAGCCGCGGGGACCGCCATCCGTCAAAGGGGCTGACAATCACGTGAACCTGCGCGACAAGCTGCGCGGCCTGCTCGTCAGGCTCTACGCACGCCGGGTGGAAGGCCACCTGGACCACGCCCAGGTGCCGAAGCACATCGGTGTCATCGTGGACGGCAGTCGGCGCTGGGCGAAGGCAGCCGGTTCCACCCCTGTCGACGGCCACCGCGCCGGCGCGGAGAAGATCGAGGAGTTCCTCGGCTGGTGCACCGAGACGGACGTCGAGGTCGTCACCCTCTGGCTGCTGTCGACGGACAACTTCAACCGCCCGCCGGAGGAGCTCGGTCCCCTCCTCGGCATCATCGAGGACGTCGTCCGCACCCTCGCCGCCGACGGCCGCTGGCGGGTCCACCACGTCGGCACCCCCGACCTGCTGCCCTCCCCGATGCAGACGGCGCTGAAGGAGGCGGAGGAGTCCACGGCCCACGTCGACGGCATACTCGTCAACGTCGCCATCGGCTACGGCGGCCGCCAGGAGATCGCCGACGCCGTACGGTCGATGCTGCTGGACGCGCACGACAAGGGCACCTCGATGGAGGAGCTCGCCGAGGCCGTCGACATCGACATGATCGGCCGCCATCTCTACACCGGCGACCAGCCCGACCCCGACCTCGTGATCCGTACCAGCGGTGAGCAGCGGCTGTCCGGCTTCATGCTGTGGCAGACCGCCCATTCGGAGTACTACTTCTGCGAGGTCTTCTGGCCGGCCTTCCGCAAGGTCGACTTCCTGCGCGCGCTGCGCGACTACGCGGCACGCCACCGCCGCTACGGCGGCTGACCAACCGTTCCGGGTACCCCGTTCGGGGCAGAAGTGTCACATTTTCAGCGGGATACCCCCGGATCCCCAGGAGTTCACCAGGGCGTCGTCACATGAGTCGGCATGGCATCGCTTGTTCGAGGGCATAAGGCAGTCAGGTCGATGCCCGAACCACGGGTGTCGGATCTCAGCGGACGGCACGGGGCCGTCCGCCCGGGAGGCCCCTTGCACCAGCTCGACCGTGCGGTCACAGCACGGAAGAAGCAGTGGAGGGCCGGTTCCCGGTCCGTGCAAACGGGCCGACGACCGGTCCAGCTCCACTCCGTCGCTCCCCGACCTCATCCGAGGGGGTACGTCCTTCCGTGGTGACCAGCACAAAGCGCCGCATGCCTGACCGGCGCACCTATGTTCTCGACACCAGCGTCCTGCTGGCCGACCCGAACGCCCTGAACCGCTTCGACGAGCACGAGGTCGTGCTCCCCATCGTCGTGGTCACGGAGCTGGAGGCCAAGAGGCACCATCCCGAACTCGGCTACTTCGCCCGGCAGGCCCTGCGGCTGCTCGACGAGTTCCGGGTCCGGTTCGGCCGACTCGACGCCCCCATCCCGATCGGGGAACTCGGCGGGACCGTCCGTGTCGAGCTCAACCACTCGGACCCCAGCGTGCTGCCGTCCGGATACCGCCTTGGTGACAACGACTCCCGCATCCTCGCGGTCGCCCGCAACCTGCAGGCCGAGGGGTTCGACGTCACTGTCGTGTCGAAGGACCTCCCGCTCAGGATCAAGGCGTCCTCGGTCGGGCTCCTCGCCGAGGAGTACCGCGCCGAACTCGCCATCACGGAGAATTCCGGCTGGACCGGAATGTCCGAGCTGACCCTGCCGGGTGAACAGGTGGACATCCTCTTCGACGAGGGGCATGTCTACGTTCCCGAGGCCGCCGACATCCCCGTGCACACCGGGCTGACGATCCACTCGGAGCGCGGCAAGGCCCTCGGCCGGGTCTCGCCCGAGGGAAACGTCCGTCTGGTGCGCGGCGACCGGGAGGCGTTCGGCATCAAGGGGAGGAGCGCGGAGCAGCGCATCGCGCTGGACATCCTCCTCGACCCGGACATCGGGATCGTGTCCATGGGCGGCCGGGCCGGCACCGGCAAGTCGGCGCTCGCGCTGTGCGCGGGTCTGGAGGCGGTCCTGGAGCGCCGCCAGCACAAGAAGGTCATGGTCTTCCGTCCGCTCTACGCGGTCGGCGGGCAGGAACTGGGCTATCTGCCGGGCTCCGAGTCCGAGAAGATGAGCCCCTGGGCGCAGGCGGTCTTCGACACGCTGTCCGCGGTCACCAGCCGCGAGGTCATCGAGGAGGTCACCGCACGCGGCATGCTCGAGGTTCTGCCGCTCACCCACATCCGCGGCCGCTCGCTCCACGACGCGTTCGTGATCGTGGACGAGGCGCAGTCCCTGGAACGGAATGTACTTCTCACCGTTCTGTCCCGAATCGGCGCGAATTCACGGGTCGTTCTGACCCATGACGTGGCCCAGCGGGACAATCTGAGGGTCGGTCGCTACGACGGTGTCGTCGCCGTGGTGGAGAAGCTGAAGGGTCACCCCCTCTTCGCCCACGTCACGCTGACGAGGTCCGAGAGGTCCCAGATCGCGGCCCTTGTGACCGAAATGCTCGAAGACGGCCAGATCTAGGCCATCTGGGGTAATCCAGGGCCAGTTGGCGCCGTCCGGAAAGGCCAAGAGCCTAGCCGGGCGGCGCCTTCGCGTGGTGCTGTTTCTCGAAATCCCTGGGCCCAAACGGGATGTGAGCTTTCACACGCAACTCAGAATTGCCACCCGGCGTCCGGTTACGGCAGAGTCTCATTCCTGTCAGGCCCCGCATACGACACACCTGTACCCCCAGCGGTACGGCACCACAGCAACACCACCAACTCCACAGCGTCGTCGTATGCCGCCCGCGCACCATGCGGCGCTCCCCGCGAGGGAGTTGCCCACCGGGCCCGTGCCTCCCGTGACCCCGTTAGTTGGGAGGCCAGTGTCTAGGGGCACGATTGCGTCCGCCAGGGTCACCGAAGCGGGCGATGCTGGAAGGAAACCGTGTGAGCCCGATTTCGGTCCGGGGATTCGCAGTGGCCTCCGCCACCGCGGTCACCGCTGTCGGAAGCGTTGTCGGAGTTGCCTCCGGCAGTGTCGCGCAGCCGAACGACGCCGAGGCGACGGCAGCCGACACGACGCTCCTGGCGGACATCCCCGCGGGTGAGCAGGCTCAGGTGCAGACCGCGTCCCTCACGCAGCAGGCCGACACCCAGGCCATCGCCGCGGACGCGAGCGCCAAGAAGGTCGCGGAGGAGTCGGCGCGCAAGGCCGCCGCCAAGTCCGCGATCGAGAAGAAGGAGGCCGCCGAGAAGGCGGCCAAGGAAGCCAAAGAGCGCGCCGAGGCCAAGGAAAAGGCCAGCAGGAGCTCCTCCAGCTTCCCGGTCCAGAGCTCGTACACCGTCGCGCAGATCCAGGCGATGGCTGCCTCGATGGTGCCGAGCGGACAGTTCCAGTGCTTCAGCAACATCGTGGACCACGAGTCCAGCTGGAACTACCAGGCCGTCAACGCCTCCTCCGGTGCCTACGGTCTCTTCCAGGCCCTGCCGGGCTCCAAGATGTCGTCGGTCGGCGCCGACTGGCAGACCAACCCGGCCACCCAGATCAAGTGGGGCCTCAACTACATGGACAGCCGGTACGGCAGCCCCTGCGAGGCCTGGTCGTTCTGGCAGGCCAACCACTGGTACTGAGCGCGCCCTGCTCTCAACCTCGCGAAGCCCCTCCCCGTCCTAGGGGGAGGGGCTTCTGCCATGTACGGTCGGACCGGACGACTCCAGGGGGGAGTGGTGAGGAGAGACGGGGGAAGAGGACGGATCATGTCGCGAGTGCCAGGGTGGCTCGGTCGGATCGGTACCCGACTGACCGATATGGGTGAGCGGTTGGACGAGCGCCGCGCGGAGGTGGCCCGTGAGGAGGCCGAGGCTGACTCGGCCCAGCCGTCCGAGCGCGGGTCGAAGAGGCCGTCGAGCGCCGCCTCCCGCGCCCCTGTCGTGCTGGTTCCCCGTCCCGATCCGGCGCAGGCCGTGCCGTGGGGCGTACGGGTCGCCGCCGAGGCCGGCTGGCGGCTGCTGGTGCTCGCGGGCACCGTCTGGGTGCTGATGCGGGTGATCAGCTCCGTACAGCTCGTCGTCTTCGCCTTCGTCGTCGCCCTGCTCATCACCGCGCTGCTCCAGCCGACGGTGGCCCGCCTCATGCGGCACGGCGTCCCGCGCGGCCCCGCCACGGCTCTCACCGCGATCCTCGGCTTCGTCATCATCGGGCTGCTGGGCTGGTTCGTGACCTGGCAGGTCATGGAGAACATCGACGACCTCTCCGACCAGATCCAGAACGGCATCGACGACCTGCGCAACTGGCTCCTGAAGAGCCCCTTCCACGTCACCGACAAGCAGATCAACCAGATCGCCAAGAACCTGCGGGAGGCGGTCGGCGCCAACACCGACCAGATCACGTCGGCGGGCCTGGAGGGCGTCCAGGTCGTCGTGGAGGCGCTCACCGGCATACTGCTGACCTTCTTCTCCACGCTCTTCCTGCTCTACGACGGCCGGCGCATCTGGGCGTGGACGCTGAAGCTGGTCCCCGCGGCCGCCCGGCCCGCCGTGGCCGGCGCGGGACCGCGCGCCTGGCGCACCCTGACCGCCTACGTCCGCGGCACGGTCCTCGTGGCCCTCATCGACGCCGTCTTCATCGGCATCGGCATCTACTTCCTCGACGTCCCCATGGCCGTCCCGCTGGCCGTCTTCATCTTCCTGTTCTCGTTCATCCCGCTCGTGGGCGCGGTCGCCTCCGGAGCGCTGGCGGTACTCGTCGCGCTGGTCACGCAGGGCGTGTTCACGGCCGTGATGACGCTCGTGGTGGTCCTCGCCGTCCAGCAGATCGAGGGCCACATCCTCCAGCCGTTCATCCTCGGCCGCGCGGTGCGCGTCCACCCGCTCGCGGTCGTCCTCACGGTCGCGACGGGCGGCATGGTGGCCGGCATCGGCGGCGCGGTGGTGGCCGTACCGCTGGTGGCGGTGACGAACACGGTGGTGAGCTACCTCAAGGCGTACGCCGAGGAGCAGTCGGCGCCACCCGAGATCGAGGACGAGGCCGTAGCGGATGAACAGGGCCCGGCGGAACCGCCCCCGGACCCCGAAAAACCTCCCTCGGATTCGGTCGAATGAACGCCGAACACAGTGCTTTGAACAGCCCGCGAATTCAACTTCCGTCAACTGGCGGCAGGTAGGAAACCAGCCCCCGGAATATGCGCCCGGACTGATACACATTCCCTCCTCAGCGCTACGCGTCAGGCGTACGTGCGAGGCGGCGGGGGTGTGATGTCGGGCCACGAACACCTGGCACAGGCCCTGGCCGCGTGCGGCCGTGACGGCTTCACCGGAGAGCTGCGGATCACCGGGACACCCGGTGGCACCTTCCACTTGGGGGACGGCCACGTGGTCGCCGTGGAGTCGCCCGGTGCCCAGGGACCCGAGGCACCGCTGCTGCGCTCCGGGCGGGTCAGTGGCGAGCAGTGGGCCGAGCTGGTGCGGGAGTCCGGCGGTTCGCGCCGGCCGGCCACCGCGCTCATCGCGCACGGTTACGCGGGGGCCGCGCAGCTGCGTGTGGTGTGCGCGCCGGCCCTGCACGACGCCGCGTTCGCGCTGGCCGCGGGCCGGGTGGAGGACTGCGAACGCCGCGCCACCGCGGAGCCGTTCGCGCAGGTCCCCCGGGGTGAGCCGCCTCTGCGGCTGTTGCAGGACGTGATCCGCAGACTCACCGCCCTGGCCGCGCTGCCGCACCCGGTGCACCCCGGCCGCGAACGGCCCGTGCGCGCGGGCACGGACAACGGATCCGGGCCCCTGCGGCGCGAGTTGACGGTAGAGGTCGCGCGCATGCTCGACGAGGGGCTCCTGATGTGCGCCGGACCGTCCACGCCCATCGTGGTCCGCTCTCTTCCCGACGGCGATGAACTCCGGCCTCGCACGCCCACGCCCGTGGAGCAGTCCCCGTCCGCGACAGGAACCGATCTGCCCCGCCGAAAACCCGGCAGCTTCTTCCGACTCCGAAACGGAAGGCCCAAATGAATCCGTCCGGCGCAGCGTGCCGCGGGCGGTCGCCCCGGCGGTCACGGCTGCGCCGCCTTCTACGCCGTCGGTGACACCGCCCTGATGGTGGTGCTCGGCGACGAGGGCATGGACGTGGACCACCTGCACCGGGCGACCCAGCCGACCCTGAACAGGATCGGCTCGATCCTCACCGACAAGGCGACCGAGAAAGCGCCAGAAGGAGTTTCTCCGACCAGGTGATGGGCCTGGTCAAGTCCCTCGCACCGACGCCCTCGTACGAGACCGTCGAGAACCACCCGCCGGAGGTCCTGGACCTCCTGGCGGGTGCGACCCTCGACCTGTCCTGGGCCGTACGGTCGTGATGACCGAGGACGTCTTCAAGGAGCGCCGCGGGGTCAGCGGTGACAACCACTTCTCCAGGAGGTCCTGGTCAACAGCGAGAACCCGGCGGGTGGTGAAGCACTACTGGTGGACGGCCGGCTGCGGGCGGTTACTCCGTCCGCAGCCCGTCCGGCCGCATCAGCCTCAGCAGCGGCGGCAGGCTCAGCACCGTCACCACGATGACCACCGCCGCCCCCACGCCGGTCATCGACAGCACGCTCGGCCAGTCCACGCGCACCGTGGTGTCCGTCATCCGCAGCAGGACCGCGCCCAGCGTCAGCCCCACCACCGAGGCCAGCAGCAGCCCCAGCGTGATCGGGATCGCCGTCTGCCAGAGCACCGACAGACTCAGGGTGCGCCTGCGGGTGCCGAAGGCGACCAGCGCCGACAGCAGCTTCTTGCGCTCACGCAGCTGCTCCAGCTGGGAGACCAGCAGGCTCGCCCCGATCAGCGCGAGGACACAGGCGGCGCCGACGAACAGGCCGGTGCGGATGGACTCGTAGCGGTCGTTGCGCTCGAACGACACCCAGTTCATCGGCTCTTCGAGCGGGTTGATGCGGGCCGCCGTGTTGCGTACGTACTCGCGCGCGTCCGGCAGCGACTCGTCGAGCCGCAGATAGACCTGCCCGCGCACGCCCGGCGCGACCGTCGAGGACAGGGCGCTCGGGGTGATCAGGAGGCCGCCGCGCTTGTAGCCGGTCGGATCCACGACGGAGCGGGCCTGCTTGACGTCCTTCGGCAGAGTCCAGGCGACCGGCTTGGTGTTCCCGGAGCCGTCGGAGGTCTCGGTCTCGAAGTAGAGCGTCCGGCCGGGCTTGGCGGTCAGGGCCCCCTCCTCGCCGTCGTCCCCGCCGCCCTGAAGGACGAAGGAGTCGCCCTCGCGGCACGAGGGCAGTACGGCGATCTCGCGCAGCGACGCGCAGTCGGCGACGGTCACCCGGCTCCAGCGCGCCTCGTCGCCCGGCCCGTCGGCGATATACCCCTCGTCGAACGCGTACACCTTCTCCACGCCCTTGGTCGCGGCGAGTTCCTTCGCGGTCGCGGCGAGCGTCTTCCCGTCCGGCACGCTCACCTGCATCTGCGCCCGCGAGACGTCGTAGCCGGTGCTCTTGGTGTAGTCGCCCTCGACACCCGCAAACAGCATCTGCAGCGCGATCGCCCCGGCCACCGCGACCGCGATGCCGTTGACCATCCGGGCCGCCGTACCGCTGCTCAACTGGAGTCGTCGCACGGCCAGTTGCCAGGACAGTCCGCCCGCGCCCAGCCGGGCCACGACCGCCTCGACGATCCACGGCAGCAGCGCGGTCACGCCGACCAGCAGCAGGATGACACCGCCGGTGACGAGGTACTGGTTGAAGTCGCCCTCGTCGCGCCCCTGTCCGACCATCGGGTAGAGCATCGCGAGTCCGGCCAGCGGCAGCAGCAGCCGCCACCACAGCCGGCGCCGTGCGGGTTTGGCCGTACGCACCACGCCGAGCGGCTCGATCACCACGCCGCGCAGGGCGAACAGCGTCACCATGACGGCCGCGGCGGGCACCGCGAGACCGACCAGCAGGGCCAGTGCGGGGGAGGGGTTGAGGTAGCTCGGGAACACGCTCATCCCGAACACCTCGACGGAGCCCGCCACTTCACGTCCGATCAGGAAGAACCCGGTGCCGAGGACCAGCCCCAGCACCGCTCCCGCGAGCGCCTCGCCGGCGGCGATCCGCCGGGTCGAGCGGCCGTCGGAGCCCACCAGGCGCAGGGCCGCGAGCCGCCGGTCGCGCCGCTCGCCGCCGAAGCGCACGGCCGCGGTGATGAACACGGCGACCGGCATCAGCAGGACGACGAAGACGACGAGGATCAGCAGGAGCATGACAGGATCGGTCTGCTCCTCGGTCGGGTTCGGGTCCCCGAAGCGGTCGATCCGGACGACCCGGCCGCCGTCGATGCCCTGGGCCGCGAGCCCCTCGGCGCCCCGGTAGTAGGCGAGTTCATGGGAACCGATGAGCCCGCTCTCGCCGATCGTGCCGACGATCCGCTCGGGCAGCCGGTCCCGCAGGAGCCTGCCGTCGCCGGACTCCAGCAGCTTCTTCAGCGCGGGGGAGACGACCATCTCGCCGGCCGCCGGAAAGCTCCCGACCCCCGGCGGCAGCGGCGCCTTCGGTCCCTCGGGCTCCAGCTCCCGGCCGCGGACGCTCATGTCCCGGAAGGTGGTTCCGGTGGCAGCGACCAGCAGGGTGTCGGCCGCCTTCGGGATGACCTTGTCGCTGTACGTGATGTCCGTACGGGCCTCCTCCCGGTCGTGCCGGACCGCCAGGGCGCTCGGCAGCGCGGTGGTCAGCAGCAGCAACGCCACCCCCAGACCTACGCCGACCGCGGTCAGCAGCGCCCGGACCCACCCCTCGCGTCCGCCCGCGAAGGCGAACCGGACCCCCATGGCGAGGTCTCGCCACCACTGCCTGAGACTCATACGACCCGCTCCATGTCCCGGGACTTCCCGTCCCGTACGACGATCTCGCGGTCGGAGTAGGCGGCCACCCGTGCCTCGTGCGTGACGAGGACGACGGCCGCGTTGGTGGACCGGGCGGCCTCGGTGAGCAGGTCCATGACCCTCTCGCCGTTGAGGGAGTCGAGCGCGCCGGTCGGCTCGTCGGCGAACAGCACGCGCGGGTTGGTCACCAGGGAGCGGGCCACGGCCACGCGCTGCCCCTGACCGCCGGACACCTCACCGGGCCGCTTCTTCCTCAGGTCGTCGACCTCGAGACGTTCCATCCAGCCCAGCGCCGCCTTCTCGGCCTCCTTGCGGGACGTGCCGTTGAGCCGCAGCGGCAGCGCCACGTTCTCCACGCAGGTCAGCTCGGGGACGAGCTGCCCGAACTGGAAGACGAAACCGAACTCGGAGCGCCGAAGCGCACTGCGCTCGGCGTCGTTCATCGTGGCCATTTCACGGCCGTTGTAGGTGATCGAGCCCGAGTCGGGCGTGACGATCCCGGCGAGACAGTGCAGCAGGGTCGACTTGCCGGACCCGGAGGGGCCCATCACGGCGACGACCTCGCCGGGGTGGATGGAGAACTCGGCGCCGTCGAGTGCGACGGTCGGACCGTAGGTCTTGCGCAGCTCGTCGGCTACGAGCAGGGAACCGGCCGGGGTCACTTGACCACCACCTCCGCGAGCTTGTCGAGACGCGCGGCGGTGAGCTCCAGCCAGCGCAGGTCGGCTTCCAGATGGAACAGGGCGTGATCGCAGATCAGCTGGTCGGCGAGGTCGCCCTTGCGCTTGCGGTCGGTGAGGATGCGCATCATCCGCAGGTGCTCGGCGCGCTGGTTGTCGAGGATGTCGCCGGCGTCCCGGTGCGTGAGCAGCGCGAGGACGACCTTGGTGTACAGCGTGGACTGGAGATACGGCTCGGGCTTCTCCGGCGTCGCGAGCCACCGCTGGACGTCGGTGATCCCGGCGTCGGTGATGGCGTACCGCTTCCGCTCGGGTCCGCCGCCGGGCTCGATCCCGTCGACTTCGACGAGCCCGTTCTTCAGCAGCCGCGACATCGTCGAGTAGACCTGGCCGTAGTGCAGCGGCCGGTCGTGACCGAACTTCTCGTCGAAGGCCCGCTTGAGGTCGTAACCGTGGCGGGGCCCGGACTCCAGGAGCCCTAGGAGGGTGTGACCGATGGACATGGAGAGGACTGTACATGCGGTGTATACCCCGCATGTATACGCGGCGTGTGTAGATGGGGTCAGGCGGTGAGCAGCCGCAGGTGGGGGCCGATTGTCACGGTTCTGCTACGTGTCCCGGGTGTCCTTGGGTGGCCGACCCCGGCGCGGCAGCGGCCCGGTGTCGCCGGGAAGCCGGCCGGTCTCCTTCAGGGCCCGGCGCAGCAGGAACTCGATCTGCGCGTTCGCCGACCGCAGCTCGTCCCCGGCCCACCGCGCCAGCGCCTCGTACACCAGCGGGTCCAGCCTCAGCAGCACCTGCTTGCGCTGCTGAGGCCGCCGCTCGGGGGAGCCCCCCTCGGAAGGTGTCGTCACTGGTAAAGGGTCCCGGTGTTGAGAACCGGCTGCGGGGCGCGGTCGCCGCACAACACCACCATCAGGTTGGACACCATCGCCGCCTTGCGCTCCTCGTCCAGCTCGACGATGTCCCGCTCGGTGATCCGGGCGAGCGCCTCCTCGACCATGCCGACCGCGCCCTCCACGATCTGCCGCCGGGCCGCGACGACCGCGCCGGCCTGTTGCCGCTGGAGCATCGCCGAGGCGATCTCCGGCGCATAGGCGAGGTGGGTGAAGCGGGACTCGATGATCTGGACGCCGGCCGACTCCACGCGCGCGTGCAGTTCGGTGGCGAGCTTCTGGGTGATCTCGTCGGCGTTGCCCCGCAGCGAGAGCCCGTCCTCCTCGTGGGCGTCGTAGGGGTACTCGATGGCGATGTGCCGTACCGCCGTCTCCGTCTGGGTGGCGACGAACTTCACGAAGTCGTCCACCTCGAAGGTGGCCTGCGCGGTGTCCTCGACCTTCCACACCACGACCGCGGCCAGCTCGATCGGGTTGCCGTAGGCGTCGTTGACCTTGAGGACGGCGGTCTCGTGGTTGCGGACCCGGGTGGAGACCTTCGTACGGGAGGTGAAGGGGTTCACCCAGCGCAGGCCGTCCTGGCGGATCGTGCCCTTGTAGCGACCGAAGAGCTGGACCACTCGGGCCTCACCCGGCGCCACCGTGTTGAGGCCGCGCAGCGAGATGAGCGCCACGATCAGGACGGCGGCCCCACCGACGGCGAAACCGGGGCTCTCGCCGCTCGCGGCGAACAGGAAGACGGCGAGCAGCAGCCCGACCAGGCCCAGCAGCAGCGCGAGCGCGCCGCCGATGCTGTGCGCGGCGAACTCCCGCACGCGCGGGGCGGGCATGTCGGGTGTGTCGGCTATGGATGCGGAGTCTTGCGCGGACATGGAGGTCCCCCGTCTCGAGTCTAGCTCGGTGTTAACTAAGTGATATCACTTTACCCCGTCCCGGCAACCTTGACACCCTCTCGGAGGTCTGGTTCCGAGGAGGCGGGTGCTGATTCTCACGCCCCCCCAAGACCCGATCGAAGGTCCTGCGCCATATGGACCGGTGTTAGCTTTCTGAGCTGACCTGTGCCACGAACCTGTGTGGCCGCCGATGAGGAAGCGGAGCGAGTCGACCCATGGGACGAGCGGAAGAGAGAAGAGCACGTCAGCGCGGTGGCCGCCGCGCGGCGCCGCCCACGCGCTCGTCCGGGACGCCGAGCGAGGGTGTCACCCCGGGCGGCAGGGCCGCGGCGCGCAAGGCCGCCGCGCGGGGTAAGAAGGGCGCGAAGAATGGTAAGAGCCGCATACGCCGGCTCTTCACCTGGAAGAAGATCCTCGGCACCTTCCTCGGCTTCTGCCTGCTCGGCATCGGCGCCTTCATCGTGCTGTACATGATGGTCGACGTCCCCAAGGGCAACGCGGCCGCGCAGAAGCAGAGCAACATCTACAAGTACAGCGACGGATCGGTCCTGGCCCGCGTCGGCGACACCAACCGCGAGATCGTGGACCTCGCCGTGGTGCCCAAGGAAGTCCAGCGCACCTTCGTGGCGGCGGAGAACAAGACCTTCTACACGGACGCCGGCGTCGACCTCAAGGGCACCGCCCGCGGCCTGATCAACACTCTGTCGGGCAAGGGCAAGCAGGGTGGCTCGACGATCACCCAGCAGTACGTCAAGAACTACTACCTCGACCAGGACCAGACCATCACGCGCAAGCTGAGGGAACTGGTCATCTCGCTGAAGGTGGACCGCCAGAAGTCCAAGGACGAGATCCTCGCGGGCTACATCAACACCAGCTACTACGGCCGCGGCGACTACGGCATCCAGGCCGCCGCCCGGGACTACTACCGCGTCGACGCCAAGAAGCTCAGCGTCCAACAGGGCGCGTATCTCGCCGCGCTGCTCCAGGCCCCGAGCCAGTACGACTGGGCGGTCGCCAGCCCGACCGGCAAGAAGCTGGTGCAGAACCGCTGGAACTACGTCCTGGACAACATGGTCGAGCAGGGCTGGCTGAACAAGGCCAAGCGCGACGCCATGACGTTCCCGGTGCCCCTGGCGCCCAAGGCCGCCCCCGGTCTCGAGGGCCAGAAGGGCTACCTGGTCAAGCTCGCCAACCAGCAGCTGGAGAAGCAGCTGGTCAAGACGCAGGGCATCACCCAGGACGAGGCCGAGGCCCGGGTCGAGAACTCGGGCTGGACCATCACTCTGAACATCGACAAGAAGAAGCAGGCCCAGCTGGAGAAGTCCGTCAAGACCCAGCTGATCAGCAAACTGGACCCGAAGAAGCGGACGGTCGACAAGAACGTCCAGGCCGGCGCCGTCTCCGTCGACCCCAAGACGGGGAAGATCGTCGCGCTGTACGGCGGGCAGGACTACACCAAACACTTCATCAGCAACGCCAACCGCACCGACTACCAGCCCGCGTCGACCTTCAAGCCGGTCATCCTCGCCGCCGCCCTGGAGAACGCCTCCGAGACGCAGGGCGGCAAGACGATCGGCGCGAACACGATCTACGACGGCACCAGCAAGCGTCAGGTCGTGGACAGCAACGGCGACAAGGTCGGATTCGCTCCCGAGAACGAGGACGACCACAACTACGGCAAGCAGGTCACCGTCCAGACGGCGATGAACCAGTCCATCAACTCCGTCTTCGCGCAGATGGGCGTCGACGTCGGCATGGACAAGGTGCTGGAGACGGCCACCAAGCTCGGTATGGACACCGGCAAGCTGAAGCCGCTGCCGGCCTACACCCTGGGCACCATGGGCGCGAGCCCGATCCAGATGGCCGGCGTCTACGCCACGCTCGACAACCACGGCCAGCAGGTCACGCCGACCATCATCAAGTCGGCGGAGCAGGGCGGCACCGAGACCCGGCTGCCGGACCCGATCGGCGAGCAGGTCATCAGCCGGAAGGCCGCCGACACGGTGACCTCGGTACTGACCGGCGTGGTCGCCGACGGTACGGCGAAGGTGTCCGTGGCGGAGAACCCGGCCCGCGACGGCCGTAAGGTCGCCGGCAAGACGGGTACCTCCGACGACAACCTCTCGGCCTGGTTCAACGGATTCACACCGGACCTGGTCACCTCGGTCGCCCTGTTCGGTGAGGACGCCAAGACCGGCGCCCAGACCAAGATGTACAAGACCGCCGGCCTCCCCCGCGTCAATGGCGGTGGCTTCCCGGCGCAGATCTGGGCGGCGTACACCTTCGGCGTCGCGGCCGAGAACACCAAGTTCGACCTCGACACCGACCAGGGCGCAGCGGTTCAGCCCACCTGGACCCCGAGCCCGACCCCGACCCGGTCCGAGACGCCGTCGTCGACCCCGACCACGGAGGAACCCTCGGAGACTCCCTCGGAGACGCCGTCGGAGACCCCCTCGGAGACGCCGTCGGAGACGCCGTCGCAGTCTGCGCCGACCGGCGAGCAGAGCACTCCGGTCGACATCACGACCTCACCGGAGAACCCGTTCGACCCGAACGACGACCAGTAGCGAAGAAGAAGGGGCGCCTGGTGACCACCGGGCGCCCCTTCTCGCATGTCAGCGGTGCTTCAGCTCCTGTTGAGCTCGAACCACACCACCTTGCCGGTGCTGAGCCGGGTCGCTCCCCACCGCCGGGCCAGCCGGTTGACGAGGTACAGCCCTCGCCCACCCTCATCGGTGGCCCGGGCCTGCCGCAGCCGCGGCAGTTGCGGCACGTCGTCCCCGACCTCGCACCGCAGCACATCGGTCCGCAGCAACCGAAGCGTCACCGGCCGGGTCGCGTACCGCACCGCGTTGGTGACGACCTCACTCACCAACAGCTCGACGGAGTCGGTGAGATCCTCCATGCCCCAGCGGGACAGCGCCCGCCGCGCGAGGCGCCGCGCACGCCCCGGCGCCGCGTCCTCCGGCTCCAGGAACCAGTACGCCACATCACTGGGCGCGATCCCGTCGAAGCGGGCCGCGAGCAACGCGATGTCGTCGTCCCGGTCACCCGGCCCGAGCATGTCGAGCACCTCGTCGCACAGCGCCTCCAGCGGCGGCGGATGATCCGGTCCGGTGAGCTGAGCCGTCGCGGCGAGCTTCTCCCGCAACTGCTCTATGCCGGTCCACACGTCCCGCAGCCGGGACTCGACAAGCCCGTCGGTGTACAGCAACAGCGTTGCCCCGGCCGGCGCGTCCAGCTCCACGGCCTCGAAGTCCACGCCCCCGACACCGATCGGCGCGCCCGGCGGCACCCGGAGCACCTCGGCACGGCCGCCCAGGTGCAGCAGCACCGGTGGCGGATGACCGGCGTTGGCGATGGTGATGCGGTGCGACACCGGGTCGTACACGGCGTAGAGGCAGGTCGCCATACGGTCCGTACCGAGCCGCTGCGCCTGCTCGTCGAGGTGGTGCAGCACCTCCTGCGGGGGCAGATCGAGCCCGGCCAGCGTCTGTGCCGTGGTCCGCAACTGACCCATGATCGCCGCGGACGTCATGGAATGGCCCATCACGTCACCCACGACCAGGGCGACCCGGCTGCCCGGCAGCGGGATCGCGTCGTACCAGTCACCGCCCACCCGGGCCGTCTCGGCGGCGGGCAGATAGCGCGACGCCAGCCGCACTCCCGTCGGCCGCGGGAGCGTCTCGGGCAGCATGGTGCGCTGCAGCTCGTCGGCGATGTACGCCTCACGGCCGTAGAGGACCGCCTTGTCGATGCCCAGCGCGCTGTGCGTGGCGAGCTGGGCGGCGACGAGCAGGTCGTCCGGGTCGAAGGGGACGCGGTCGGGGCGGCGCAGGAACAGGGCGGCGCCGATGACCCGGCGCCGGCCGCGCAGCGGGGCCAGAATCGACCGCCGACCGGTCGGTACGGTGAACTCGCCGCCCTCGCCGAGCAGCTCGGGCAGCGCGGCGCGGGCCGCGGGCGTGTCCGTGAAGACCGGCCGCACCCCGCGCAGCACCTCGGCGAGCGCACTGCCCGGCTGCACCTCGCACAGTTCGGTGCCGAGGGCGTCCAGCTCGGTCGGGTTCTCCGGCACCGGCACCGGCAGGATGCCGTCTTCCAGGTCCCGCTCCTGCTGTGGGATCCGGTCACTGCGCCGCAGCCGGAGCACAAGAGGGCCGGTGGGCCGCTCGTCGCCGACGGGCAGCGGGTCGCGCAGATAGACGAGGATCGCATCCGAGAAGGTCGGCACGGTCGCCCGGCACAGACCCATCACGATCTCGTCCAGGTCGATGCCGCGGGCGATCCGGCGGGTCGCCGCGCCCACGAAGCGCAGCCGGTCGCCGTCCCGCCGCATGGGCGTGGGCCGGCCGGGGACCGCGCCGTGTCCGGTACGGCGCTCCTCGCCGCCCACGCCGCTCTGGGGCCGGTCCTCCTCGGCGCCCGGCTGGACCGGGACGCCTTCGGACACCGGCCGCGGGCGATGCGTGTCCTGCTCGGCGGCGGCCGGCTGGGAGTGCTCGGGGCCGGTAGCGGCCGGGTTCATGCCCATGTCCTTGTTGTTACCGGTCGTACCGGTCCTGCCGGTCGTGCTGCTGCCCTGGACGACGGGTGCCGCGTCCGGCGTGGGGTCACCGGAGCGGGCCTGGACGGGTAAAGCCGTCGGCGCCTCGACGCCCTGGGCGGACGGTGGCGCCGGGGAACGCAGGAGCGCCCCGCGGGGGTCCGTGGGGTCGACGCCCGGCTGGGGGCGTTCGAAGGAGGTCGGGTGCTCCGTCACGCGTGTCGAATCCGTCCGTCCGGGGCTGCACGCCGTACGCGCAGTTGGTCCCGCCGAAATCCCGATACCCGGAATGCGTGTCCCAGGAACGGAATTCCCGCGTGGTCAGGGGCTGTTCCTGCGTTTTTGGTCAAGCTTTCGCGGCCCGTACCGGTGTTGCCCTCATTCCCCACGCTCACGTCCTGCCGCCCCTCGGTGACGATCGGTCAAGCCAAGTGCCCGCTCCGGTAGTTGCCGCTGCGCTCTCTTGCGGAGGACGATCCTACGTTTGCAGCCCCGGGGCGCATCAAGGGTCTCATGAGGACAAGTGCGCGGGCATACGGTCCCAGTCTTCCGGAAGAAGCGGCACAGTCCAGGACGGATCGGGCCGCCAGTCGGGCCAGCCGTCCGAGAACGGCGGGCCCCAGGCGCGGATCACCTCCACCGCGGACCGCCCGGCCTCCCTGACCTGTTCGGCCTGGTCCGGGCCCATCAGCCCGTCCTGCTGGGCCTGCGCGAACTCGTCCTCGTCCCGCCACTGCCAACCACGGTCCGGATCCACGGTGATGTCCAGGAAGTGGTCCTCGGAGTCCACACCCCCGGCCCACCGAGCCAGCGGCTCCTCGAGGTTCACATACCAGTTCTTGAACCGCCAGCCCGGCTCCCAGAACAGCCACACCGACCACGGCAGTCCCGGCCGCGCCAGCTTCAGCACCCCGGTGCCGAACCAGCGGTCCCGCTGCACGGAACGCGGCTTGGTGTAACGCGACTCCAACGGCTCGGCATGCACCGCGGTGCCGTCGGCCAGCACCGGCTTCACACACTCGGTGCCCGGTGCCAGCCACACGGCGAGCAGGTCCTCGTCGTCGCGTACGACGGTGACCGGGCGGGCGATGTGGACGTGCGTGCCGGCGTTCTCCCGGTAGCGCCACAGGATCTGACTCCCGGGCTCCCAGAAGTGCGCCGACGTACCCGCTTCCACCGCTCTCACCGCTCCACCGTCTGCCATGACCAGATATTAGGTGCCGTAGGCATACGACGCTGCGGTGCGCGTCACGGTTCACCCCGGGGCGGGGAAAGGTTACGGCCGTGTCATCCGCAGGACATCCAGCGCCTCGTCGAGCTGCTCCTCCGTGAGATCGCCGCGTTCGACATAGCCGCTCTCCAGCACGACCTGGCGGATCGTCTTCAGCTCCGCGAGGGCCTTCTTGGCGACCTTCGCGGCCTCCTCGTACCCGATGTACTTGTTGAGCGGGGTGACCACGGAGGGCGAGGACTCGGCGTACTCCCGGGCGCGTTCGCGGTGCGCGACGATCCCGTCGACGGTCCGGTCGGCCAGCAGCCGGGACACGTTGGCGAGCAGCCGGACCGACTCCAGGACGTTCTTGGCGATGACCGGCAGCATGACGTTGAGCTCGAAGTTGCCGGCCGCACCGGCGGTGGCGACGGTCGCGTCGTTCCCGACGACCTGGGCGGCGACCATGAGGACGGCCTCCGGGATCACGGGGTTGACCTTGCCGGGCATGATCGACGAGCCGGGCTGGAGGTCGGGCAGGGAGATCTCCGCGAGCCCGGTCCTGGGCCCGGAGGACATCCACCGCAGATCATTCGCGATCTTCGTCAGACCGACAGCGATGGTCCTGAGCTGTCCACTGGTCTCGACGATCCCGTCCCGGGCGCCCTGCGCCTCGAAGTGGTCCCGCGCCTCGGTGAGCGGCAGCCCGGTGGTGCGGGCGACCTCCTCGATGACAGCGGCGGGGAAACCGGGCGGGGTGTTGATGCCGGTACCGACCGCGGTGCCGCCCAACGGCAGTTCGGCGAGCCGGGGAAGAGAGGCCTGCAGCCGCTCGATGCCGTACCGCACCTGTGCCGTGTACCCCCCGAACTCCTGCCCCAGGGTCACCGGGGTCGCGTCCATCAGATGGGTCCGCCCGGACTTGACGACATCGGCGAACTCCTCGGACTTGCGGGCGAGGGCCGTGGCGAGATGGTCGAGGGCGGGGATCAGATCCCGGGTGACGGCGGCGGTGGCGGCGATGTGGATGGAGGAGGGGAAGACGTCGTTGGACGACTGGGAGGCGTTGACGTGGTCGTTGGGGTGCACGTCACGGCCGAGCCGCTCCGTCGCCAGCGTCGCGATGACCTCGTTGGTGTTCATGTTGGACGAGGTGCCGGAGCCGGTCTGGAACACGTCCACCGGGAAGTGCTCGTCCCACTGCCCCTCGGCGACTTCGGCCGCCGCCTCCTGGATCGCGTCGGCGATGTCCTTGTCGAGCACACCGAGACCGGCGTTCACCTTCGCCGCGGCGCCCTTGATGCGCGCCAGCGCCTCGATGTGGGCGCGTTCGATGCGCTGCCCCGAGATCGGGAAGTTCTCCACGGCCCGCTGCGTCTGCGCCCGCCACTTGGCGTCGACGGGGACCCGGACCTCGCCCATGGAATCGTGCTCGATGCGGTATTCGCTCATGTTCAGTACAGCGAACGGGACGCCGGGGATGTTCCGGACGGTGGGCTGCCCGGGTGCCGTTTGCCGTGTGATCCAGGTCATGACTTCCACGCCTTCGTGGCCGCCCGGTCGGCCGTGCTGTTCCGGGGCGCGCTCGTCCTGACTGGAACCGGGACGGCGCCGAGGACTGCTCCTGGAGGCCCTGGAGGCCCTGGAGGGCCTGCCGCAAGTGGCGCACGATCTCCGGCAAGGACGCCCGGGACGCCTACGTGCGGCGGATCATGGTGCCCCTTCCGCCGTTCGGTCCAGCAGGCGGACGGCCCCGACCGGGCCGCCCCGGCGACGAGCACGGACAGCTCGACAGTAGGGCCGGTTGGTGTGCGCGCCGCAGCAACTGCCCATGCGGACGCGGACGGTCGTGGTGCTGCGGGACAGACAGAAGGAATCCGATGTCCTAGTACGACGAGGCACGGCCTTCCGGCTGCACACCCTTCGAAGAAGAACTGACGAATGCCATGAACCGATTCGCGGACTCCGCCGAGACCCGGAGTTCGACGTGCCGCAGATCCTGCGCCGCACCTGTCGCCGCCGGACCGTCGCCGCCGCCGTCGTCGCCACCGCCCTCACGCGGCGGGCAGGGGTCGGTCCTGGCCACCTCGGTCGCGAGCAACAGCAGCGGTTCGCCCTCGACGGCCACCGGCACGGCCACCAGGAGCGACGCCACCACCCTGCTGTACGACGAGAACCCGAACGTCCCGGCCGATATGGCGGACCGGCCCCTGGACTGCGCCAAGTCGTACCTGGAGAAGGCCACCAGGGACTGCAAGCCGGGCTCGGTGATCGGGGTGTCCCGCGCGCCCCGAAGATCGTCCACAACGGCGACCCGGTCAGCCTCGTCGTCCGCGCAGGCTGAACCGACCTCTGAACGACGCCCGCCCTGCGCCCATCAGTGCCCCGCGCAGGCCCAGGCGGGACGCGGACGTGGCGCCGCGAGGCACCCTCGGTGTTCCCGTTCGGCCACCGATTCGAGCGCCAGGAGGATGGTATTCCGATTTGGCGTGTCGCGGGCACTTCATCACACTTCGGGGAAACCTCGCCCAGGGCGGTCGATAACAGACGAAAACGGGAAATCGAGGCTAAAGTGACCATCGCCCTCGCGTATTGCGAGAGCATCAAGTCCTTTTCTTCCGAGGGGTATCCCGTTGATGCCGGTCAAGAACTACCGGACACTTCACGGCATTCGTGGTGTCGCGGCCCTGTGCATTGTAGCCGTGCATTCCCCACGACTGTTCGGGGTGATGCCGGAATTCTTGGGTTTGGCTGTCGATCTCTTCTTCGTACTCAGTGGCTTTGTGCTTGCTCATGCCTATGAGGATCGTTTCCGTCAGGGGATGACCCCTCTGACGTTCCTTCGTCAGCGCTGGGTGCGACTGTGTCCGCTGTACGCCGTGGGGCTCCTCCTGGGGATCGTCCGCCAGGCGATGTGGCTGTACGACTCACCCACGGTGGCGTGGACCTGGAGCGATCTGCTCATTGCGCTTCCGTTTGCCGTGTTCATGCTGCCGGCACCGCTGTCGCCTGCCTTTCCCTTCAATGCCCCGATGTGGTCGATCTTCTTCGAACTCCTGGCGAATCTGGTGTGGGCGGTTTTCTGGCGCCCGCTTCAGTCCGTCAAAGTCCTCGCAGGCGCGGTTGTGGTGTGCGGCGGATTCTATTCATGGGCGCTGATGTACTGGGAAACCCCTGGCCTGGGTGTGGCGTGGGTCAACTTTCCCGGAGGGCTCGCCCGGGTGGGTTACTCCTTCGCCGTCGGCCTATTGATCTACCGCCTGCGGGACAAGGTGCGTACGCCCCGGATTCCGCCGCTGGTCTTGATGGGCGTACTGCCTGTGATGGCGTTCTTCAGGCCTGGCCTGATCGGGGCGCTCCTGTCTGTGCTGTTCGTGTTCCCGCTTGTCGTCCTGCTTGGTGCGAGGAGCGAGCCACGATCCGGCACCCAACGCGTGTACGAATCGCTGGGCAAGGCGTCCTACTGCGTGTATGTGCTGCATCACCCGCTGGCAGTCCTTCTTTACGCTGTCGTCCTGCAAGTCTCCGGACAGCGGTTGGAATCATTTGCCCCGTGGGGCGGATTCGTGTTCATGGCCATGCTGGTGACAGGGGGCCTTGTCCTGACCGATAAGTACGAGACGCCGGCACGACGGTGGCTGACGCGCCGCCCGAAGGTGAAGGGTAGGGAGCCCCTGCCTGCTCCGGGTCACGTCGCCCTGCCAGGAGGGCGCGCGGCAGAGGACGATGGTGTCGCCGACTCGGCGCCGCACGGAGCGCGGCCCCACCCGGGCCCGTAAGGGCCGCTCCTGGTTCATGAGTACACGAGGGCACGACAGAGCCCCTGGGCTCGCCAGGGGCTCTCTACGGGTGTCGCTATGGGTTTCGCCGCCGGGTCAGCTCAGGCCCGGTCCTCGCACCGGGATCGACGTGAACGTCGGCGCAGGCGCGGGATCTTGGAAGAAGTCGTTGCCCTTGTCGTCGACGACGATGAACGCCGGGAAGTCCTCGACCTCGATCTTCCAGACCGCCTCCATGCCGAGCTCCTCGTACTCGACGACCTCGACCTTCTTGATGCAGTCCTGGGCGAGCCGGGCGGCCGGGCCGCCGATGGAGCCGAGGTAGAAGCCGCCGTGCGCATCACACGCGTCGGTGACCTGCTTGCTGCGGTTGCCCTTGGCCAGCATCACCTTGGATCCGCCCGCCGCCTGGAACTGCTCGACGTAGGAGTCCATGCGGCCGGCCGTCGTCGGGCCGAAGGAACCGGACGCGTAACCCTCGGGCGTCTTCGCCGGACCCGCGTAGTACACCGGGTGGTCCTTCAGGTACTGCGGCATCTCCTCGCCCGCGTCAAGACGCTCCTTGATCTTGGCGTGCGCGATGTCACGCGCGACCACGAGCGGACCGGTCAGCGAAAGCCGCGTCTTCACCGGGTACTTGGTGAGCTCCGCGAGGATGTCGTCCATCGGCTGGTTGAGGTCGATCTTGACGACGTCACCGTCGGACTCGAGGTGCTCGTCCGTCGTCTCGGGCAGGAACCGCGCCGGGTCCGTCTCCAGCTGCTCCAGGAACACCCCCTCCGCGGTGATCTTCCGCCACGGCCTGGCGATCGGCCGAGCAGGACACGGCGATGGCGACCGGGCAGGACGCGCCGTGCCGGGGCAGTCGTACGACACGCACGTCGTGGCAGAAGTACTTGCCGCCGAACTGCGCCCCGATCCCGATCTTCTGCGTCAGCTCGAAGACCTTCTCCTCCAGCTCCTTGTCCCGGAAACCGTGCCCGAGCTCCGAGCCCTCGGCCGGAATCTCGTCCAGGTAGTGCGCGGAGGCGTACTTGGCGGTCTTCAGCGCGTACTCGGCCGACGTACCGCCCACGACGATCGCCAGGTGGTACGGCGGACAGGCGGCCGTACCGAGCGAACGGATCTTCTCCTCCAGGAACTTCATCATGGAGGCCTCGTTCAGGACGGCCTTCGTCTCCTGGTAGAGGAACGACTTGTTGGCCGAACCGCCGCCCTTGGCCATGAACAGGAACTTGTACGCGCCGCCGTCGGTGGCGTACAGCTCGATCTGCGCGGGGAGGTTGGAACCGGTGTTCTTCTCGTCCCACATGGTCAGCGGGGCCATCTGCGAGTAGCGCAGGTTGAGGTTCAGATACGCGTCGTAGATGCCCTTCGACAGCGCCTCCTCGTCACCGCCCGCCGTCAGCACGTTCTGGCCGCGCTTGCCCATGACGATCGCGGTGCCGGTGTCCTGGCACATCGGGAGGACGCCCGCCGCCGCGATGTTCGCGTTCTTCAGCAGGTCCAGGGCCACGAACTTGTCGTTGCTCGACGCCTCGGGGTCGTCGATGATCCGCCGCAGCTGAGCGAGGTGCGCGGGCCGCAGGTAGTGCTGGATGTCGTGGATGGCCTCCGTGGCGAGCTTGCGCAGCGCCTCCGGCTCCACCTTGAGGAAGGTCCGCCCGTCGGCCTCGAAGGTGGAGACACCCTCGGAGGTCACCAGCCGGTAGGGGGTGGTGTCCTCTCCCATGGGGAGCAGATCCGTATACGCGAACTCAGGCATCTCAGCCCATTCCTCACTCGAAAGACGGCCACCCACCTCCGTTGGCGGGCCTCACCAGCGTAGAACCTGTCCAGGGGCGGGAGCTTGTGAGGTAAGGCTCAGTCGGTTCGCCGAGAGTTGCCCACAGGTCTAGTCGCGATCTATCGCGTTTCGGTACGCTGCTGCCGTGGACCTTCAGAAGCCCGACCTTCAGAAACACGCGGACCCCGCACACGCGGTGGCCGACCTGCGTGCCTCGGACGCCGACCGCGACCGTATCGCCGACATCCTGCGCGAGGCCCTCGCCGAGGGCCGCCTCACCGCGGACGAGCACGCGGAGCGGGTCGAGGGGGTGCTGAGCGCCAAGACGGTGGGCGAGCTGGAGGTCTTCATACGGGACCTGCCGGCGGCTCACGAGCGCCGTGCCGCCCCGGCCTGGACCCCGGCCCCGAACCGCCCGACCGACGCGATACCCCACGACCCGGACGACAACGTGGTGGCGGTCCTGAGTGCCGCCGTCCGCAAGGGCCGCTGGCGCGCGGGCCGTCGTATCCACGCCTACGCGATCTTCGGCAGCGTGGAGATCGACCTCAGTGAGGCGATCTTCGAGTACCGCCAGGTCGTGATCAAGGCGTTCTCGCTCTGCGGCAGCGTCGAGGTGCGCGTCCCCGAGAACATCTCGCTGCGCGGCACGGGAGTCGGTGTCCTCGGCGACTTCCAGGTGGACACGCTCGACTCGGCCGAGCAGGACGCGCCCGTGGTGTACGTCGACGGCTGGGCGGTCCTCGGCAGTGTCGACGCGAAGCCGAAGCGGGGCAGGCTCGTCGCGGACATCCTCGACCGGGTTCAGCGCGCGGTCGATCGCAAGGTCGACAAGAGTTTGCGCAAACACCCGGATCATTGACGGGTGTGAATCCGGACGCGTCCAAGGCGAACGGATCCGCCCGTGGTGGGCTCCCGGAAGCGCACGCGACCGCCCGCGATCCAGCGGTTCGGGACTCAGTGCATAGGCGCGCGCACAGCGGGTAGGGCTTGCTGCATCGTCTCTCGCTCGCGAAGCCGTCGTCAGGAGTAGACCGTGCTGCAACCGCCGCATTCGTCCCTGCAGGTAGCTGCCGTTCCGGCCCAGCGGGTGCCAGTGCGGGACAGGGACCAAGACGCTCCATGGCACACCGAGGCGGTGTGCCGGCGCGACGAGGCCGGCCTGTTCTTCGCCCCGTCCAAGGAACCCACCGCCGCCAGGCTCTCCCGCGAGGAGGCCGCGAAGCGCGTCTGCGCCCGCTGTCCCGTCATGGTCGAGTGCCGCGAACACGCTCTGCTCCAACCCGAGCCCTACGGCGTCTGGGGCGGCCTCACCGCAGCGGAACGCCGGGTGGTCCTGGCCCGCAGGCGCCGCCGCGACCTGGAACTGCAGAAGGCGGCGAGGGCGGCGCGCATAGCCCAGGCGGGCTGAGGACAAGGACAAGAGGAGAAGGCGCCCCCTCCGCACTGGGGGCGCCTTCTCGCGAGGGGCGACCGGACTCCCTCAGCGGCGCGGGGAACTGCGCGAGAAGCCCCGCGCAGCCGCACCCGCCGATGCTCCGAAGCCCGCGAGCTGTGGGGCGCTATTTCGCGCGGTCGAAGTCGATCGCGCTGTAGGCCCGCAGCTTGCTGAGCCGGTGCTCGGAGTCGATCCGCCGAACCGTCCCCGACTTCGACCGCATCACGATCGAGTCGGTCGTCGCGGTCTCCGACCGGTACCGCACACCACGCAGCAGCTCACCGTCGGTGATCCCGGTGGCCACGAAGAACACGTTCTCCCCGGACACCAGGTCGTCGGTCATGAGCACCCGGTCCAGATCGTGCCCGGCATCGATCGCCCGCGCCCGCTCCTCGTCGTCCTTCGGCCACAGCTTGCCCTGGATCGTCCCCCCGAGGCACTTGACGGCACAGGCCGAGATGATCCCCTCGGGCGTACCGCCGATGCCCAGCAGCATGTCGACGCCGGTGCCTTCGCGCAGCGCGTAGATCGATCCCGCCACGTCACCGTCGGAGATCAGCTTGATCCGCGCCCCGGCCTCCCGGATCTCCTTGATGATCCCTTCGTGCCGGGGCCGGTCGAGGATGACCACGGTCACGTCCTCCGGAGTGGACCGCTTGGCCTTGGCGACCCGCCGGATGTTCACGGAGACCGGCGCGTTGATGTCGACGAAGTCCGCGGCTTCGGGACCGGTGACCAGTTTGTCCATGTAGAACACGGCGGACGGGTCGAACATCGACCCACGGTCCGCCGCGGCCAGCACGGCGATCGCGTTCGGCATGCCCTTGGCGGTCAGCGTCGTCCCGTCGATCGGATCGACGGCGATGTCGCACTCGGGCCCGGTCCCGTCACCCACGCGCTCTCCGTTGAAGAGCATCGGGGCCTCGTCCTTCTCGCCCTCGCCGATGACGACCACGCCGTTCATCGACACGGTGGAGACGAGGGACCGCATGGCACGCACCGCGGCGCCGTCGGCGCCGTTCTTCTCGCCGCGGCCCACCCAGCGGCCCGCGGCCATCGCGGCGGCTTCGGTCACCCGGACGAGTTCCAGGGCGAGGTTGCGGTCGGGGGCCTCTGAGGGGACCTCGAGTTCGGACGGCAGATGATGATGCTCGGTCATCGGAGCGCACCTTTCTGATACGACGACGGCCGGATGAGGGTTCGACCGTCGACTCTATCCTCAGTCCGACAAAATGAGCAGGGGACCCCACGGATGAGCGGACCGGGCACCTGCGACGATAGGGGGCGTGGCAGGTTCGAACGGCAAGCAGAAGACGGTCCGGGACATGATTCTCTCCCTGGGCCTGATCGGGATCGCGGCGGCGGTCATCTACGTGTTCATCCCGCACGACGACTCCGCTCCCGACATCAAGACGGTCGACTACCGCGTCGAGCTGCTCACGGCCCGCCGCGCGGCCTCCTACCCCGTGGCCGCGCCCCAGGGCCTGCCGGCCGGCTGGAAGGCGACCTCGGTGCGCTTCCAGGGCGACCAGTTCGACGCCTGGCACCTCGGCTTCCACGCCCCTGGTGGTCAGTACGTGCAGATCGAACAGTCGACTCAGAAGCCGTCGACGTTCATCGACGAGGCGAGCCAGGGCGGCGAGGCGACCAAGCAGACCCAGCAGATCGCGGGCCGCACCTGGACGCGGTACACGGGCGGCCGCTACGACGCCCTCGTGCACACCGGCGACGGGGCGACGACGGTGGTCGCGGGCACGGGATCGTTCGCCCAGCTGGCCGAGATGGCGAAGTCGCTCAAGACGGCGTGAGAGCGCACGAGAGGGCCCGGCCGCCTGGCAGCCGGGCCCTCTCGACGTGTGTCAGCCGTCTCAGACGGTGGTGACGACCTCGTCGTACGGCAGGCGCGGGGAGCGCGGGAACCAGGCGTCCTCGCCCGGCTTGCCGATGTTGACGACCATCAGCGGGGTGTGGTCGTCGTCCAGGAACTCCTTGCGGACGCCCTCGAAGTCCAGACCGGTCATCGGACCGGCGGCGAGGCCCGCGGCACGGATGCCGATGATGAAGTACGCGGCCTGCAGGGCGGCATTCAGCCCGGCGGCACCCTCGCGGGCGGGGCGCTCGCTGAAGAAGACGTCCTTGGCCTGCGGGAAGTGCGGGAAGAGGTCCGGCAGCTCCTCGTGGAACTCGTTGTCCGCGGAGAGGATCGCGACCAGCGGGGCCGTGGAGGTCTTGGGCTGGTTGCCCTCGGCCATGTGCTGGACCAGGCGCTCGCGGGCCTCGGCGGAGCGGACCAGGGTGATGCGCAGCGGGCTCTGGTTGAAGGCGGTCGGGCCGTACTTGACCAGGTCGTAGATGGCCTGGACCTGCTCGTCGGTCACCGGCTCGTCAGTGAAGGTGTTCGCGGTACGGGCCTCGCGGAACAGCAGGTCCTGGGCGGCGGGGTCAAGAACGAGAGACATGGGGGAACCTTCTCGGGTGGCGTCGACCCCGGAAACGGACCGGGGACCGGTTGACGATCCCGACGGTACGCGACTGAAGTTCAACATTCAACAAAAACCGGGGCGTGGTGATCCGCTTCACAGCTCACCCCCAGATCTCCTACTCGGCGTCGCCCTCGGCCCCGGCCTCTTCCTCCTCGGCCAGCGCCGCGTCCAGCCGTGCCCGCGCCCCGTCCAGCCAGCGCCGGCACACCTTGGCCAGCTCCTCGCCCCGTTCCCAGAGCGCGAGGGACTCCTCGAGCGTCGTACCGCCCGCCTCCAGCCGCCGTACGACCTCGATCAGCTCGTCCCGTGCCTGCTCGTACCCGAGCGCCTCTTCCGCCACCTTGCTGGTCATCCGCCCACCCTATGCATCGACTCGGACAACGAACTCACCCTCGGCGACCCGCGCCCGCAGGGTCTCCTCCGCCGTCACCTCGTCCGGCGCCCGCACCACATGCCCGTCGGCCTTCTGGAGCACGGCGTACCCGCGCTGGAGGGTGGCGGCAGGGGAGAGCGCCACCACGCGCGCGTGCGTGTGCGTCAGTTCGGAGTCGGCGCGGTCCAGCAGATGGCCCAGGGTGCGGCGGCCGCGGTCGACCAGGGAGGACACATGGTCGGCGCGCTCGTCGATCATCCGGTGCGGATCCTCTATCGACGGCCGCGCGAGGGCCTGCGCGAGGCCCCGCTCCTCCCGCTGGAGGAAGGACTCGACACACCGCCGCGCGCGGTCCTGCAGCGCCCGCACCCGCTCGTACTCCTCACCCACATCCGGTACGACCTTCTTGGCCGCGTCCGTGGGCGTGGAGGCCCGCAGGTCGGCGACGTAGTCGAGCAGCGGGGTGTCCGGCTCGTGCCCGATCGCCGACACCACCGGCGTACGACAGGACGCGACCGCCCGCACCAACTGCTCGTCGGAGAACGGCAGCAGATCCTCCACGCTGCCCCCGCCGCGCGCCACGATGATCACGTCCACGTCGTCCAGCGCGTCGAGTTCCTTGACCGCCTGGACGACCTGGGGGACGGCGTGCACGCCCTGCACCGGGACGTTGCGCACCTCGAAACGGACGGCCGGCCAGCGGTGCCGCGCGTTCTCCAGGACGTCCCGCTCGGCGGCCGAGGCCCGGCCGCAGACCAACCCGATGAGCTGCGGCAGGAACGGCAACGGCTTCTTGCGCTCCGGCGCGAACAACCCCTCCGCGGCGAGGGACTTCTTCAACTGCTCCAGCCGGGCCAGCAGCTCACCGACCCCGACCGGCCTTATCTCGGCGGCCCGCAGCGAGAGCTGGCCCCGCGGCGCGTACCACTCCGGCTTCGCCAGTACGACGACCCGCGCGCCCTCGCTGACGACATCGGAGATCTCGTCGAAGACCTGGCGGAAGCAGGTGACGCTCACCGAGATGTCGTACGACGGATCGCGCAGCGTGAGGAAGACGACGCCCGCGCCCGGGCGCCGGGAAAGCTGGGTGATCTGGCCCTCGACCCACACGGCACCGAGGCGGTCGATCCAGCCGCCGATCAGGCGCGACACCTCGCCGACGGGCAGGGGTGCTTCGGGAGTCGAGTTCACAGCCATGCCGCGAGCGTAACGGTCCGGTACGACAACGCACCGTCACCGGCCGTCACTGCTCGGCTGGTTCCGGCCTCCTTCGTTGCCCCGCCGACACCAGCAGCCCCACGACCAACCACACCGCGCCCACCACCTGTGCCGCCTCCGACGCCTCCACGATCACGGCCAAGGGTGCCGTAGACGCCGACCGGCGCCATGGGGGCGATGAACAGCAGCCCGTAGACCACGAGGTCCGGGAAGCCCAGGCTGCGCCGCAGGTCGCCGCGTCCCTCCTCGGTCGTACGGTCCGCCGTGCCGGTACCGGACATGGTGCCTCCGCCTGTGTCTCGCCCGCCCCGCCCCTCACATCTCCGGGTCAGTCTTCCCGGGAAGGTCACGAGCACGCGATCTTTGACCGCCGGACGCGGCCTTACGATGGGACGCATGACTGCTTCGCCTGGCCGCCGTGTCCTGCTCGCCGCCCCCCGTGGCTACTGCGCGGGTGTGGACCGCGCCGTGATCGCCGTCGAGAAAGCCCTGGAGCAGTACGGCGCTCCGGTGTACGTCCGGCACGAGATCGTCCACAACAAGTACGTCGTACAGACCCTGGAGAAGAAGGGCGCCGTCTTCGTCGAACGGACGGAGGAGGTCCCGCCGGGCAACATCGTCATGTTCTCGGCCCACGGCGTCGCCCCTGTGGTCCACGAGGAGGCCGCGCGCGGCAAGCTCGCCACCATCGACGCGACCTGCCCGCTGGTCACCAAGGTCCACAAGGAAGCTGTCCGCTTCGCCAATGAGGACTACGACATCCTCCTGATCGGCCACGAGGGCCACGAGGAGGTCATCGGCACCTCCGGCGAGGCCCCCGACCACATCACGCTGGTCGACGGCCCCTCGGACGTCGCCAAGGTCGAGGTCCGCGACGAGTCGAAGGTCGTGTGGCTCTCCCAGACCACGCTGTCCGTCGACGAGACGATGGAGACCGTCGACGCCCTCAAGGAGAAGTTCCCGCAGCTCATCTCCCCGCCCAGCGACGACATCTGCTACGCCACGCAGAACCGTCAGCTCGCGGTGAAGCAGATGGGTGCCGAGGCCGAGCTGGTCATCGTGGTCGGTTCCCGCAACTCCTCCAACTCCAAGCGGCTCGTCGAGGTCGCCAAGCTGGCCGGCTCCCGCGAGGCCTACCTCGTGGACTACGCGAGCGAGATCGAGGAGGCCTGGCTGGAGGGCGTGACCACGGTCGGCGTGACCTCGGGTGCCTCGGTGCCGGAGGTACTCGTCGAGGAGGTCCTGGAGTGGCTTTCGCAGCGCGGTTACGGCGACGTGGAGCTCGTGAAGGCGGCCGAGGAGTCCATCACCTTCTCGCTCCCGAAGGAACTGCGGCGCGACCTGCGCGAGGAGGCGGCGGCGCTGGTCGCGGAGCGTAAGGGGACCTCGGAAGCGTGACTGTCAGTCGTCCGTCGTAACGTAGGGCCATGCAGATCTTCGGCTTGGACATCGGCGGATCCGGGATCAAGGGCGCCCCTGTGGACCTGGACAAAGGCGACCTCACCCAGGAGCGCCACAAGGTGCTCACCCCGCAACCGGCGACGCCCGACGGGGTGGCCGACGGGGTGAAGCAGGTCGTGGACCACTTCGGGTGGACGGGACCGGTCGGCCTGACCTTCCCGGGCGTGGTCACCGGCGGCTCGACGATCCGTACGGCGGCCAATGTCGACAAGAGCTGGATCGACACCGACGCGCGCGCGTTGTTCGGCGAGCGGCTCGGCGGACTCCCGGTGACCGTCGTCAACGACGCGGACGCGGCGGGCGTCGCCGAGATGAACTTCGGCGCGGGCAAGGACCGCAAGGGCACCGTCATTCTCCTCACCTTCGGCACCGGCATCGGCAGCGCGGTCTTCGTCGACGGCGTCCTCGTCCCCAACACCGAGCTGGGCCACCTGGAACTGCACGGCCACGACGCGGAGAAGAAGGCCTCCAGCAAGGCCAGGGAGGACGAGGAGCTCACCTGGGAGCACTGGGCCCACCGCGTCCAGAAGTACCTCGCCCATGTCGAGATGCTCTTTTCGCCCGAGCTGTTCATCATCGGCGGCGGCGTCAGCCGCAAGGCCCAGAAGTTCCTGCCGCACATCGAGGGCATCAAGGCCGAGATCGTCCCGGCGGAGCTCCAGAACAACGCGGGGATCGTGGGGGCGGCGATGCGGGCGGCGCAGGAGTAAGAGGGCCGCGGAGTTGCGGGGGGTGAAGGGGTCAGGAGGGCGGGGGCCCGAGGCCGGTGGCAACGGCAGCACCGCCACACGGGCCCCGACTCGCACCTCCGGCCATCCGTTTCGCCGGTGCCGCCCCGGTTCGCGCCGCTCCCGACCGTGCGGCTGGAGCCGAGCGGCCCGGGAGCCGTCCCTCGTGCCCCGGCCTGCGAGGTCAGCGCGAGCGCCCCCGCACCAGGCGGATCCTGCGGACCAGTGCGATGAGGCCGGCGGCCAGTGTGCCGGCGTAGAGCCAGCCGGCCTGGGTGGCCAGCGCGGTGAACAGGCCCATCAGACGGCCCGAGGTGCCGCCGCCGCTGTCGGCGACCGGGACGAGCCCGACGGCGAAGGCGATCGGAACGATGATCGGGGCGGTCAGCAGATCGCCCCGGCGCATCCAGACCGCCGTCAGCACACTCACCGGCACGAACAGCACGCCGTACACCGTCAGCGACGAGCCGAACAGCAGGGAGACGAGGCAGCCGAGCACGAACATGAGCGCGGTGCAGAACAGGCCTCCGCCGAGCCCGGTGAGTCTGGGGTTGGGCAGCCGTCGCAGCGTCCGGACGACGGGCGGCGGCGGGCGGCGGGCCACCGGCGGCCGGCGCTCGCCGCGGGCCTGCGAGGGTAGCGGCGCTCCTTGGGTCGGGCGTCGCGTTCCGTTGTGCGGGGGGCGGGTCCTGTGTTGCTCCACTGGACCAACCTAGGTCTGTTTATGTGTGGAATCGCTCCTCGGACACGCGGTGGGAAAGACCTTGGCCATGCGTTCGAGAGGCCCGCCGGAGCGGGCTGCGACACGCCGTAGACTGGTGGATCGGCCCCCTGGCCGCCAGTCTCCTCACGTCTCCTCTCACGTACGGGAAGTCGCAACGTGTCGCTCACGATCGGAATCGTCGGTCTGCCGAATGTCGGCAAGTCGACCCTGTTCAACGCCCTGACCAAGAACGACGTGCTGGCGGCCAACTACCCGTTCGCCACGATCGAGCCGAACGTCGGCGTGGTCGGCGTCCCGGACCCGCGCCTTGCGAAACTGGCCGAGATCTTCTCCTCCCAGAAGATCCTTCCGGCGACCGTGGACTTCGTGGACATCGCGGGCATCGTGAAGGGTGCCTCCGAGGGTGAGGGCCTGGGCAACAAGTTCCTGGCGAACATCCGCGAGTCCGACGCGATCTGCCAGGTCATCCGCGCCTTCAAGGACGAGAACGTCGTCCACGTCGACGGCAAGGTCTCGCCCAAGGACGACATCGAGACGATCAACACCGAGCTGATCCTCGCGGACCTCCAGACCATCGAGAAGGTCCTGCCCCGCCTCCAGAAGGAGTCGCGGATCAAGAAGGACGTCGTGGCGAAGGTCGCGGCGGTCGAGGCGGCGAAGGAGATCCTGGAGAAGGGCGACACCCTGTTCTCCGCGGGCATCGTCCAGGGCTCCGGCAACGAGGAGCTCCTGCACGACCTGCACCTGCTGACGACGAAGCCCTTCCTGTACGTCTTCAACGTCGACGAGGACGAACTGGTCGACGAAGGCTTCAAGGACGAGCAGCGCGCCCTGGTCGCCCCCGCCGAGGCGATCTTCCTCAACGCCAAGCTGGAGGCGGACCTCGCCGAGCTCGACGAGGAGGACGCCATGGAGCTCCTGGAGTCGGTCGGTGCCGAGGAGCCGGGCCTCACCACCCTCGCCCGCGTCGGCTTCAACACCCTCGGCCTCCAGACCTACCTCACGGCCGGCCCCAAGGAGTCCCGCGCCTGGACCATCAAGAAGGGCGCCACGGCTCCCGAGGCGGCCGGCGTGATCCACACCGACTTCCAGAAGGGCTTCATCAAGGCGGAGGTCATCTCCTTCGACGACCTGGTGGAGACCGGCTCGGTGGCCGAGGCCCGCGCGAAGGGGAAGGCGCGGATGGAGGGCAAGGACTACGTCATGCAGGACGGGGACGTGGTGGAGTTCCGCTTCAACGTTTAGGCGCAAATCCACCACGTCGTCTTTGTTAAATGCGCAGGTCAGAGGGGCCCGACTCATCGGAGTCGGGCCCCTGGCTCTTTCCCGCGCTGGGATGGTGCTGGGATTTCTGACGGGCTGTCACTCATTTAGCCTCGCTTCAGGGGCCATAAGTGGTACCTTATCCAGTACCACTTGGTAGAGGGGGGTCAATCCATGTCGATAACTGCGAGTGAAGCCCGCAAGGCTCTCTTTCCGCTGATCAAGAAGGTCAACGACGATCACGAGGCCATTGAGATCGTGTCCAAGCATGGCAACGCCGTACTTGTCTCGGCAGAGGACTATGCGGCGCTGCGCGAGGGCTCGTACCTGCTGCGCTCGCCTGCGAACGCACGGCGCCTGCTCAAGGCGTACGAGAATGCTCTGAGCAACATCAATGTCTCGGAGCGCGAGCTGATTGATCCCGATGCGGCGGATCCTGCCGAGGGTGCTGCGTGAGGCTTGTCTTCGAGGACCAGGGCTGGGAGGACTACACCTCGTGGCTCAAGAACGACCGCAAGATGCTCGCTCGGATCAACAAGCTCATTGAGGACGTCAAGCGGGACCCCTTCACGGGGATCGGCAAGCCCGAGCCGCTTAAGTACCACTTGCCCGGGGCGTGGTCGAGGCGGATCGATGATGAGCATCGCCTGGTCTACCTGGTTACGGACAAGGAGATCGTGATCCTCGCAGCCCGCTATCACTACTGACCTTGGGGTTGTCCGTACTGGGTTACCGCTCTCATGCCGGAAGATGTCGGGAGCGCGATTGCAGCGGAAGCCTCCGCAGGGGGAGGCCAGGACCCGACGGGCAGCACTCCCGGCAATCCGACACGGGCCATACCCTGACCTGACGCATGCACTACTGCGTCTCCTCGCCTCAGGCGCTAACCCACCGCGCCATACCTTCAAAGGCGTCTAGCGTGCGGCTATGTCCCGGACCGAACCAGGCGCTGCAATCCCGACCCAGCCGGTCGTACAGCTCGGCGGCTCCGCGCACGTCGCCGCTGTGCCCAGTGAGGTCGGCAAGTTCCATGCGCGCAGTGATGACCAGAGCATGATCCTGGCCGTGCTTCCAGACAAGCTGTCGTACCGCGAGTTCGGCAGCGCTCAGTTGATCGGCGAAGCCGTTGTCGGACATGGGTGCGCCCGGCCCTTGCGAGGGGCCGTCGGCACGTCGCTCTGGCCCGGACGCATCGAGGTCCTGCTCGACCTCCTTGATCACGCGGACGACGGCGCGCGCGTTATGGGGCCGATGCTCGGGATCCTTGGCGAGTAGGGCCATGATCAGTTTTTCGAGTGTCGCTGGCACTCCTGCCACCCGGGCCCGCGGCGGCGTGGGCGCCTTGTTCTGGTGAGCTTGGGCGAGAGCGACGGGATCGGCGCGGGTGTCGCCGAAGGGTGGCCATCCAGTGACCATTTCGTACATCACGCAGCCCAGTGAGTACAGGTCGCTGCGTTCGTCGCCAGGCTCGGCGCAGCACCGGACAGTAGGGCGTAGACGACCCGCTCGTCCAGGCCGGTTGCCTCGACGTCTTTCGACCGGGCGGGTCCAGGCCCGCGACACGAGGTCGAAGCGGCGCTGGGCCTGCTGGGCCTGCCGGTGGTGTGCGGTCAGGCAGAACCGGATCCAGGGCCGGGTGTCCCGCTCGGGCTCCAATGCGGGCCGCCCACCTCCAGAACCTGGTAATAGCCCACCTCCAGGACCTGGCAATAGGCGTACGTGTTCTGTCCCCGGCCGAGCCACTCCTCGATGGAGGAGACCTCGGGTGACATCAGGGCCTCGCGGGAGAACACGAGGCTGGACAGGGCGCGGGACATGCGTCCGTTGCCGTCCTTCCAGGGGTGGATCTTGACGGGGTTGAGGTGGGCCATGGACGCGCGGGCGGGGGCCGTCGGGGCTGGTGACGTAGACGGGGTCGTCGCGCCAGCGGCCATGGCGCTTGTCGAGATGGTGGCCTTGCAGCATGAAGCGCAGGCCGTTGAGCAGGCCGGCGTCGTACCGGAAGTCGTCACCGGCGTCGGCGAGGGCCTGGATGTAGGTCATACCGCGGCTGGTAGCACTCCAGCTCGGCACGCGTCTTCTCCCCGGTCTCCAGCGGTTCCTCGCCGGACATGAGGGCTTCCATCGACTGTTGCGGCGTATCCCTCGATGGTGTTCGAAGCGTGTGGCACGCGGCCTGCTCGCCAGGCGCCCGTCTCGCCGGGGTGCGGTCGGCGGCACTGACATGCGCCGGGCGGCGGGTAGTTCCGCTACGAGGCTCGGAATCAACGCTGCCCGCTGCCCGCCCAGGTTCACCGACAGCGAGCAGCGGACCAGGCGGGGTCACATCACGCGACGGCGGTGCCCTCGAGTTCGACCATCTGGCCAGGGATCGCCAGGCGCGTCACGCCGAGCATGGTGGTGGTGGGACATCCGGAGGCTGTGCACCGGCGCGAAGGACGAACTGGTCGCCAAGCGCCGGTGCATGTCCGTCCGTACCCTGCGTCGCCGCATCGCCGACATGCTCGGCGCCCGACGTCGACGTCGAGGGCGAGAACCTGCGTCGGCGACTCGCCTCCCGAACCGACCCGAACCAGGACCCCGACAAGGACAAACAGCTGATCCACGGCTGAATCCACTCCCGAGCCGACCGTCCCGCAGGGGACGACTCGGCTCGGGGCCGTCCGCCCGACGTGGCTGAACCCACCCCTGAGCCGCGCTCCTGGTTGCTGACCCGCAGAGCAAGCGCGCCCCCGCCGCCACTGTCCCCACGGCTGAGCCGTCTCCGCCTGCCCGCACGGCTGAGCCGAGCCCCTCCCCAGCCGCGCCCGCTTTCCCGCGCGGCGGTACCCCGAGGTCGAAGGGCGGCCTCGCTCAGCCGTCCGTCACCGTCCGGCACGCCTGCGCGTACCCCTGCACCAGTGGTCGCCCCCCGTCCTCCTTGCGCCAGGCCAGCACGTATCTGCTCGGCCCGATCCCGCGCACCGGCCGGGTGACCACCCCGCCCAGGGAGATCAGAGGGGCGTTGCCGGCCGCCACGAGGCAGATGCCCAGGCCCGCGACGAGGGCCTCGTACGTCTCCTCCGTGCCGGCGATCTCCGCGCCGATGCGGGGAGGGCGGCCGGAGCGTTCGTCCAGCGCGAGCCAGAAGTCGCGCAAGGGGCCCGCGCTCGGCGGCAGGGCGAGGAACGGTTCGTCGGCCAGGTCGGTGAAGTCGACCTCCTCGCGGGCGGCGAGCGGATGGCTGTCGGGGAGGGCGACCAGGCGGGGTTCCTCGGCGACCACGGTCCATCCGTAGCGCTCCTCGTCGGGCAGCGGCAGCCAGACGAACGCGACGTCCGTCTCGCCGTCCGCGAGACCCGCGGTCGGGTCCTGCCAGCTCATCTGCCGCAGCCGTACGACCGCCTCCGGATGTGCGGCCGTGAAGCGGGAGCGGATCGCCGGGAGCAGACCGCCGCGGCCGGGGCTGGTGCTCATGCCGACCACCAGCGTGCCGCGCTCCGCCGCCCGGGCCGTCGCCATCGCGGCGTCCGCCGCCGACCAGGCCGCCAGCACCTGCCGGGCGTGCGGCAGCAGTGCCTCGCCCGCCTCGGTGAGCAGCACGCCCCGCGGGTCCCGCCGGAACAGCTCAACGCCCAACTGCCGCTCCAGCACCCGGATCTGCTTGCTCAGCGCGGGCTGCGACACGTACAACCGCTCGGCCGCGCGCGTGAAGTGCAGTTCCTCGGCCACCGCCAGGAAGTAGCGCAGATCCCGTACATGTACGTCGGTCGTCATAGCCATCGGTTATCACCGTGGGTCTTGGACGGGCAACCGACTTCCGCAGCAGGGTGGTTGGTGACACGAACGGCGGGACCACGAGGAGTCGTCATGAACAAGGTGTGGCTGGTCACAGGCGCGAGCAGCGGGTTCGGGCGGGCGATCGCCGAGGCGGCGCTGGCCGACGGCGATGTCGTGGTGGGCGCGGCCCGCCGACCCGAGGCGCTGGACGATCTGGTGGCCGCCCATCCCGACCAGGTGGAGGCGTTGCGTCTGGACGTGACCGACACGGCCGCCGCGGAGGCCGTCGTACGGGACGTGGTGTCCCGGCACGGGCGGATCGACGTGCTGGTCAACAACGCCGGCCGGACCCATGTCGGTGCCTTCGAGGAGACCACCGACGAGGAACTGCGCGAGCTGTTCGACCTGCATGTCCTCGGGCCGGCGGCGCTCACGAGGGCGGTGCTGCCCTCCATGCGCGGGCGGCGCTCGGGGGCGATCGTGCAGATGAGCAGCATGGGCGGGCAGATGTCCTTCGCGGGGTTCTCGGCGTACAGCGGGACGAAGTTCGCGCTGGAGGGCATGTCCGAGGGGCTCGCTGACGAGGTGCGGGAGTTCGGCATCAAGGTGCTGATCGTGGAGCCGGGCGCCTTCCGCACCTCGCTGTTCGACGTGAGCCATGCGGGAGCCAGTGCCGACAGCGGCGTCTACACCAAGGTGAGCGAGACCCGCGGGTTCGTCTCCGGCGGCGACGGCACCCAGGCCGGCGACCCCGCGAAGGCGGCGGCCCTGATCCTCGCCGCGCTCGCCGCCGAGGAGACCCCGCTGCGGCTGCCCCTCGGCGACGACGCCGTGACCGCCGTACTCGACCACCTCGACGGCGTACGGAACGACGTGGCCGCCTGGGAGAAGACCACCCGGGCGACCGCCTTCGACGACTGAGACGGCCGGGGGGGGGGGGCCAGCTAGCGGCGCCGGTTCTGTCCCCCCGCCCCGTCGCCTGGGAAGAAGACCGCCCGGCCTAACGCCTTCGGCCACTGAGACCACAGGACGACTACGGGAGCGGCACCCGTCCCGTCCCCTGTTCCCGTCGCCTGGGGCAAGACCACGTGAGCCATCGCCTTCGGCGGCCGGGGCCACAGGACCGCTGCCGGGAGCGGCGTCCGTCCCGTCCCCTGTTCCCGTCGCCTGGGGCAAGACCACGTGAGCCATCGCCTTCGGCGGCCGGGGCCACAGGACCGCTGCCGGGAGCGGCGTCCGTCCCGTCCCCTGTTCCCGTCGCCTGGGGCAAGACCACGTGAGCCATCGCCTTCGGCGGCCGGGGCCGCAGGACCGCTGCCGGGAGCGGCGTCCGTCCCGTCACTCCGAACCGCAGGGCGGCTACCGGAACGGCGTCGGTTCCGTCACCCAGCCCGCCGTCAGCGCCAGCCGTGTCTCCCGGTGTACGGCGAGGAAGGCGAAGGGGCGGTCGAAGGTGGCCGTGACCACGGTGGATGTGTATCGGGGCGTGGGCGGCGCCCCACCCGGCGCCGCCGCGACCGCCGTCACCGCGGCCGCCTCGAATCCGAGCGCGTCGAAGCGCGCCAGGACGGACTGCCGGGCGGAGCCGACGGCCAGGGGCGCGGCGCTGATGCCGGCGAAGTGCCCCTGCCGCGCGTCCCGAGCCGCGGTGAGGCCGAACAGTCCGTGCAGGTCCAGCAGATCGTGGTGCGCCCGCACCTCGAACGCCGCCGTCGTCACCTCCAGCGTCGGTTGCCGCGGGCCGGCACACGGCCGCTCCTCGACCCGCAGTCCCGGCCCCGCGGGCCCGTGCGGAAGCAACGACCCCCGTACGACCGGACACGTGCCGTCGAGCGCGGCCGCCCCCGCCGCCATCACCCGACCTGGCGTCATGTGCTCGTCCCCGAGCAGGAGATGGACGTCGATGCCGTTGTCGCCGAGTACCTTCACCTCGGTGACCCGGCCCTCGGGTGCGGTCACCACGCCGACCCGGTCCAGCCGCACACTCCGGCGGTTGAGCCCGCGCAGGGTCCGGCCCTGCCAGGGGCCCGCGGACGGCCGTACCGGACGCACCTCGAAGGGCCGCAGCCATGTGGTCCGCAGAGCCAGCGCGCTCGCCAGCACCAGCTCGGTGTCGTCCCCTGCCTCCACCGGCATCCGCTCGATCAGCCCACCCGTCCGCTTCGCGGCCCAGGCGTCCATCTCCCGCTGATCGAGGGCGGGATCGCCGGTGAGGACCCCGAGCGCGTCGGTGGGCAGCCCGGCCTCCCACTCCTCGCGCAGCTCCAGCGTCCGCCTGGTCCACAGTCCGAGAGCCGAGTCCAGCGCCTCCGATTCGGCCAGTTCCGCGAGCAACTCCCGCGCCGCCGTGGCCGCTTGCTCCGCGGGCACTCCGAGCGCCCGCGCCAGCTCGGCCCGCGCCGGGCCTCTGGCCCCGTCGGCCAGGAAGGCCAGCAGCGGCCACACACCGGCCGCCGAGAACACGGTCCCCCCGGAAGACACCCCCGCCCACCGCGCCGTCAGCCCGTTCACCGCCTGGGTCGTCGCACCCGTGATCGGCATTCCGCCCCCGCCCGCCCCGCGCATACCATGCGCCCTGTCGTACGTCAGTTCCCCGCCTGCTGAACCAGGAGCACGGTACCCGTGTCCATACCCCCGCCCCCTGGGCCCCACCAGCCCGATCCCGCCCGGGGGCCGTCCCCGGCCCCGGACCCGTACGGGCCGCCGCCGCAGGGGCAGCAGCCGTATGGGCAGCAGCCATACGGACAGCCGTACGGGCAACCCTATGGCCCGCCGTACCAGACCTGGGGACAGGGCTACAGCCCCTACGCCCGCCCGTCGTCGGTCAACGGCCTCGCCGTCGCCTCCCTGGTGCTCGGCGTCCTGTGCTGCTTCCCGGCGGTGGGACTGGTGCTGGGGGTGATCGCGCTGGTGCAGATCAAGAAGAAGGGCCAGTCCGGCAAGGCCCTGGCGATCACGGGGTCGATCCTGTCGTCGCTCGGACTCGCCCTGTGGGTGACGGTGCTCGCCACCGGCGGGCTCTCCGACGCCTGGGAGGGGTTCAAGAAGGGCGCGACCGAGGGCGCGACCTTCTCGGTGGTGAAGGGCCAGTGCTTCGATGCGCCGGGGGAGTCCCTCGAAGGTCTCACCTACGACGTCGACGAGGTGCCCTGCGCGGGTGAGCACGACGGCGAGGTGTTCGGCGAGTTCAAGATGACCGGCGGCGACGGCTTCCCGGGGGACGGCGCGGTCTCCGACGCCGCCGACGAGAAGTGCCACCCTCTCCAGGACACCTACGTCATGGACACCTGGGCGCTCCCCGACGACGTCGACGTGTACTACTTCGGCCCGACCCGGCAGAGCTGGCGCCTCGGCGACCGCGAGGTCAGCTGCATCTTCGGCAACACCGACGAGAAGGCCACCCTGACCGGCTCGCTGCGCGCCGACGAGACCACCCTCGACACGTACCAGATCGCCCTCCTGAAGTCCCTCAACGCCATGGACACCGTGCTGTGGGAGGAGCCCGAGGACTACCCCGAGGACGACCTGCCCGGCTATCGGAAGTGGTCGCGGGACGTCCACGACAGCCTGAACGAGCAGATCAAGACCCTGCGCGCGGAGTCCTGGCCGGCCGCTGCCGACAAGCCGGTCGCGGCCCTGGTGAAGGACATGGAGGACGCGCGCGACGAGTGGGCCAAGGCGGTCGTCGCTGCCGAGGACGACGACGTGGACACCTTCTACCTGCACTACGACAAGGGCTACGAGTACGTCGACGGCCCCAGCACGGTCACCGCACGCAAGGCTCTGGGGCTCGCCACCAAGCGGCCGACGTACGACGACGGGGGCGACGACGGCAGCGGTGAGTCGGGCGGCGGCGAACTCAATGTGTGAGCGCGGCCATAGCGGGGAGAAAGTGCCTGCGTAAAGACCCCCACCGGAACATGTCATCACATCGAGTGATTCTCTGGCCTTTACTTGCATGGCCCAACCCACGGTTGCCACGCTGTTGCTGTCTGTACAACCTGATGGGAGCGGCCAGTGACATTCGGTGAGCAGCCGGCGTACCTGCGCGTCGCGGGTGATCTCCGCAAGAAGATCGTCGACGGTTCGCTACCACCGCACACCCGCCTGCCGTCCCAGGCCAGGATCCGCGAGGAGTACGGCGTCTCGGACACCGTCGCGCTGGAGGCCCGCAAGGTGCTGATGGCCGAGGGCCTGGTCGAGGGCCGCTCCGGCTCCGGGACGTACGTCCGGGAGCAGCCCGTGCCCCGCCGTATCGCCCGCTCCGGCTACCGCCCGGCCTCCGGCGCCACGCCCTTCCGGCAGGAGCAGGCCGACGGGGAGGGGCGCGGCACCTGGGAGTCCAGAAGCGCGCAGACGGAGGCGTCGGCCGCCATCGCCGAGCGGCTCGACATCCGGCCCGGCGACCGCGTGATGTGTACGAAGTACGTCTTCCGGGAGGCCGGTGAGCCGATGATGCTCTCCACCTCCTGGGAGCCCCTCGCGGTCACCGGCCGCACTCCCGTGATGCTCCCTGAGGAGGGCCCCCTCGGTGGCATGGGCGTGGTCGAGCGCATGGCCGCCATCGACGTCGTCGTGGACAACGTCACCGAGGAGGTGGGCGCGCGTCCCGGCCTGGCCGAGGAACTGCTGGCCCTGGGCGGTGTCCCCGGCCATGTCGTCCTCGTGGTCCACCGCACCTACTACGCCTCGGGCCGCCCGGTGGAGACGGCCGACGTGGTCATTCCGGCGGACCGCTACCAGGTCGCGTACCACCTGCCGGTGAAGTAGCGTGCGCCCCGGGGAAGTTGCCCCGGGCGAACACTCAACGGGCCCGTAGGCGAATGCCGTTCGAATTCGGCCGTTCTCGCAGGTCGACACCACTGTTCCAAAGGCGCCCCTGACCGGAGGCATCGTCGCCCACCGGGGGCGCGTTCACGGCTGCGCGCCCCTGCCGGAGGAGTCCGTCCTGGCTGGTTGCGTACCTCTTTGTGAAAACGCGTATTCGCTGCGTAAAGGTTGGGCGTAGGGTCGGGCATATGCGAGTGCGGTTTCCTTATCGGGTGGGGCTCGACACAGGTCGGGAAGGAGCGGTGGGGCGCAATGAACGACGGCACGATCACTCTTCCCTGGCTCGTCATACGACAGGACGACAACGGCAATCGCTACCGCGTGGGCAGGTACGCGACCCGGGCCGAGGCCCAGAAGATCGCCGACAGCCTCGATGCCCGCGGTCACAAGCAGCTCTACTGGGTCGAGCGCATCAGCCAGAACGGCGCGAGTTCGGCCGACTGAGGAGCCTCCCGTAGGCTCCGGCGCATGACGGAACGGATCGTGGTGGTGGCGGCCGCCCTGTACGCCGGCGACCGCCTCCTCGCAGCCCGCCGCAGCGCACCTCCTGTTCTGGCCGGCCGTTGGGAGCTGCCCGGAGGCAAGGTGGAGGAGGGGGAGTCGTCCGAGGCGGCCCTCGTGCGCGAGCTCCGAGAGGAGCTGGGTGTGGAGGTGGAGGTCGTGGCGCGCATCCCCGGCGAGTGGCCCCTCAAGTCGCCGTACGTCCTCCAGGCCTGGACGGCCCACCTCTCCCCGAACTCCCCGGACCCCAAGCCTTTGCAGGATCACGACGAACTGCGCTGGCTCGCCCCGGACGAGGTCTGGGACGTGAACTGGCTCGACCAGGACGTAGAAGCGATTCGCTCACTGGAGACGCTCGGGGGCGCGGGGAGCCGCAGCGCTTAGGCGCCCCGTGTTCCGCCATTCGGCGCGGTACCGCACCCCTGATATCGGGTATGTGCCCCTTAACCCCACGAAAGCGGACATGGGCTGGCCCGGGATGTGATCGGCGTGATCGACACCGAAGGCGACTGCGCCAAGTGGACGTTCCCGGCGGACCCGGGCGCCGTACGCGCTGCCCGGACAGCCGTCCGGGGCCGGCTGGCCGCCTGGAATCTCGACGGCCTCGCCGACATCGCCGCCCTGCTGGTCAGTGAGCTGGTGACCAACGCCCTGCGGCACGCCACCGGCCCCATCGGCGTCCGCCTGGTCCGCCCCGAGGCCGTCGACGGGGTCCTCCTGGTGGAGGTCTCCGACCCCCTGCCCGACCCGCCCCGCGCACGCGTCGCCGCCCTCGAGGACGAGAGCGGCCGAGGTCTGCAACTGGTCGCCCACGCGGCCCGCCGCTGGGGCACCCGTCCCGGCACGACGGGCAAGACGGTCTGGTTCGAACTCTCGGTGCCGGGTTGAACAGGGCCTGATCGCGGTGAGGAACGTCTGTACGGCACCCCTACCCCTGTCCATCGACTGGTTCAGGCCAGTGGCGGTTGTCGGCAGACGTGATTCGACGCCGTGTCCGCTGGTTAGAAGACTGGAAGTGTTGTCGCAGCCCGGACCGAAAACCGTCGGGATCGTGCTGTGATCGTGAACACCGTGTTGTGCGGCGCCGTAGTGCTGGATACTGCGGGCAGCCGCCCCCGGTGACCGGTACCGGACGCGGTGAGCTGGAGGGGACGGTTCGCGTGAGCGAGATACCAGCGAAGGCCACGGAGTCGAAGGACCCGTTGGACGGCGCGAGGGCGGAGGCCGCGGATGATGCCGTGGCGCGTGTCCGTCCCGGCGAGCCGCTGTCCGGTGACGCCATGTGGCAGAGCAGTCCGCCCGGCTCGATCTACGACTACATCAAGGTCGCGTCCTTCTCCATAGGCCCCGACGGTCTGGTGGAGCAGTGGAGTCTGCGCGCCGAGCAGCTCTTCGGCATCCCCGCCGAGCATGCCGTCGGCATGGACCCCATCGAGGCCTTCATCGACCCGGACCTGCGCGCGCAGGGCCAGCGCAAGATGGCGGAGATCCTGGACGGCCGCGAGTGGACCGGTGTGGTGCCCTTCCGGGTGCCCCCGTCGGCGGCCGACGGCGAGTGCGGCCGGGAAGGCCTCGCCGAGGTCTATGTGATGCCGACGCGGACCGAGGAAGGTGAGAAGGCCGCCGTCTGCATCGTCGTCGACGTGCGCACGCTGCGCAGCATCGAGACCGACCTCGCCGCCTCGCAGGCGATTTTCGGTCAATCTCCCTTCGGGTTCGTGCTGATCGACCCCGACCTGCGGGTTCGCCGCGTCAACTACCGTTTCGCCTCCCTCTTCGGGGGCAGCCCGGACGACCACCGGGGCAAGGGCGTCCACGACTATCTGCCGCGCCCCGAGGCCGAGCGGGTCACCGCGACCCTGCGCCGGGTCCTGGAGACCGGCGACTCCATCACCGACATGCACGTCACGGGCTTTCTGCCGGGCTCCGACGAGCGCCGCCACTGGTCCATCAACCTGTACCGGGTGCGCAGCGGGTCCGGCCGGCCCATCGGCATCGCCTGGCTGGGAACCGACATCACCGCCCGCCGCGCCGCCGCCCGCGAGGCCGCGGCCGCCCGACGCAATCTCGCCCTCTTGAACGAGGCCGGCGCCCGTATAGGCAACTCGCTCGACCTGGAGACCACGGCCCGCGAACTCCTCGACGTCGTCGTCCCCGGCTTCTGCGACCTGGCCACCGTCGACCTCTACCAGGGCCTCCTGGCCGGCGACGAGACCCCGCCCGGCCTCGCCGACGGCAGCGCCGAACTGCGCCGGGTCGCCTTCGCCAGCGCAGTCTCCGACGCCCCCTTCACCGGCTCCGGCGACCCCGTCGAACTAGGCGCGGTCCACCACTACCCCTTCAACTCGCCCTGTGCGGACGCCCTGCGCACCGCCCGCCCGCAGTACATCCCGGCCGAGGAGGGCGGCCTCGTGCAGTCCACGCTCGCGGTGCCGATGGTCGCCCACGACACCGTCGTAGGACTCGCGCAGTTCTCCCGGACCAAGGGCAGTGAGCCGTTCGGGGACCGGGACCGGGATCTCGCGGTGGAGCTGGCCGCGCGAGCGGCGGTCTGTATCGACAACGCGCGCCTGTACCGGCGCGAGCACGAGCGGGCGCTGATACTGCAGCGGTCCCTGCTGCCGCCCGGCGACCCGGTCGCCTCCGGTCTGGACATCGCCTGCCGCTATCTGCCCGGCAACTCCTCCGCGGACCGGCCCAGCGAGGTCGGCGGTGACTGGTTCGACGTCATCGAACTGCCGGGACACCGTACGGCGTTGGTGGTCGGTGACGTGATGGGCCGTGGTCTGCGGGCGGCGGTGGCGATGGGGGAACTGCGGTCCGCCGTGCGCACCCTGGCCCTCCTGGACCTCGAACCGGCCGAGGTGCTCAGCGCGTTGGACGAGATCGCCCGCGGTCTCGGCGCACCCGGCGGTGTCCAGCAGGCCACCCGAGCGGCCCGCCGCCCCCGCGAGGCGGACCTCCTGGAGGTGTACCTCGCGACCTGCGTCTACGCCGTCTACGACTCGGTGACCCGCCGCTGCACCTTCGCCAACGCGGGGCACCTCCCGCCCGTCCTGGTGGAGCCCGGCGAGGACGCGCTGATGCTCGACGTGCCGCCCGGCATGCCGCTCGGCGTCGGTGGCGAGCCCTTCGAGGAGGTCGAGGTCGAACTACCCGAAGGCGCCCTGCTCGCGCTCTACACGGATGGACTGGTCGAAAGCCGCGATCACCCCCTCGACGAAGGCCTCCAGGCCTTCGTAGGAGCGCTCACCGACCCCTCCGCCCCCCTGGAGGACGTCTGCGACCACGTCCTCAACACCCTCGACACCCACCACGGCGAGGACGACATCGCGCTGCTGATGGCACGTGTCCAGGGCCTGCCCGCCGACTCGGTCGGCGACTGGACCCTGCCGCGCGAGCCCCGCAGTGTGGGCCGGGCCCGGGAGTACGCACGCGGCCAGCTGCTCAGCTGGGACCTGGAGCCCCTGGTCGACACCACGGAACTCCTGGTCAGTGAGCTCGTCACCAACGCCCTGCGGTACGGCGAGGGTGACATCCGGCTACGGCTCCTGCTGGACCGCACCCTGGTCTGCGAGGTCTGGGACTCCGGACTGGTCCAGCCGCGCCGCCGCCGCGCCCGCGACACCGACGAGGGCGGCCGGGGCCTGCAACTGGTCGGCCTCCTCAGTGCGGCCTGGGGCTCCCGCCGGACACCGCGTGGCAAGACGGTGTGGTTCGAACTGCCGTTGCCCGACGGGAAGAACGACATGGTGGACCCGGCGGAGGCGTTGCTCAGCCTGTTCTGAGTCCTGAGCCTGTTTCTAGGCAGGGTGCCCGCGCAGGCGTACGTCCTGTTCGGCGAGGTCACGCGCCTCGCGGGCCAGGGCGTCCGCCCGCGGGAGATCGTCGGTGAGCCGAGCCTGCGACAGCAGGACGCGGGGCCCGGCACCGACGGCCTCGCGGTGGACGGTGACGTAGTCGTCCGCCGCGGCCGCCGCCTCCCGGGCGACCAGCAGCGCGGCCACCGCGAGCACCCCGGACCGGCCGGTCGCCAGGGGCGCGGTCGCCTGCACGATCCGACGCAGGACGCCGAGGGTGTCGTACGGCTGTCCGGACGTCGTCTCCTGTCGTACGGCGGCCAGGACCGCGTCGGCGTGCAGGATCCGGGCGTAGGTCTCGCCCTCGTACGCGGTGCTGTCGCGGAAGGGGGCCAGCTCCGCCTCCGCGCCCGTGAGCGTGGACGGGATCAGACGGGCGGCCTCGGTGAGCGCCGACCGATGCCGGGCCACGGCCGTCACCAGCACGTCCGCCCGGGAGATCGCGGTCTCCGCCGCACGGAGGTGGTGGGCCGCCTCGTCCGGCCGGCCGGAGGCGGTGGCCTGGTGGGTCTGGTTGAGGTGCACGGTGGCGGTGACGAGGCTGTCCTTGGCCAGCTCGAGGTACCCGGTGACGGAGTCACTCAGGGGTGTCGGCCCCGCCCCGGCCGTGCGGGCGGTCAGCTCACGGAAGCGGGCCTCGGCCGCCGCCAGGGCCGCCGCGGGGTCACGGTCCAGTGCCCGCAGGGTGCGCAGCTTTTCCGCCTCGGCGGTCAGCCGCCGCTCGGCCTCCTCGCAGCGGCCCACGACTCCGGCGAGGGCGGCTGCCTCCTCCGGTACGCCTTCCTCGTACCGCGCCCGTATCGCGCACGCGGCCGACAGTTCGGCCTCCGCCGCCTCGGCCGCCGTCGCGAAGGGGGACACCGCCTCGGGGCCGAACACGGCTTCGGCGAAGGGGAGTTCCTCCCGGAAGGCGCGCAGGTGGTTGTCGGCGTCGACCAGCGCGGCCCGGGAGCGGTCGTCCAGGTCGGCGAGCGGGGGCTGGGTTCCGGGGGAGGGGTACGCGCCGACGTGGGCCGTGCCGGCGGCCGCCGGTGTCGTACGGCTGCGGGTGCGGCGTATCCGGCGGACGGAGCCGTAGGCGGCGAGGGCGAGCACCACGGCGAGCGCGGCCACCGGCAGGACGAGGTCGGCGCCGGAGGACTCGTCCGCCGCAGGGGCGGCGGCGCTCGTACGTGCGCCTGCAACCGGAGCGTCGTCGTTGATCGTCATCCACGGCAACACCAGCCACAGGACCCCGGCGACCACGCCCAGCAGGGCATGTGCCACCCGCGCGGATATGTGCGAGCGGCCCTGCCGCGGGCGGCCCCGTATCAAGGATGGCGTCACGTTTGGGAGCGTATGGGCCGGAATGCGGTGGCGCGAGCGGGGTGGGACGGGCGGGGGTACGCGAGGGGAGTGGGGGAGCGGATGTCAGAGGTGCGGGACATACAGATCGACGGGGATGGGGACGGGGACGGCGAGGCGGCGAAGGAGGCACCGGCGCCGAAGCCGGGCCGCCGCCGCTGGATCCGCCGGGGCCTGATCGCGCTCGCGCTCGTCGTCCTCCTTCCCTTCCTCGGCGTCGCCGTCGCCCTCCGCCTCAACTACGCCGGCGACCCCGCGGACGGCACCCGCAGCCGGGGCAAGGACGCGATCTGGCTCGGGCACGCCTGGGTGGACGGCCGCAAGACCGATGCCGACGTCACCGCCCTCGCCCGGCGCCTGCGGGACACCGGGATCCGGGACCTGTACGTCCACGCGGGGCCCCTGGAACACGACGGGACGCTGCCCGGGTCGGCGTACCCGAAGGCGCGGTGGCTGATCGGCGCCGTGCACAAGGCGGCCCCCGGCATCCGGGTGCAGGCCTGGCTCGGCGACAAGCTCGCCACCGAGAGCCCGGACGGACTGCGCCTCACCGAGAAGGACACCCGCGCCGCCGTCGTGCGCTCCACCCGTCAGATCCTCGACACCGGGTTCGACGGCGCCCACTTCGACCTGGAGCCCCTGCACTCCGGCGACGAGGACTATCTCGACCTCCTCGACGCCCTCCACCAGGTCACCCGCGCCCGCGGCGTACCCCTCTCCGTCGCCGCCCACCAGATCGACCCGCTCCCCGCACTGCACTCCGTCGCGGGCACACTCACCGGGCACCCCAAGTGGTGGTCGCAGGCGTACTTCGGTCAGGTCGCGCGCCGGGTCGACCAGATCGCGGTGATGTCGTACGACACGGCCACGCCCCTGGAGAGCCTGTACGGCGGCTATGTCGCCCAGCAGACCTCGCTGGCCCTGGAGGTCACCCCGGACTCCACCGACCTGCTGATGGGCCTTCCGTTCTACCGTGAGGACAACTTCGACCACTGGTCCTTCGCCGAGACCGTCCCCGCGGCCGTCCGCGGCGTCCGCCTCGGGCTCTCCCGCACGGACGCGGACCGCGCGAACTTCGGTGTGGCGCTGTACGTCGACTTCGCGGCCACGGAGGCGGACTGGACGGCGTACGAGAAGGACTGGGCCACTGGAAAACGACCTGCGGTCCGGCGCGCCGCACTGCGACGATCTGCCGGATGACCACCACCCGCAGACATCTCACCCGCGACGACCTCGCCCCCCTCGCCCGCGCCGCGACCGGCCGCGCCCTCACCGGCGTCACCCGGCTCCGCGGTGGCAGCAAGAAGGGTGTCTACCGGCTGGCCCTCGACGACGGTACGACGGTCGTCGCCTACGTCTGGTCGCCGGACGAGGACTACTGGGACGCCGGCCCCTCCGACCCCCGCGACCCCTTCTCCGCCGGCACCGGTCCCGACGTGTTCACGGCCGCCCACGACCGGCTGGTCGCGGCCGGCGTGCGCACCCCCCGCCTCCTGTACGCCGACACCACCATGGACGCCGTGGTCGTCGAGGACATGCGGGGCGGCAGTCTGGAGGAGGCGCTGGAGCGGGACCCGGTCGCCGGTCGTGCCGCGCTGGAGCTGCTGGCCGCCGAACTCGGGGCCCTGCACGCGCAGGAGGGCCCCGCCTTCGGCAAGGTCGGGCTCGTCGACAACGGCGGTACCTCGTCGTCGGGTTCGGCCGCCCGGCGCATCACCGAGGGCGCCCTGCGCCACATCGAGCAGGCCGCCGTACGGGACGAACGGATCGCCGTCGTACGGGAGGAGCTCGAGGAGACCGTACGACGGCTCGCCGCAGCCGTCCGGCCGCGCGCCCGGCACACCCTCATCCACGGCGAACTCGGCGCCGACCACGTCCTGTTGGACGACCAGGGCAGGCCCGCCCTCATCGACATCGAAGGGCTCATGTACGTCGACGTCGAGTGGGAGCACGTCTTCCTGCGCATCCGCTTCGGACCGCAGTACTACGACGTCCTGCGCGCCCCCGGCCTGGACGAGGACCGGATGAACCTCTACCGCCTCGCCCTGCACGTGTCCCTGGTCGCCGGCCCCCTCCGCCTGATCGAGGGCGACTTCCCGAACCCGGACGGGATGCGGGAGATCGCGGAATCCAACCTGGTCAGGGTGCTGGAGCTCATGGGGCGATGATCGATCGGAGCGGTGCTCTCCGTGGCCGCGATCACCACCGGGTGGATCACGCCGGGCCGGGGCGGGCCAAGGTGCTGCGGCCCCTGTGTGGGGCTGCTGCACCCTGGTCGCCATGGCCGGGATCGGCACGTTTCTGTTCATCGGCCCGCTCCAGGGACCGGACATGAGCAACCCGATCGCTATGAGCGGCAGGCCATGAAGCCGGCTAGGAAGACCTCCTCCTGATCTTCGACCCCAGCCACACCAGCGGGTCGTACTTGCGGTCGACGGCCCTTTCCTTCAAGGGAATCAGCGCGTTGTCCGTGATCTTGATGCCCTCGGGGCAGACCTCCGTGCAGCACTTGGTGATGTTGCAGTAGCCGAGACCGTGCTCGTCCTGGGCCGTCTTCTTGCGGTCCAGGCCGGACTCCTCGGCCGCGTCCAGCGGGTGCATGTCCAGTTCGGCCACCCGCATCAGGAAGCGCGGGCCCGCGAAGGCCGTCTTGTTCTCCTCGTGGTCGCGGACGACATGACAGGTGTCCTGGCACAGGAAGCACTCGATGCACTTGCGGAACTCCTGCGAGCGGTCCACGTCCTCCTGCATCATCCGGTACTCGCCGGGCCCGAGCTCGGGCGGCGGCACGAACGCCGGGACCTCGCGCGCCTTCTGGTAGTTGAAGCCGACGTTCGTGACCAGGTCCCGGACCACGGGGAAGGCCCGCAGCGGGGTGACGGTGATCGTCTCCTCCGGAGTGAACACCGACATGCGGGTCATGCACATCAGCCGGGGCCGCCCGTTGATCTCCGCGGAGCAGGAACCGCACTTGCCCGCCTTGCAGTTCCAGCGGACGGCGAGATCGGGCGCCTGGGTGGCCTGGAGGCGGTGGATGATGTCCAGCACCACTTCGCCGTCGTTGACCTCGACCTTGAAGTCCTCCAGGTCCCCGCCCTTCACATCACCCCGCCACACCTTGAAGTGGGCCGTGTAGCCGCTCATTCGTACAGCTCCTCTTCGGCGAGGTACTTGACCAGCTCCTCCTTGTCGAAGAGAGCGAGCAGGTCGGCGCGGATGGGGTCGGTGGTCTCGCGGGTGAGGTCGATCTGCCCCCGGACGGGGTCGGTCGCCGCCAACCCGCCCGTGGGGTCGGTCAGTTGGCACAGCAGGTTGATCCGGCGCCACTCGCGGTCCATCGCCGGATGGTCCTCTCGGGTGTGGCCGCCGCGCGACTCGGTCCGCTCCAGCGCGGCCCGCGCCACACACTCGCTGACCAGCAGCATGTTCCTGAGGTCCAGCGCGAGGTGCCAGCCGGGGTTGAACTGCCGGTGCCCCTCGACCCCGGCCCGCCGGGCGCGTACCCGAAGATCCGCCAGCTTCTCCAGGGCCTGCTCCATCTCGCCCTCGCGGCGGATGATGCCGACCAGGTCGTTCATGGCCTGCTGGAGCTCCTGGTGGAGGGTGTACGGGTTCTCCGGAGGGCCTACGGCGGGCTCCGCGCCCTCCGCCGAGAACGGCCGCAGCGCCTCGGCCGCCGCCGCGTCGACCTGGGCCTCGTCCACGGGCGGCCGGTCCGCTGCGAGCCCGGTCGCGTACTCGGCCGCGTGCCAGCCCGCCCGGCGTCCGAACACCAGCAGGTCGGAGAGGGAGTTGCCGCCGAGCCGGTTCGAGCCGTGCATGCCGCCGGCGACCTCACCGGCCGCGAACAGCCCCGGCACCCCGCGCGCCGCCGCCGTGTCCGACTCGACCGCGACACCGCCCATCACGTAGTGACAGGTCGGCCCGACCTCCATCGGCTCGGCCGTGATGTCGACGTCGGCCAGCTCCTTGAACTGGTGGTACATGGACGGCAGCCGGCGCCGGATGACCTCGGCGGGCATCCGGGTCGAGACGTCCAGGAAGACCCCGCCGTGCGGGGAGCCCCGGCCGGCCTTCACCTCGGAGTTGATCGCGCGGGCCACCTCGTCGCGGGGGAGCAGCTCGGGCGGGCGCCGGTTGTTGTCCGGGTCCTCGTACCAGCGGTCGCCCTCCTCCTCCGATTGGGCGTACTTCTCCTTGAAGACGTCGGGGATGTACTCGAACATGAACCGCTTGCCCTCGGAGTTCCTGAGCACCCCGCCGTCACCGCGCACCGACTCCGTGACGAGGATGCCCTTCACCGACGGCGGCCAGACCATGCCGGTCGGGTGGAACTGCACGAACTCCATGTTCAGCAGGGGCGCGCCGGCGAGCAGTGCCAGTGCGTGGCCGTCGCCGGTGTACTCCCACGAGTTCGACGTCACCTTGAAGGACTTGCCGATGCCACCGGTCGCGATCACGACGGCCGGGGCTTCGAGGACGAAGAAACGGCCGGTCTCGCGGTCGTAGGCGAAGACCCCGGAGACCCGGGCATCGTCCTTGAGGACCCGGGTGACCGTGCACTCCTGGTAGACCTTCAGGCGGGACTCGTAGTCGCCGGTCTCCTTGTGGTCCTCCTGCTGGAGCGAGACGATCTTCTGCTGGAGCGTGCGGATCAGTTCGAGGCCCGTGCGGTCGCCTACGTGGGCGAGGCGCGGGTACTCATGGCCGCCGAAGTTGCGCTGCGAGATCCGGCCGTCCTTCGTACGGTCGAACAGGGCGCCCCAGGTCTCCAGCTCCCAGACCCGGTCAGGGGCCTCCTGGGCGTGAAGTTCGGCCATCCGCCACTGGTTGAGAAACTTCCCGCCGCGCATGGTGTCGCGGAAGTGGACCTGCCAGTTGTCGTTCGCGTTGGCGTTGCCCATGCTGGCCGCGATGCCGCCCTCGGCCATCACCGTGTGCGCCTTGCCGAACAGTGACTTGCAGATCACGGCCGTACGCGCACCGCGCTCTCGGGCCTCGATGGCGGCACGCAGCCCGGCCCCTCCGGCGCCGACCACGACGACGTCCCATTCCTGCCGGTCGACCACGGACATCAGAAAAACCTCGGATCGTCAAAGGCGCCGGACGCGACCAGGTACACGTAGAAGTCGGCGAGCGCCACGCTCACCAACGACGCCCAGGCGAGCTGCATGTGCCTGGCGTTGAGCTTCCCGACCCACTGCCACATGCGGTAGCGCACGGGATGCCTGGAGAAGTGCCGGAGCTTGCCGCCGACGATGTGCCGACAGGAGTGGCACGAGATCGTGTACGCCCAGATCAGCACGATGTTGATCAGGAAGACGAGGGTGCCGAGGCCCATGTGCCCCCACTGGTACCGCTCGTCGCGGAACGCGAGCACGGTGTCGTAGGTCAGGATCCCGGCGACCACGATCGCGGCGTAGAAGAAGTACCGGTGGATGTTCTGCAGGATCAGCGGGAAGCGCGTCTCACCGGTGTACTTCTTGTGCGGCTCCGCCACCGCGCAGGCCGGCGGGGACGCCCAGAAGCCCCGGTAGTAGGCCTTGCGGTAGTAGTAGCAGGTCAGGCGGAAGCCGAGCGGGAAGATCAGGATGATGATCGCGGGGGAGATGCCCCACCAGGCGCCGAAGATCTCCCAGTTGGGGCCGTGGCGCATGGGCGCGCAGCGCTCGGCGAGGCAGGGGGAGTAGAACGGCGAGACGTACGGGGCCGCGTAGTAGTCCGTGTCGGCGAAGGCCCGCCAGGTCGAGTACACGATGAAGGCGAGCAGCCCGGCGGCGGTGACCGCCGGTGCCAGCCACCAGCGGTCGGTGCGCAGGTGCGGGGCGTCGATCGCGGCGCGCGTACCCGTGCGTACGCCGCCGCGGGCGCTATGGGATTCGGTGTCGGGGGATTCCGTACCAGTGGCCAACTCTTGACTCCGGTCGGGTTCAGGGGGCTCGGCGGTCGCGGGCGCCGAGTCCCTCGTCGTCCGAGTCCGTCCACAGGGTGTTGTCGTACGGGGTGTCGGAGATGGAGACGAGATCCGGGCGGCGCGCCTTGGCGAGCGCCGGGTCGGTCTCCTTCAGCAGTGCGAGGCTCTCGCGCAGCCGGTCGGCGTCGATCCGCACACGGCGCATCTCCAGACCGCTGCTGCCCAGCTGCTGCTCCAGGCGCTTGACGTACCTGAGCACCTCGTCGAGCGAGCGCTGTGCCGCTGCCAGTTCGTCGTTCACGGACATGACGTGACCTCACTTCCGTGGGCGGGGATGCCCTGGACGGGAACGGTCATGCGCCTGCGAGTGTTGCGCGTCACACCAGCCGGTGTGAAGGGACGTGCACGGATTGGCGGATCGTGTGCCTCCGTGCGCGCCCCTCGTGCGCCGTCGATTGCGCCGCACGGGTGGGCTTCCCGGTCGTGGTCGCCGTGTCGCCGTCCGTTGCCGAACCCTTTCCTCTTCAGTGGCCGCATACATGTGATCAGCTCCATATACCGCCAAAAGTGATCATAACGCCCGCGGCTCCCGGAGGTAAGCAGAGATGTCCAAAGACGGCGTCGGACTGCGCGCGGTCACGCGCTCGGTCGCCTTCCTGACCGCGGGAGCGCTCGCGGTGACCGCGCTCTCCGGGTGCAGCTCCGAGGAGAAGAGGAGCAAGCCCCTCGCCGCGCAGGACATCGCGCCCGCCGCCCGCAACCTGGTCGCCGACGGCGGCACCCTGCACTGGGCCGTGGACGCCGTACCGGAGACCCTGAACACCTTCCAGTCGGACGCGGACGCGACCACCACCACCGTCGCCCAGGCGGTCCTGCCGTCGATGTACCGGCTCGACGCGAACGGGCGGCCGCAGGTCCACCCCGACTACCTGGAGTCGGCGAAGGTCGTCGAGACCGAACCGAAGCAGGTCGTGCTGTACAAGCTGAACCAGCAGGCCGTGTGGAGCGACGGCCGGGAGATCGGCGCCGCCGACTTCGCCGCCCAGTGGCGTGCCCTGTCCGGCAAGGACTCCGCGTACTGGACCGCCCGCAACGCCGGCTACGACCGCATCGAGAAGATCGAACGCGGGGCCGACGACCTGGAGGTCCGGGTCACCTTCGCGCGGCCGTACGCCGACTGGCGCTCGCTGTTCTCACCGCTGTACCCGAAGGACGTCATGGGCACCCCGGACGCCTTCAACGACTCCGCCCGCAGGAAACTCAAGGTCACCGGCGGTCCCTTCACCCTGAAGAAGGTCGACCGCAAGGACGGCGAGGTCATCCTCACCCGCAGTGCGCGCTGGTGGGGCCGCCCGGCCAAGCTGGACCAGATCGTGCTCCGCGCCGTGCCGCGCGACAAGCGGGCCACCGCGCTGGCCGCCGGTGAGATCGAGCTCGCCGATGTCGACTCCGAGGCCCTCGGCCGCATCGGCCTCGCCGCCCGCGCGGGAGCCAAGCCCGGCAGCAGCCCGCTCGCGGGCCCGCGCAGACTCCCCGCGCACGGCTCCGGCAGCAACCTGAGCGCCGCCGACGCGCTGCGCTCCTGGGCCGTCGCCCACGGCGAGGACGAGGAGGCCGCCGACGAGGAGCTCAGCGCCCGGCAGAAGGAGCGCAGGGCGGTCGCCGCCTACAAGCGTGAGCAGGCGGCCCTGAAGGGCTTCGAGGTCCGCAGGTCCCTGGAGCCCGCCTACACCCAGCTCGCCCTCAACGGCGCCTCCGGCCCGCTCGCCGACGAGCGGGTCCGCCGGGCCGTGGCCCGCGCCATCGACCGCAAGGCGCTGGCCCGCGTCGTCCTCTCCCCGCTCGGGCTGCCCGCCGTGCCGGTCGGCAGCCACCTCGCCCTCTCCGGCCAGGACGCCTACGCCGACAACAGCGGCGCGCTCGGCGGCCAGGACACCGAGGAGGCTCAGGCACTCCTCGCGGACGCCGGGTGGGTGGCCGGGGGCAAGGTCGAGAAGAAGAAAGAGAAGAAGAAGGGCGAGAAGGCTGCGGGGGCCGAGGGCAGGAAGGCCGGGCAGGACTCCGAGAAGGAGGACGACGGGACGTACGTCGTCGGCGAGGACGACAAGAGCGAGGACAAGGACCCCAAGGGCCACCACAAGGTCGGGGACGGTCCGCAGCATCTCGCTCAGGACGGCAAGCAGTACGCGAACGGGCTGAGGCCGGGCGGCGCTCCCGGGGCCTACGCTCCGAAGGGCACGGCGGCTCCGGCGGCCGGGGCGACGAAGGTGCTGGCCAAGAAGGGCAAGGCGCTCGCCCTGCGGTTCGTGCTGCCGTCGGGGCCCGGGTCCGGGGCGCTGGGGACGGTGGCCGGGCGGATCTCCTCGATGCTGGAGAAGGTCGGTATCCGGACGGAGATCTCCAAGGTCTCCGACGAGAGCTACTTCAAGGACCACATCGCGTCCGGGCAGTACGACCTCGCCTTGTACTCCTGGCCCGCGTCCGCGTTCCCCGCCACCGACGCCCGCCCGATCTTCGCGAAGCCGGTGCCTGCCGCGGACGGCTCGCTGAACGTCGAGCAGAACTACACGCGGGTCGGTACCGACCAGGTGGACCAGCTCTTCGACCAGGCCGTCGCCACTCTCGACGCGGGCAAGAACCGCAGCCTGATCCGCAAGGCCGATTCACGGATCTGGGCCGCGGCCGGATCCATCCCGCTGTATCAGCGGCCCCAGCTGACCGCCGCGAAGAAGGACGTGGTCAACGCCGGTGCCTTCGGATTCCAGACGCCCGTCTACGAGGACATGGGCTTCCTGAAGAAGGGCCCGAAAGCCCCGGCCCGGCGGTCCGGGGACTGAGCCCGGCGAGCCCCTGCCCGGGAGGCAACGTACGATGGGGTGAGGCCGTGGCGTGTCAAGCCCGGCAGGCCCGCGTCACACGGACGTTCGTAGCAGGGCCTTCTCACCACTTGGGAGTACGCCGCAATATGGCCACGCGCCACGACATCCGCAATGTCGCCATCGTCGCTCACGTCGACCACGGCAAGACGACTCTTGTCGACGCCATGCTGAAGCAGGCCGGCGCCTTCGCCGCGCACGCCGCCGAGTCGCTCGACGACCGCATGATGGACTCGAACGACCTGGAGCGTGAGAAGGGCATCACGATCCTGGCCAAGAACACGGCCGTGAAGTACCACCCGAAGGATGGCGGCGACGTCATCACCATCAACATCATCGACACCCCCGGCCACGCCGACTTCGGTGGCGAGGTCGAGCGTGGTCTGTCGATGGTGGACGCGGTGGTCCTGCTCGTCGACGCCTCCGAGGGCCCGCTGCCGCAGACCCGCTTCGTGCTGCGCAAGGCGCTTCAGCAGCGCCTGCCGGTCATCCTGTGCATCAACAAGACCGACCGCCCGGACTCCCGGATCGACGAGGTCGTCAACGAGACGTACGACCTCTTCCTGGACCTGGACGCGGACGAGGAGCAGATCGAGTTCCCCATCGTCTACGCGTGTGCGCGTGACGGCGTCGCCTCGCTGACCAAGCCGGAGGACGGCACCGTCCCGGCCGACAGCGACAGCCTGGAGCCGTTCTTCTCCACGATCCTCTCGCACGTCCCGGCCCCCGAGTACGACGAGGCGGCTCCGCTCCAGGCGCACGTCACCAACCTGGACGCCGACAACTTCCTCGGCCGTATCGCGCTCCTCCGCGTCGAGCAGGGCGAGCTGCGCAAGGGCCAGACCGTCACCTGGATCAAGCGCGACGGCACGATGTCCAACGTGCGCATCACCGAGCTGCTGATGACCGAGGCACTCACCCGCAAGCCCGCCGAGATGGCCGGCCCCGGTGACATCTGTGCCGTCGCCGGTATCCCGGACATCATGATCGGCGAGACCCTCGCCGACCCCGAGAACCCGATCCCGCTGCCGCTCATCACGGTCGACGAGCCGGCCATCTCGATGACCATCGGTACGAACACCTCGCCGCTGGTCGGCCGGGGCGGCACCGGCAAGGGTGCCTCGGCCAAGGCCGCGGTGAAGGACCGCAAGGTGACCGCCCGCCAGGTCAAGGACCGCCTCGACCGCGAGCTGATCGGTAACGTCTCCCTCCGTGTGCTCGACACCGAGCGCCCGGACGCCTGGGAGGTCCAGGGCCGTGGAGAGCTCGCGCTGGCCATCCTGGTCGAGCAGATGCGCCGTGAGGGCTTCGAGCTGACGATCGGCAAGCCGCAGGTCGTCACCAAGATCGTCGACGGCAAGGTGTACGAGCCCGTCGAGCGCATGACGATCGACGTCCCCGAGGAGCACATGGGCGCGGTCACGCAGCTCATGGGCGTCCGCAAGGGCCGTATGGACAACATGTCGAACCACGGCTCCGGTTGGGTCCGTATGGAGTTCGTCGTGCCGTCCCGCGGCCTGATCGGCTTCCGTACGGAGTTCCTGACCGGCACCCGTGGCACGGGCATCGCCCACTCCATCCACGAGGGCCACGAGCCGTGGTTCGGCACCCTGACGACCCGTAACAACGGCTCGTTGGTCGCCGACCGCGCCGGTGCCGTCACCGCCTTCGCGATGACGAACCTTCAGGAGCGCGGTGTGCTGTTCACCGACCCGGGCACCGAGGTGTACGAGGGCATGATCGTCGGTGAGAACTCGCGCTCCGACGACATGGACGTGAACATCACCAAGGAGAAGAAGCTCACGAACATGCGGTCGTCCTCGGCCGACTCGTTCGAGGCGATCGTCCCGCCGCGCAAGCTCTCCCTGGAGCAGTCCCTGGAGTTCTGCCGCGACGACGAGTGCGTCGAGGTGACTCCGGAAGCGGTCCGCATCCGTAAGGTCAACCTCGACGCCCGCGAGCGCGCCCGCGCCGCGAGCCGCGCCAAGCACGGCTGATCCCACCGCCGGCGACCGTCGGCAGCCCGGTTCTCCGACACTCAGGGAACCGGGCCTCAGGCGTGTCCACCGATACCTGTCCGTGACCTGTGAGTGACCGTCCGGATATCGGTAACCCGCCCAGGTGTTTCGGACATGTGAACAGAAATCCATTGCGGTATGTCCGTTTTGACGGCCTGTCGGTTCACGTGTCAAGCGCGCGCAGGTGTCAATCTTTGCAATTTTTCCTCAAAATATGGCCGGTAGGGAGATCCCTATGCCTTCCGCCCTTGACGCGCGTTGAACACTTTGGCGAAAGTTCCCCCAAACCACAGAACCTGCCGGTATCTGTGCTGCGCTCAACTCTCCAACCCCCCGGGGGAAGTACACACATGACCAGTCCAGTCGCCTTGGACCCCGAGCTCGAGACGGACGCCGAGCCTGTCAAGGGCGAGCAGAAGCTCGAGGGTCGTTCTCCCGGCCAGTTGATGTGGCAGCGCTTCAAGCGTGACCGTACCGGTGTCATCTGCGCCGTGGTAGTGATTTTGTACTTCGTGGTCTCGCTGGCCGCGCCGCTGCTGGTCAAGCTGAGCGGGACCGACCCGTACACGCTGTACGGGCAGGACCCGACCTACGCCGACAAGCCCGTCCTGGATCAGTTCGGGCTGCCCTTGGGCTACTTCGGCGGCGTCTCCGGCGACCACTGGTTCGGTGTGGAGCCGCAGTACGGCCGTGACCTGTTCGCCATGCTCGTGTACGGCATGCGGACGTCGCTGTTCATGGCCCTCGGTGTGACGGTCCTGCTGATGGTCACGGGCGTGATCATCGGTCTGATCGGCGGCTACTTCGGTGGTCGCACCGACTACTGGATCGGTCGGGTCACCGACTTCTTCCTGTCCTTCCCCCAGCAGCTGTTCTTCATCGCCTTCATGCCCGTGGTCACCGCGTTCTTCGTCGACCCGCGGGAGGAGACCCCCACGTACTTCCGCGCACTGGCGATGCTGATCGTGCTGTGGCTGCTGGGCTGGATGGGTATGGCGCGCCTGGTCCGCTCCACCGTGCTGTCCCTGCGTGAGAGGGAGTTCGTCGAGGCCGCCAAGGTCTCCGGCGCCTCCCCCTGGCGGATCGTCCGCAAGGAGATCCTGCCGAACGTGGTGACGCCGATCCTGGTGCAGTTCACGTACTCGCTGCCCAGCACCATCCTCACCATCGCCTTCCTTTCCTTCGCCGGAGTCGGTTTCGTCGAGCCGACTCCGGACTGGGGACGACTGTTCGCCGCAGCTGCCAACTACACCGAGCAGGACCCGGCGTTCCTCTTCTTCCCCGGCCTGGCGCTGGTGATCTTCGTTCTGGCCTTCAACCTCCTCGGAGACTCGGTCCGGGACGCTTTCGACCCCAAGTCCGGGCGGTAACTCGTCCATTGGTGGGGGGTGGCTGCCGCCCCCGCGTCGGCCTACCAGCCGCGTCAGGCAGTACTCATGGATAACAACCGACAGGTAGGTATTCGCCTCATGAAGCCCATCAGCTCGCGCAGAGCGCGCGCCGTCGTCGTCGCCCTCGCGGCCGGTTCCCTGGCTCTCACGGCCTGCTCCAAGAACGAGGGCGGCAACTCCGGTACCGACTCGAAGAAGGACCAGAGCGAAGCGTCGGTCCAGTCGAAGGCGGTCACCTACGCCGACGCCGCGGGCTCGACGGGTCCGGCCGAGGAGGTCACCGGCGCCAAGCCCGGTGGCACGATCAACGTGTACCAGGAGGCGGGCCTCTCGCACCTGGACCCGGGCCAGATCTACGTCTCCGACGCCGGCCAGGTCGCCAACCTGCTGTTCCGTCGCCTGACCCAGTTCAAGGAGGACGGCAAGGGCGGCGTCTCGGTCGTGGGTGACCTCGCGACCGACTCGGGCAAGTCCTCGGACGGCGGCAAGACCTGGACCTTCACGCTGAAGGACGGCATCAAGGACCAGAACGGCAACGCCATCACGTCCGCCGACGTCCGCCACACCGTCGAGCGCCAGTACGCGAGCTTCATCTTCGACGGCCCGACCTACCTGCAGACCTGGCTGAGCGGCGCGGACTACCGCAAGGCGCTCCCGGACGGTGGCTTCGGCAAGAAGCACCTGCCTGCCTCGGTCCTGGACACCCCGGACGACAAGACGGTCGTCTTCCACTTCGACACCGCGCGTCCGGACCTGCCGCAGACCCTGGCCATGGCCGGCTACGCCATCGTCCCGGAGAAGACGGACACGAAGGCTGCGTACGACAAGGCTCCGGTCGCCACCGGCCCGTACAAGATCGTCTCGAACAAGGTCGGCAAGGAGCTCGTCCTCGAGAAGAACACCAACTGGGACCCGAAGACCGACTCCGTGCGCCACCAGTACGCGAACGGTTTCGACTTCCAGTTCGGCATCACCGAGTCGACCCAGACCAAGCGTCTGATCGCCGACCAGGGCGAGGACAAGAACGCCATCCAGCTCACCGGCGGCGTCGAGGCCACGCAGATCCAGGACGTCATCGGCAACGCGGCCGTCAGCAAGCGCACGGTCAAGGGCTACCAGCCCTACGTCATGCAGCTGACCTTCAACCTCGACCGCGTGAAGGACCTGAAGGTCCGCCAGGCGATCACCTACGCCGTCAACTCCAAGTCGCTCATCGCCGGTGAGGGCGGCGCCTACGGCGGCGACGTGGCCCCGAACTACTTCGCCCCGACCCTGCCGGGCTACGAGGCGAACTACGACCCGTACGGCCGTCTGAAGGCGCCGCAGGGCAACATCGCGAAGGCCAAGGAGATCCTCAAGGGCGTTCCGGCGGCCGAGAAGAAGGTCGTCTTCGCCTACTCCAACAGCGAGGCCGGTCAGAAGCGCAAGGTCGCCATCGAGGACGCCCTGAGCAAGGTCGGCTTCAACGTCGTGTCCAAGGAAGTCGACGCCGCGAGCTACTACGAGCAGATCGGCAAGCTCAAGAACCCGTACGACATCTACATCACCGGTTGGGGTCAGGACTGGCCGTCGCCGGGCACGGTGATCACGCCCATCTACGACGGCACCCAGGTCGCCGACGGTTCCTCGAACTACTCGCACGTCAAGGACCCGAAGGTCGACGCACTGATCAAGCAGGCCCTCTCCGAGGACCCGACCGCGGCCGCCAAGACGTGGAAGGAAGCCCAGCACTACCTGCTGGAGAAGATCGTCCCGGCTGCCCCGCTCTGGTACACCAAGCAGTTCCAGCTCTCCGGGTCGAACATCGGCGGCGCCCGCTACGGCTCGGTGTCCAGCCTCATCGACATCACCCGCCTGTACGTGAAGTCGTAACTCTCTACGGCTGATCGCGGGGGTGCGCACCAGGCGGAGCGCACCCCCGCACCTCCGTGAAACCTCCCACCGTCTCCGCAGAGAGCAGCCCTCCCGCCATGTTTCAGTTCATCATCCGGCGCACGGTCGGTGCCCTGGTCACCCTGTTCCTCATCGGCGCCGCCACGTTCTTCCTGTTCGTCGCCGCGCCCTCCGACTACGCCTCCCTGGCCTGTGGCAAGGACTGCTCGCCCGCGAGACTGGAGGACATCCGCCAGGCGCTCGGCCTCAACCTGCCGATCCACCAGCAGTTCTGGGACTTCATGTCCGGCATCGTGATGGGCCGTGACTATCCGACCGGGCATTGCAGCGCGCCCTGCCTGGGCCAGTCGTTCTACTCGGGCGACATGGTCTGGTCGACCATCATGGACCGCTTCCCGACGACCCTCACGCTCACCGCGGGCGGTGCGGTCGTCTTCGTCATCGTCGGTGTCGGCGCCGGCATGATCGCCGCCTACCGGCGCGGCACCCTGGTCGACAAGGTCGCCACCGGTGTGTCGATGGTGCTCAGTTCGTTCCAGATCTACGTGCTCGGACCGATCGTCCTGCTGATCTTCGTCTACAGCACCGGCTGGATGGACAACCCGCAGTACCACCCGATCACCCAGGACCCGTGGACCTGGTTCACCGGCATGCTGCTGCCCGTGCTGGTGATGGCCACCATCTTCACCGCGCAGTACACGCGTATGGCCCGCTCCTCGATGATCGAGCAGCTCGCGGAGGAGCACGTCCGCACAGCCCGCGCCAAGGGCATGTCGCAGAAGTACGTGTTCTTCCGCTATGCCTGGCGCGGTTCGATGATCCCGATCGTCACCGTCCTCGGCATCGACATCAGCGCGATGCTCGGCGGCGCCGTGGTCACCGAGCTGACCTTCTCGCTCCAGGGGATCGGCCGTCTCGCCGTGGACGGCGCGGTCCACAAGGACCTGCCGCTCACCATGGGCGTCATGCTGTTCGGTGCCTTCTTCATCCTGATCGTCAACATCCTCACCGACATCGCGTACGCCTACATCGACCCGCGCGTCCGGCTCTCCTAGGAAGAACGAACCACCGTGACCACACTGACCAAGACCGAGGACGCGCCGGCCCCGACCGGTCCGGAGAGCTTCCTCTCGGTGCGTGATCTGAAGGTGCAGTTCTCCACCGAGGACGGCATCGTCAAGGCGGTCGACGGCCTGTCCTTCGACGTCGAGCGCGGCAAGACCCTGGGCATCGTCGGTGAGTCCGGCTCCGGCAAGTCCGTCACCAACCTGACGATCCTGGGCCTGCACAACCCGCGTTCCAGCTCCGTCGACGGCGAGATCGTCCTCGACGGCAAGGAACTCGTCACCGCCACCGAGCGGGAGCTGGAGCAGCTCCGCGGCAACAAGATGGCGATGATCTTCCAGGACCCGCTGACCGCCCTGTCGCCGTTCTACACGGTGGGCCGGCAGCTGGCCGAGCCGTTCATGAAGCACCGGGGCGCCTCCAAGAAGGAGGCCAGGGACCGTGCCGTCCAGATGCTGGAGAAGGTCGGCATCCCGCAGCCCAAGCAGCGCTACGACGACTACCCGCACCAGTTCTCCGGCGGTATGCGCCAGCGCGCGATGATCGCCATGGCGCTGATGTGCGACCCCGACCTGCTGATCGCCGACGAGCCGACCACCGCGCTGGACGTCACCGTGCAGGCCCAGATCCTGGACCTGCTCAAGGACCTCCAGCAGGAGTTCGGCTCCGCGATCATCTTCATCACGCACGACCTCGGCGTCATCTCGAACATGGCCGACGACCTGCTGGTGATGTACGCGGGCCGGGCCGTGGAGCGCGGCTCCGTCCGGGAGGTCCTGGGCGCGCCCAAGCACCCCTACACCTGGGGCCTGCTGAGCTCGATGCCCCGCCTGGACGGCGACATCAACGAGGCGCTGGAGCCGATCCCCGGCTCGCCGCCCTCGCTGCTCAACCCGCCCTCCGGCTGCCCGTTCCACCCGCGGTGCGCCTTCAAGGACGAGGTGCCGGGCACCCTGTGCACCGACTCACGTCCGCCGCTGGGCGAGGGGCGCGCGTCCGCGTGCCACCTGACGGCCGAGCAGAAGCAGACCATTTTCATCGACAAGATCCAGCCCCGGCTGCGCTAGGGAGATCCGAGACATGAGCGACAACCTCACCCTCCCCGCCCAGCAGGGTTCCACCGGCACCTCGACCGAGGAACTCCTCAAGGTCGAGGGCCTGACCAAGCACTTCCCGATCTACGGCGGCTTCCCGATCAAACGCAAGGTCGGCGCCGTTCAGGCCGTCGACGGGGTCGACCTGACGGTCGGCGTCGGCGAGAGCGTCGGCCTGGTCGGCGAGTCCGGCTGCGGCAAGTCGACGACGGGCCGGCTGATCACGCGGCTCCTGGAGCCGACGGCCGGCAAGATCACGTACTCCGGTCAGGACATCACGCACGCCTCGCGCCGTCAGCTGGCGCCGGTGCGGTCCGAGATCCAGATGATCTTCCAGGACCCGTACTCCTCGCTGAACCCGCGGCAGACCGTCGGCTCGATCATCAAGTCGCCGATGGAGGTCAACGGGATCGAGCCGGAGGGCGGCCGGGAGACGCGGGTCCGGGAACTCCTGGAGCTGGTCGGCCTCAACCCCGAGCACTACAACCGCTTCCCGCACGAGTTCTCCGGTGGTCAGCGTCAGCGCATCGGCGTGGCCCGCGCGCTGGCCCTCCAGCCCAAGCTGATCGTGGCGGACGAGCCGGTCTCCGCGCTGGACGTGTCGATCCAGGCGCAGGTCGTCAACCTGCTCAAGAAGGTCCAGGACGAGCTGGGCATCGCCTTCCTGTTCATCGCCCACGACCTGGCCGTCGTACGGCACTTCTCGCAGCGCGTCGCGGTCATGTACCTCGGCAAGATCGTCGAGGTCGGCGACCGCGAGTCGATCTACAACCGCCCCCGGCACCCGTACACGCACGCCCTGCTCTCCGCGGTGCCGGAGGTCGACATCGACGGCACGGGTGCGAGCCGCGAGCGGATCCGCCTGTCCGGCGACGTCCCCTCGCCGATCCTGCCGCCGTCCGGCTGCCGCTTCCGCACCCGGTGCTGGAAGGCGCAGGACAAGTGCGCCACGGACGAGCCTCCGCTGGTCCAGATCTCCGGCAACCTGGCCGGCCACCTCACGGCCTGTCACTTCCCGGAGGACCCGACCACGGCCCGTGACGAGGACGTGATCATGGACCCGGCGCTGAAGGCGCTGGAGGACGTGACGGACTCGGCGGAGCCGTCCGCGACCGACGAGGCGCCGGCCAAGGACTGACGCGCCCTGCACAACCCCCGGCCGGGGGCGGAGGCGGCGCGCCTCCGCCCCCGGCCGCCGTTTCCCTCCTGGCTTGCCGACAGGCCGAGCCGATGCCGGTGAAGGTGACCGGGCGGAGGGGATTCCACTGGGCCTGTCAGCGCCTCGAGCAGCCGGCGGCGGGGCCTGTCGGTACCGTGGCGTGGCGGCCCCCTGTCCTACGGGCAGCTGAGTCTGGCGACGCCTGGACCTGGTGGCGGCCTGACATGGCGACCCCTGACTCACCGATACCTTGGCCTGGCGGCCGCTGGCTCACCGGCACCGTGGCCTGGCGGCCCCGGATCTACGGGCGGCTTGGCCTACGAGGACCGTGGCTCGGCGTCACCTGGCCCGCTGTGCCCCGGCCCTGTGGCGTCCCGGCCTGTGGGCCCCTGACTGACCGGCACCGTGGCCTGGCGGCCTCCCGCCCCGTCGGCAGCGTGGTCCGCGGGCGCCGCGGCTCGGCGTCACCTGGCCCGCCGACGCCCGATCCCTTGCCCTCCGACCCATTCCCCTCCGTCCCCGCCCCGTCGGCAGCGTGGTCTGTCGGCACTGTGGCTCGGCGGCCCCTTGTGCGCCAGTGCCCCCACCGTTCCTGTGGACTGAGCGGGAGTGAGCCCGTTCAGCCGCGCGCCCCGAACGGTCTTGGGCGAGCTGGTCCCCGGCGTACTCGACCCCGGGGCGGCGACACGCATCCTGTGCGCGGTCCGGGCCCGGGAGGCCCCCGCGGCCGGAGGCCGCTGTTGGACGCCGCCCTGTGCGACCTGTCAGGTCGGTACGGCCAGAGGCGACGGGGAGGCCCTGAACCATCCTCTGGTGGAGCAGGGGCCCCGCACTCCCCCAAAGGGGGTGCCCCCAGACGCCGTACCCGGTGTCCCAGGCCGCATGACCACGCTGGCCCAAACAGCCCAGGGCGCCGCAAGCCCGTAAGCGGACGATCACACGATCGAGCTCATGCGGCCTTGCACGCACTCCCTGGTGGAGCAGCACCAACCCCTTGACCCGCCGGCACCCCGACCCACCGGAACCTTGGCCTGGTGCCCATGACGTCCCGGCCCCCTGAGTTGTCGGCACCCACCCCCAAAGGCCTACCCAGGCGTGCGGAAAGTCCCTCTCGGTTCGATATTGGCCGGTAACGGATCAGTCTTGAGGAGGCACTCCATGCGTGGAGCCACGCACGCCAAATGGGCCGCATGCGCGGCGGCGGTAGCCCTCGCGGCGGCGGCCTGCGGTGGGGACAGCAGCAGCGACAGCGGCGGCAGCAGTGACGGCGGCGCGGTGCTGAGCTCCTCCTGGGGCGACCCGCAGAACCCGTTGGAGCCGGCTAACACCAACGAGGTGCAGGGCGGCAAGGTCCACGACATGATCTTCCGGAGCCTGAAGAAGTACAACCCGGAAACCGGCAAGGCCGAGGACATGCTCGTCCAGAAGATCGACACGAGCGACTCGCAGAACTTCACGATCACGGTCAAGGACGGCTGGACCTTCAGCAACGGCGAGAAGGTCACCGCCAAGTCGTTCGTGGACGCCTGGAACTACGGGGCCTCCCTCAAGAACAACCAGAAGAACGCCTACTTCTTCGGCTACATCGACGGTTACGACAAGACGCACCCGGAGGACGGCAGCAAGCAGAGCGCCGACACCCTCTCCGGACTGAAGGTCACCGGCGAGCGGACCTTCACCGTCAAGCTCAACCAGAAGTTCTCGACCTTCCCCGACACCCTCGGCTACCCCGCGTACGCCCCGCTCCCGCAGGCGTTCTTCACCGACCACGCGGCCTGGCTGCAGAAGCCCGTCGGGAACGGGCCGTACACCATCGACTCGTACACCAAGGGCTCACAGATGGCCCTGAAGAAGTGGGACGGCTACCCAGGCCCGGACAAGGCTCAGAACGGCGGAGTCACGCTCAAGGTCTACACCGACAACAACACCGCCTACACCGACCTCCTGGCCGGCAACCTCGACCTGGTGGACGACGTCCCGGCCGCCCAGCTCAAGAACGTCAAGAACGACCTCGGCGGCCGCTACATCAACACCCCGGCCGGCATCATCCAGACCCTCGCCTTCCCGTACTACGACAAGAGGTGGAACACGGCCGGGACGGAGAAGGTCCGCACCGGCCTCTCCCGGGCGATCGACCGCGACCAGATCACCGAGACGATCTTCCAGAAGACCCGCACCCCCGCCACCGACTGGACCTCCCCGGTTCTCGGCAAGGAGGGCGGCTTCCAGGACGGACTGTGCGGAGACGCCTGCGACTACGACCCCGACGCCGCCAAGAAGCTCATCCAGGACGGCGGCGGACTCCCCGGCGGTCAGATCAAGATCACGTACAACGCGGACACCGGCTCCCACAAGCAGTGGGTCGACGCCGTCTGCAACTCCATCAACAACGCGCTCGACAACGACAAGGCCTGCGTCGGCAACCCCGTCGGCACCTTCGCCGACTTCCGCAGCCAGATCACCGCGAAGAAGATGAGCGGCCCCTTCCGGGCGGGCTGGCAGATGGACTACCCGCTCATCCAGAACTTCCTCCAGCCGCTCTACTACACCAACGCCTCCTCCAACGACGGCAAGTGGTCCAACAAGGACTTCGACAAGCTCGTCAACGAGGCCAACGCCGAGACCGACACCACCAAGGCGGTGGAGAAGTTCCAGGAGGCCGAGAAGGTCGTACGGGACAACATGGCCGCCATCCCGCTCTGGTACCAGAACGGCAGCGCCGGCTACTCGGAGCGGCTCTCGAACGTGAAGCTCAACCCGTTCAGCGTCCCCGTCTACAACGAGATCAAGGTCGGCTGACCCCGCCATGGGACGGTACGTCGTCCGGCGCCTGCTCCAGATGATCCCGGTGTTCATCGGGTCGACCCTGCTGATCTTCCTCATGGTGAACGTGATGGGCGACCCCATCGCCGGCCTGTGCGGCGACAAGCAGTGCGACGCGGCGACGGCCGCCCAGCTCAAGAAGGAGTTCGGCCTCGACAAGCCGGTCTGGCAGCAGTACCTGACCTACATGGGGAACGTCTTCACCGGCGACTTCGGCACCGCGTTCAACGGCCAGAAGGTCACCGAGCTGATGGCGACGGCGTTCCCCGTGACCATCCGGCTGACGATCGTCGCGATCCTCATCGAGATCGTCATCGGCATCACCCTGGGCGTGATCACCGGGCTCAAGCGCGGCCGGCCCGTCGACACCTCGGTCCTCCTCCTCACCCTCGTCGTGATCTCCATCCCCACCTTCGTCACCGGTCTGCTGCTCCAGCTCCTCCTCGGCGTCGAGTGGGGCTGGATCAAACCCTCGGTGTCCACGGACGCCACCTTCGGCGAGCTGCTCGTGCCGGGCCTGGTCCTCGCGTCCGTGTCACTGGCGTACGTGACCCGGCTGACCCGCACGTCGATCGCGGAGAACCGGCGCTCGGACTACGTCCGTACGGCGGTGGCCAAGGGGCTGCCGAGACAGCGAGTCATCGTGAGGCATCTGCTCCGCAACTCGCTCATCCCCGTGGTCACTTTCATCGGCACCGACATCGGCGCCCTGATGGGCGGTGCGATCGTCACCGAGCGCATCTTCAACATCCACGGCGTCGGCTACCAGCTCTATCAGGGCATCCTGCGCCAGAACACCCAGACCGTGGTCGGCTTCGTCACCGTCCTCGTCCTGGTCTTCCTGGTCGCCAACCTGCTCGTCGACCTCCTGTACGCCGTCCTCGACCCCAGGATCCGCTATGCCTGAATCCCAGGAACCAGAGGGCGCGATCGCCGGAACCGGAGCGGGCGGTGCGATGGATCTCGCGGTGAGTGAGGCGACCACCCTGGAGAAGGGCCCCGACGACACGGGCCCTCAGGACAGACCCCGCTCCCTGTGGTCCGACGCCTGGCGCGACCTGCGCCGCAACCCCGTCTTCATCATCTCCGCCCTGGTGATCCTCTTCCTGGTCGTCATCTCCCTGTGGCCCTCGCTGATCACCTCGGGCAACCCCCTCAAGTGCGACCTCTCCAAGGCCCAGGAGGGCTCCCAGCCGGGCCACCCCTTCGGCTACGACGGCCAGGGCTGCGACGTCTACACGCGCACGGTGTACGGCGCCCGTACGTCGGTGACCGTGGGCGTCTGCGCCACGCTGGGCGTCGCGATCCTCGGGTCGGTCCTCGGCGGCCTCGCCGGGTTCTTCGGAGGCTTCTCGGACTCGATCCTGTCCCGCACCACCGACATCTTCTTCGCGATCCCGGTGGTCCTCGGCGGCCTGGTGCTCCTGTCGGTCGTCACGAGCAGCACGGTGTGGCCCGTCATCGGGTTCATGGTGCTGCTGGGCTGGCCGCAGATCTCCCGCATCGCGCGCGGCTCGGTCATCACCGCCAGACAGAACGACTACGTACAGGCGGCCAGGGCTCTCGGCGCCTCCAACTCCCGCCTGCTGCTGCGCCACATCGCCCCGAACGCGGTCGCCCCGGTGATCGTGGTCGCGACCATCGCGCTCGGCACCTACATCGCCCTGGAGGCGACCCTGTCGTACCTCGGCGTGGGCCTCAAACCCCCCACGGTCAGCTGGGGCATCGACATCTCCGCGGCCTCCGCCTACATCCGCAACGCCCCCCACATGCTCCTCTGGCCGGCCGGAGCCCTCGCGGTCACGGTCCTCGCCTTCATCATGCTCGGCGACGCGGTCCGCGACGCCCTCGACCCGAAGCTGAGGTGAGCGGACGTGGTGCTGAGCGCGCGTGAGAGCAACGGCAGTACGGCGCGGCGGACCCCGCATTCCTTCCGCCCGCACCCTGTCGTCCTGCCCGGTGGCGCCGCACCCGGCGCGCCCCCCGGAGCCCAGGCGAGTGGCAGCGGCCCCCTGCGACCGCACCGCGCGGGAAGACCGGTACCCGGTCGGTCGCGGTGCTTCTGTCGCGCTGCTTCGGTCGCGGGGCGGGGCGGTGCGGCCGCCGGAGGACGTCGTCGTCCACCGTGCCACGCCCCTTCCGCCCCCGTCATTTCCTGCGCGGCGCCACCGCGACGCCCCGATCCGAAGCCGAGGTGAGTCGCCGTGCTGCTCGAAGTGCGTGACCTGCATGTGGAGTTCAGGACCAGGGACGGGGTCGCCAAGGCGGTCAACGGGGTCGACTACGGGGTGGACGAGGGCGAGACCCTCGCCGTGCTCGGGGAGTCGGGGTCCGGGAAGTCGGTGACCGCACAGGCGATCATGGGGATCCTCGACGTTCCTCCGGGGAAGATCACCGGCGGCGAGATCGTCTTCCAGGGGCAGGATCTGCTGAAGCTGAAGGAGGACGAGCGGCGCAACGTCCGTGGTGCCCGGATGGCGATGATCTTCCAGGACGCGCTGTCGTCGCTGAATCCCGTACTGAGCGTGGGAGACCAGCTCGGCGAGATGTTCGTCGTGCACCGCGGGATGTCGAAGAAGGACGCTCGGGCCAGGGCCGTCGAGCTGATGGACCGGGTGCGCATCCCGGCCGCCAAGGAGCGTGTGAGGGACTATCCGCACCAGTTCTCCGGCGGCATGCGCCAGCGCATCATGATCGCGATGGCGCTCGCCCTGGAACCCGCGCTGATCATCGCCGACGAACCGACGACCGCCCTCGACGTCACCGTCCAGGCCCAGGTGATGGACCTGCTCGCCGAGCTCCAGCGCGAGTACAACATGGGGCTCATCCTCATCACCCACGACCTCGGTGTCGTCGCGGACGTGGCCGACCGGATCGCCGTCATGTACGCGGGGCGGATCGTCGAGCAGGCCCCCGTCCACGACATCTACAAGGCGCCCGCCCACCCCTACACACGTGGACTCCTCGACTCCATCCCCCGGCTCGATCAGAAGGGGCAGGAGCTGTACGCCATCAAGGGATTGCCGCCCAACCTGATGCACATCCCGCCGGGTTGCGCGTTCAACCCCCGGTGCCCGATGGCCAGGGACGTCTGCCGCACGGACGTACCGCCTCTGTACGACGTGGACGACAGGCGGACGAGTGCCTGTCACTTCTGGACGGAGTGCCTCAATGGTTGAGCCGATCCTGGAAGTGGGTGGACTGGTCAAGCACTATCCCTTGACGCGGGGCATTCTGTTCAAGAAACACATCGGTGCCGTCAAGGCCGTCGACGGAGTGGACTTCGCCCTCGCCAAGGGAGAGACCCTCGGCATCGTCGGGGAGTCCGGCTGCGGCAAGTCGACCGTTGCGAAGATGCTCGTCCATCTCGAGCGGCCGACCGCAGGGGCGATCAAGTACAAGGGCGAGGACATCACCAAGCTCTCCGGCAAGGCGCTCAGGACGGTCCGCCGCAACATCCAGATGGTCTTCCAGGACCCGTACACCTCGCTCAACCCCCGGATGACGGTCGGCGACATCATCGGGGAGCCGTACGACATCCACCCCGAGGTGGCGCCCAAGGGAGACCGGCGCAGGAAGGTCCAGGACCTGCTGGACGTCGTGGGCCTCAACCCCGAGTACATCAACCGCTATCCGCACCAGTTCTCCGGCGGTCAGCGCCAGCGCATCGGCATCGCGCGCGGACTGGCCCTGCGCCCGGAGATCATCGTCGCCGACGAACCGGTCTCCGCCCTCGACGTCTCCGTCCAGGCCCAGGTGATCAACCTCCTCGACCGGCTCCAGAGCGAGTTCGAGCTGTCGTACCTCTTCATCGCGCACGACCTGTCCATCGTCCGGCACATCTCGGACCGGGTCGGGGTGATGTACCTCGGGCGGATCGTCGAGATCGGCCGGGACGCCGAGATCTACGACCATCCGACGCACCCCTACACCCAGGCGCTGCTGTCCGCCGTGCCGGTGCCCGACCCGGAGGCCCGCGAGCACCGGGAGCGGATCATCCTCACAGGTGACGTCCCGTCCCCGACGAACATCCCGTCCGGGTGCCGCTTCCGCACCCGTTGCTGGAAGGCCCAGGAGCGCTGCGCGCTGGAGGTCCCGGCGCTGGCGGTGCCCGCGGAGTTCCGGTTCGCGGGCGGGCCCGCCGCACACGACTCGGCGTGCCACTTCGCGGAGGAGAAGCAGGTCGTACCGACCGAGGAGCCGGAGTAACACGGAGGCAACTTGGCTGACCCGGTTCCGATATACGGACGCGTCAGTCTCTACGACGTACGGCCGTGCGGGTGCCGTAAGCGGGCCGGGACGCGCCATGTCGTCCCGGCCCGCTGCTGTTACTGCGCCATCCCCAACGACCGCTTCAGGAAGTCCAGCTGAAGCCGCAGCAGGTTCTCCGCGACCGTCTCCTGCGGGGTCATGTGGGTCACACCGGACAGCGGCAGCACCTCGTGCGGGCGGCCGGCGGCCAGCAGGGCCGAGGACAGGCGCAGGGAGTGGGCGACCACCACGTTGTCGTCCGCGAGGCCGTGGATGATCATCATCGGGCGGTGCGGCTCGGCCGCGTCGACCAGGCCCTCGTCGTGGACCAGCGAGTTGCGGCGGTACACCGCCGGCTGCTCGTCCGGGTGGCCGAGGTAGCGCTCCTGGTAGTGGGTGTCGTACAGGCGCAGATCGCTGACCGGGGCGCCGACCACCGCCGCGTGGAAGACGTCGGGCCGGCGCAGCACCGCGAGGGCTGCCAGATAGCCGCCGAAGGACCAGCCGCGGATCCCGACCCGGGAGAGATCGAGAGGGAAGTCCTCGGCCAGCGACTGGAGCGCGTCCACCTGGTCCTGGAGGACGACCGCCGCGAGGTCGTCCCGGACCGCCTTCTCCCAGGCGGGGGAGCGGCCCGGGGTGCCCCGGCCGTCGGCCACGACCACCGCGAAGCCCTGGTCGGCGAACCACTGCGAGGTCAGGTGCGGATTGTGCGCGGCGACCACCCGCTGTCCGTGCGGACCCCCGTACGGGTCCAGCAAAACCGGAAGAGGGCTGTCACCGGCGTAGTCCTGCGGCATAAGCACGGCGCACGGGATCTTTCGTGCGCCCCCCTCGATGAGGGTCACGCGCGGGGTCAAACCGGGATCTTCTGCGTACGACGTGACAGTCGCCGTCTCCTTGCCGTCGCGCAGTACCCGCACGCGGGCGCCCGGCCGGTCGAGGGCCGCCGACACCAGCACGGTCACGCCCCCGGCGCGCACCGCCGAGTGCACGCCGGGCTCCTGCGAGACGCGCTCCACCCCGAGCTCGTTCACCCGGTAGACGTGCACCTCGCCGGTCTCCGGTGACTCAGCCTCCGCACCGGCCGACGCCGAGACCAGCACGTCATCCTCGGTCACGTCCAGCACCGCGCGGACGTGCAACTGCGGTCCGGTCAGCGGGCGTTCTCCTACCGCCAGTACCCGCGCGCCACCCTCGTCGGCGATCCGCACGAGCTGTCCCGAAGGGCTCCAGCAGGGCACCCCAGGGAAAAGATCCAGCCAAATTGGATCTTCGTCCGCGTGCACCATCCGGGTCGCTCCGGACTCCGGATCCACCGCGAGATACAGCTGACTGCGCTGGTCGCGCGCCTGTACGAGCAGCAGCGGGGCACCCGCCGCTGACCAGTGCACATGGGCCAGATACGGATAGCGGGCCCGGTCCCAGGAGACCTCCGTGCGGGCCCCGTCCAGGGCCACCACGAACAGCCGTACATCCGCGTTGGAGGTGCCCGCGGCCGGGTACGGGACGTGGTGTGGCTCACGCTCCGGGTGGGCCGGGTCGGAGATCCACCAGCGCCGCACCGGCGTGTCGTCCACGCGCGCGACCAGCAGCCGGTCCGACTGCGGCGACCACCAGAAACCCCGTGACCGGCCCATCTCCTCGGCCGCGATGAACTCCGCGAGACCGTAGGTGACGTGATCCGACTCCGGGACGGCCAGCGCCCGGTCTCCCTCGCCCTCGGCGCCCACGACCCTCAGGGCGCCCTGGGCGACGTACGCGATGTGCCGTCCGTCGGGGGCCGGGCGCGGGTCGATCACCGGTCCGGGCACGGGCAGTTCACGTGCTGTGCCGACTCGCAGCTCCGCCGTGAAAAGCCGCCCTGACAAGGCGAAAGAGGCCAACTCGACGGCTGCGTCGGTGGCGTGGCCGACGATACCGGCACCGCCCTCGCGGCTGCGTTCGCGGCGCGCCCGCTCCTGGGGCGACAGTCGCTCCTCGGCGCCGCCCAGGAGGGCGCGCGGGTCGGCCGCCACGCGCTCCCCGCCGTCCGCCGTGTCGAGCACCCACAGTGAATTGGCCCGGTCCGTGCCGGAGTTCGAGCGCAGGAACACGACACGCGATCCGTCGGGCGCCACGGTGAACGCGCGCGGCGCGCCGAGCGTGAAGCGCTGGGTACGGGCGTGCCGGCGGGGAAAGGAGTCAGGCTCGGTCGTCATGCCCCGACCATATTGGCCATGCGCCCCCTTGTGCGGCCGTGCGCCGACGGATGCGCAGGCCCGGATAGTTATGATCACTACCGCATAGTGGGTATGAATCCGCTGGCTGCTGTATGGATTTATCTGCCCCCATAGTTCCGTTCCCGTCCGACCCCCCACGTCCCTGGGTTCTTTGGAGGTGAGCCGCCGTGGCACTCTCGATTTCGGCGGTGGTGCTGCTGGCGATCATCGTCTTCCTGCTGATCAAGAAGTCGGGCCTGAAGGGCGGACACGCGATCGTGTGCATCCTGCTCGGCTTCTATCTCGCCGCTTCCTCGGTCGCCCCGACGATCAGTGAGCTGACGACGAACATCGCGGGCATGATCGGCAGTATCAAGTTCTGAGACCGGCTGAGCGGGACCGCCGGTGGCTCCTCGTAGGGTGGGGCCATGACGGAACAGCCCGCTCGGCGTCTTCTCCTGGTGCACGCGCACCCGGACGACGAGTCGATCAACAACGGCGCGACCATGGCCAGGTACGCGGCCGAGGGTGCTCGGGTGACCCTGGTCACCTGCACCCTCGGCGAGCGTGGCGAGGTCATCCCGCCGGAGCTGCGGCATCTGACCGGCGCCGGCCTCGCTCAGGAGCGTGAGCGCGAGCTGGCCGCGGCCATGGAGCGACTGGGCGTCGAGGACTTCGGGTTCCTCGGCGGCCGCGGCCGGTACCAGGACTCCGGGATGATGGGCACCGCCGACAACGACAACCCGCACTGCTTCTGGCGGGCCGACGTCGACGAGGCGGCCCGCCAGCTCGTCGAGGTGATCCTGGAGGTGCGCCCCCAGGTCCTCGTCACCTACGACGACCACGGCGGATACGGCCACCCCGACCACATCCAGGCCCACCGGGTCGCCATGCGCGCGGTGGAGCTCGCCGCCGGGACGGGCTGGACGATCGGGAAGGTCTACTGGAACCGCGTACCGCGCACGGTCGGCGAGCAGGCGTTCGCCCGGCTCCACGACGACCTGCCCGACCTCCCCTTCACCAAGGCCGCCGTCCTCGACGACGTACCGGGTGTGGTGGACGACGAGCGCATCACCACGGAGATCGACGGCACGGCGTACGCCGCCGCCAAGAGCGCCGCGATGGCCGCGCACGCCACCCAGATCGACGTCTGCGGGGCGTACTTCGCGCTCTCGAACGAACTCGCGCAACCTCTCTTCACCACCGAGTACTACCAATTGGTGAGGGGGGAACACGGGGAGACGAAGGAGACCGACCTGTTCTCCGGGATAGAGGGCGCGTCATGAGCGACCGTACGTCGATGCTGGCCCAGCCCCTGCAGCGCCCCTCCGCCGGACGGGCCGCCGCCTATCTCGGCCTTTTCGCGCTCGGCGCGGTCGTGGGGCTCGCCGGAGCGCTGGTGCAGGGCGGCTGGTTCCCGGGCGGACTGCTGCTCGCGCTGCTCGGCGAGGCCGGACTGCTGCTCGGCGGAGCGCGCGCCGCCGACAGCCGCGCCGGAGCCGTCGCGCCCGCGGGCGGCTGGATGATCGCTGTCATCTTTCTCACCGCCAGCCGTCCGGAAGGCGACTTCGTCTTCGCCGCAGGAAGCGGCTCCTATCTCTTCCTGCTCGGCGGCATGGCTGTGGCTGTGATCTGCGCCACCCTTGGGTCAGGGCGGCAACCGGGCGGCGATCCCGTCCGACTTGGCAAGTGACGTACCACTTCTTCGCATCGCGCGCGTGCGAGTCCCGTGTGGGTTTCCTCAGCGGTCGTGGGATACAGGCCAGAAGTGGCCAGTATGGTGGTGCGCGCCGCCGAGCCGCCCGAAGCACTGAGGTCGAAACGGGCGGTGGAGCCAACCAGGAGAACCTGCCTTGAGTCGTGAAACTGACAGTCCGTCCTCCGGGCCCAACGGGCGCGGCGGAGCCGCCTACCCCTCGGGCACGCCGCCGTACGGGACGCCCCAGGTGTCCGACGGCGGTCCGGACGCGGGCCGTTCGGCCGCGCAGCCGGAGGAACGCAAGACCGAGACCACGCTGACGACCCGGATCCGGATCAACATCCCCGGATCGCGGCCCATTCCGCCGGTCGTCGTGCGTCAGCCCGTCGGTGAGACGGAGAACTCCGGCGACAGAGGCCAGGACACCCAGGCGTCGGCGCCGAGTCCCTCCTCGACCACGGGCACCGTCGAACTGCCCGCCGACCCGGCGCCGCCCGCCGCCGAGGAGAAGGCGAGCGACTGGTTCGCGCCCCGCAAGTCCGGCCCCGCCAAGGGCGGTCCGGACGAGGGTGCCACCAACGGGGCGGGTCTGCCGGACGGTTCGGGTGCGGGTGTGCCTGGTGCCGGTGCGCCGGGTGGCGCGGGCCCGGGTGCCGGTGCGTCCGGCCCCCGTCACGGTGGCCCGGGCGCGGCAGGGTCCGGCGGTGCGCGTCACGGGGCCGGTCGGCCCGGTGGTGTGGTCGGTTCCATGAGCGTGCCCGGCGGTTCCCGCTCCGGCGGGACGAACGGCGCCGGGCTCACGGGCGCCACCGGCGGTCCGGTGGCCCCCGGCCACGGCGGCGGCACAGGCTCCTTCGACGTCACCGAGGCCCTGAACGCAGGCCCGCGCGGCACCGAACCCCGCCGCGACGACCTCCCGTACTTCGCGGAGAACGGCAACGGCTCCGGCGGCCCGAACGGGGAGAGCGGCCAGGGCGGGTACGGCGGCCAGGGCGGCCGTGACGACCTGAACGGCCCGGCTGGGTTCGGCGGTCAGAACGGCCGGAGCGGCCAGGACGCCCTGAGCGGCCCCGGCGGTCACGACGGCCCGAACGGTCAGGGCGGGTACGGCGGCCAGAACGGCCAGGACGCTCCGAGCGACCATGGCGGATTCGGTGGCCCCGGCGATCACGACGGCCCGAACGGGCAGAGCGGCTTCGGTCCTCGGGGTGGCCCCGGCGGCGGCCCCGGCGGGCAGAACGGCCAGATCGACTACGGCGGCCAGGGCGGCCAGATCGACTACGGCGGCGGCTTCGGCGGGCCGAAGCGTCCCGGCGGCCCGGGCGGACCCCAGGGCCCCGCGGGCCCGACCGGCGGCCCGGTCACCGGCGACGGCCCGGTCGTGCCGCCCGCAGGACCGGACCCCTTCGCCGGGGCCGAGCCCTTCGGCGGCGAGTCCTTCAACGGTTCCGACGGCTTCGGCGGCCAGGGCGGACCCGGCGGCCAGCGCGGACCCGGCGGCCAGGGCGCTCCCGGTGGCCCGGGCGGTCCGGGTGGCGCGCGCGGTCCCGGCGGCCCTGGCGCTTCCCGCGGTCCGGGCGGCACACGCGGTCCCGGTGCCCCAGGCGCTCCCGGCGGCCCGGGAATCCCCGGCGGGCTCGCCGGCCCCGGTGCCCCAGGCATCTCCGGCGGCCAGGCCGGCCAGGGCGCCCCAGGCACCCTCGGTCGCCCGGGCGGCCCTGGTGCCCCTGCTCCCGGTGGTGTCCCCGGCGCGGGCCTCGGCCCCGGTGGCGGTCTGAGCGACGACACCGCGATCCTCACCCCGCAGAAGCCGGCCCCCGGACCGGGCGCGCCCGGCTTCGGCAACCCCGACAACGTCTCCGGGCACACCGTCACCAGCGGCATCCCGGTCGTGCCGCCCGGCGCCCAGAACGCCCCCTTCGGACCGGGCGCCGACGGCCGTACGCCCCCGAAGCGGCCCGACACCGCGTCGCAGGAAGCTCCGGCCGCCGCGCCGAAGAAGAAGAAAAAGAAGGGCCGTAGCAAGGTGGCGCTGCTCGGCGGCACCGTGGTCCTCCTCGGCGTCGGTGCCTACGGCGCCGGCCTCCTGATGAACCGCTCCGACGTGCCCAAGGGCACCACCGTGCTCGGTGTGGACATCGGCGGCGGCACCCGCGACGATGCCGTCAAGAAGCTCGACGACGCCCTCGGCGACCGGGTGAACAAGGCCCTGAAGCTGTCGGTCGGCGGCGACACCGTCTCACTCAAGCCGGACCAGGCGGGGCTCCAGCTCGACGATCAGGCCACGGTCGCCGCGGCCGCGAAGAGCGACTACAACCCGGTGTCCGTCATCGGCTCCCTCTTCGGCAAGCACCGGGTCGTCGACCCGGTCATGCCGGTCGACGAGGAGAAGCTCCAGGCCGCCCTGGAGGACGCCTCGGGCGGCGCAGGCTCGGCGACCGACGGCACGATCAAGTTCCAGAACGGCAAGGCCGTCGCCGTCTACGGCAAGGTTGGCAAGGGCATCGACGTGGCCAGGTCGACCACCGCGGTCGAGGACGCGTACCGCACCCAGGTGGAGACCGGCACGGCTCCCGCGGTGTCGCTCCCGACGACCACCAAGCAGCCGACGATCTCGAACGCCGAGGTCGACCGGGTGATGAAGGAGTTCGCCGAGCCGGCGATGTCCGAGAACGTCATCGTGGAGACCGACGCGGTGCACAGCATCCCCTTCGGCGCCCTGTCCCTGCCGAAGATCCTCGGCTTCAAGGCCGTCGACGGCAAGCTCGTGGAGACGTACAACCTCGAGGCGCTCAAGGCGGCGTACGGCAACACCTTCGACGGCGTGCAGATCAATGGCGCGAGCGGGAAGCGTGACGTCTTGCCGCAGGACGTGGCCTCCGCGCTGGGCAAGGCCCTGCGCGGCAAGACGACGGCGGAGCGCACCGCGGTCATCGACACCAACCCGAGCTGACAACGCGTGAAGGCCCGTCCCGGAGGACGGGCCTTCACGGGCTCACGCGGTCACGGACGCGTGATGCAGTACAGGGCCACGTAGCCCTTGATGCCCTGGTAGTTGATCGCGATCCAGAAGAATCCGTCGGTGTAGCCGCAGGCGGTGAAGGTTCCGCCCTCCGAGGCTCCGCCGCACTCCGCTCCCGCACCCTTGGGGAAGAGCCCGAGGGCGGTCGAGCCGGTCGACTTCGACTGCCGGATCCGTACGCTCTCCTTCGCATGGCAGTTGATCGCCTGGACCGATTCGGCGTCCGAGGATGCCGCCTGCGCCGGGGCGGCGAAGGCGAGGCCGGCGACGGCGACGATGGTCGTGGCGGCGCCGGCAAGGAATTTGCGCATCACAGTTCCCCCTGTGGTGGTGGTACCCGGCGGGTCGGACCGAGCGGCGATCAACGTAACCACTTTGGCGCGCTCATGCCACCATTTTTCTCCGGACCACCATGCTGACCCGCGCGGAGTGGTGCCGCCCGACATGACATCTGTCATGCGGCACTCCGGACGGCCGACACTGCCCGCGGCCGCACCCGCGAAGCCACCATGGCCGTATGACAACGACAGCCCCGGTGGTCGCCTTCGACCAGGTGAGCAAGGCGTACGGCGAGGTACGCGCCGTGGACGGACTGACCCTGACCCTGCGGCCGGGGGAGACCGTGGCGCTGCTCGGCCCCAACGGCGCCGGCAAGTCGACCTCCCTCGACCTGCTGCTCGGCCTCAAGCAGCCCGACAGCGGCAGCGTCCGGCTCTTCGGCACCACCCCGCGTGAGGCGATCGTCGCCGGACGCGTGGGCGCGATGCTGCAGAGCGGCGGGCTGATGGACGAGGTCACGGTCGCCGAGCTGGTACGGCTCGCCTGCGACCTGCATCCCAAGCCGTACCAGGCGAACGACGTCCTCGCCCGCGCCGGCATCGCCCGGATCGCCGACCGCAAGGTCAACAAGCTCTCCGGCGGCCAGGCCCAGCGCGTCCGCTTCGCCCTCGCGACCGCGGGCGACAGCGACCTGATCGTCCTCGACGAACCCACGACCGGCATGGACGTCACCACCCGCCAGGCCTTCTGGGCCACCATGCGCGAACAGGCCGACCAGGGCCGTACGGTCCTCTTCGCCACCCACTACCTCGAAGAGGCCGACGCCATCGCCGACCGCGTTCTCGTCCTGCACCGCGGCCGGCTCCTCGCCGACGGCACGGCCGCCGAGATAAAGGCGAAGGCGGGCGCCCGCAGGATCGCCTTCGACCTGGAGGGCAGGATCGACGAGGCGCCCCTGCGCGGTCTGCCGTTCCTCACCTCCGTCACTGTGTCGAAAAGCGGCTCCGCCGCGGGCAGCGGCCAGACGATCCGCATCCAGTCCACCGACGCCGACGCGACCGTCCACGCCCTCTACGGCCTCGGCGTCTACCCCCGCAATCTCGAAGTCGCCGGGCTCGGCCTGGAGCAGGCCTTCGTCGCGATCACCGCCGCCGAGGAGGCGAAGTCGAAGTGAACAGCCTCATCAAGCTGGAACTCACCCGCGCCCTGCGCAACCGCAAGTTCCTGTTCTTCTCGGTGATGTACCCGTCGTTGCTGTTCCTGATCATCGCGGGCAACGCCGACAGCACGTCGAAGGTCGACGGCACGGGCCTGACCCTGCCGACCTACATGATGGTCTCGATGGCCTCCTTCGGTGCCCTGACCGCCGTCCTGATGGGCAACAGCGAGCGCATCGCCAAGGAGCGCGAGGGCGGCTGGGTACGGCAGTTGAGGCTGACCCCGCTGCCGGGACGCGGCTACGTGTTCGCGAAGACGGCGAGTGCGGCCGTGGTGAGCCTGCCCTCGATCGTGGTCGTGTTCGTCGTCGCCGCGACCGTGAAGGACGTACGCCTGGACGCCTGGCAGTGGCTCGCACTCACCGGTGCGATCTGGGCCGGAAGCCTCGTCTTCGCCGCGCTCGGCGTGGCCATCGGATACCTCGCCACCGGCGACGCGGTCCGCCCGATCACGATGATCACCTACTTCGGGCTGTCGATGCTGGGCGGTCTGTGGATGCCGACGACGACCTTCCCGCAGTGGCTCCAGGACATCGCCGAGTGGCTGCCCACCCACGCGTACGCTGCCCTCGGGCAGGCCATCGAACAGAGCCGCGCCCCGCACGTACAGGACATCGCCGTCCTCGCCGTGTCCTTCGCCCTGTTCGCGGGCGGCGCGGCCTGGCTGTACCGGAAGGACACCCTGAAGGCGTGAGCGCCATGAAGGAAGGCCGCGCGATCGAGGAGCTCCCGTTGATGCGGCTGGGGGAGTCACCCAGCCGCCGGCGTGACCTGCTCCCCAAGGTGCTGTGGATCGGCGTGTGGCTCGTTTTCCTCAGCTCGCCGGTCACCGACCTCGCCTCCGGCGGCCACACCACCGGTGGCACGGTGGCCGGCTGGCTGGGCCTGGCCGCCTTCGTCGGGATCTACCTGACCCTGGTGTTCCGGAACATGATCAGGTCGGCGCTGCCTCCCCGATGGGTCGGTGCCCTGATCGGCGCCCTCGGCGTCCTCGCGGTCCTGCTGAGCCTCACCCTCGGCCGGCACTGGCTCGGCCTCTTCGTCTACGTCTCGGTCGCCTGCGGCGCCACGCTCCCGCTGCGGGCGGCGTACTGGACGATCCCGCTGACCGCCGGCGCGATGATGCTCGTCGGCCTGCACGTCGGCGAGGACGAGGCGTTCGACCTGCTCCTCCTGGTCCTGCTCATCGGGTTCGCGATGACCGGCGTACGCCAACTCGTGCGGACCACCGTCCAGTTGCGTCAGGCCCGCGCCACGGTCGCCCAACTCGCCGCCAACGAGGAGCGTCTGCGCCTCGCCCGGGACCTGCACGACCTGCTCGGCCACTCCCTGTCCCTCATCACCCTGAAGAGCGAGCTCGCGGGCCGGATGCTCCCCGCCCACCCCGACAAGGCGGCCCAGCAGGTCGCCGACATCGAACAGGTCAGCCGCCAGGCCCTGGTGGACGTCCGCGAGGCGGTCACCGGCTACCGGCGCGCTCGCCTGGCCGCGGAACTCGCGGGCGCCCAGGTCGCGTTGACGGCCGCCGGAGTCACCGCCGCGCTGCCCGCCGAACCCGACCTCACCGGCGTCCCCGAGGAGAGCGAGTCGGCCCTGGCCTGGGCGCTGCGCGAGGCGGTCACCAACGTCGTACGGCACAGCGGCGCCCGCGGCTGCACCGTGGAGCTGCGGCACCGCCAGACCCTCGACGGGCCGAAGATCGAACTCACCGTGGAGGACGACGGCGCGGGCGGCGCGGGCAACGGTCCGGGCAACGGCCTGACCGGTCTCACCGAGCGACTGGAGAAGGCCGGCGGCACCCTGGAGGCCACCGGCACCCGGCACGGCTTCCGCCTGGTCGCCCGGGTGCCCGCCGGTTCCGCGGCCGACGTAGGATCCGCCTCATGACGAGCCGCACGATCAAAGTCCTGCTCGCCGAGGACCAGTCGATGGTCCGCGAGGCCCTGGCCGCCCTGCTCGGCCTGGAGGACGACATCGAGGTCGTGGCCCAAGTGGCCCGCGGCGACGAGGTCCTGGCGGCGGCCCGCGCCCACGACATCGACGTGGCCCTCATGGACATCGAGATGCCGGGCGCGACGGGCATAGAGGCGGCGGCTCAACTCCACAAAGAACTCCCGTCGGTGAAGCTCGTGATCCTCACGACCTTCGGCCGCCCCGGCTATCTCCGCAGCGCGATGGAATCCGGCGCCGACGCCTTCCTCGTCAAGGACGCCCCCGCCTCCCAACTGGCTCAGGCGGTGCGCAAGGTACTGGCGGGGGAGCGGGTCATCGACCCCACCCTGGCGGCAGCGGCGCTGGCAGAGGGCGCGAACCCGCTGACGGACAGAGAACGAGAGGTGCTCAGAGCGGCGGCCGACGGCTCCACGAACGCGGAGTTGGCGCAGACCCTGCACCTGTCCCAGGGCACGGTCCGCAACTACCTCTCCACGGCCATCCAGAAGCTGGCGGTACGGAACAGGGCGGAGGCAGTCCGGATCGCGAGGGAGAAGGGCTGGCTGTAACGCCCTCAGTTCAACATCGCGCGTGCGGCGTGAGCCTGCTGCCGCACGCGCGCCGCCGCCGGCTCGTCGACGGCCGCCACCACCTCGGCGTACGCGTCCAACTCGATGGCTCCCTGTACGAAGTCCCCCCGCTGGACGAGCAACTGGGCCCGCTCGTACCGCAGTCGGGCCGGGTGGGACGGCAACAGCAGCGACAGCTCCACGGCCCACAGGGCCACGTCCGACCGTTCGGGCCTGGCCGCGGCCCAGGCCCGGACGTTGTTCAGGATCCGCTGTACGACGTTCAGCGGATCCGCCGGACTCAGCATCGACGGATCCAGCGGAGTCCCCGTCGCCCCGGCGACCAGCAACTCGGCGTCGCCGCCGCTCAGCACCCGCCCCCCGTCGAACGGATCGGCCAGCACCTGCTCCTCCGGCGGCCCGAACCCGACCACGAAATGCCCCGGCAGCGCCACCCCGTACACCGGAGCCCCCGCCCGCCGGGCCACCTCCATCCACACCACGGACAGCAGGATCGGCAGGCCCCTGCGCCGCCGTAGCACCTCGTGCAGCAGCGAGGACTCCAGCCGCTGGTAGTCGACCGGCGTTCCCCGGAACCCGCATCGGTCGCCCAGCACCTCCCGCAACGACACCGCCCACGACCGCGGGCCCCCGGGCCGGAACGGCAACTGTCCGGCCAGCCGGTCGAGTTCGATCTGGGCCGCGTCGACGCCGGTCTCGTCGAGTGCCCTGTCCGCCTGCGCCCCGACGAGCAGACACAGCGTGGACAGATCCGGCCGCTCGGACCGCGCCTCTTCGGCGAACCGCCTCCGGAGCTCGGCGGAACGTTCGGGCGGGGGCGGAAACGGGGGACGCATAGCTGGCTCGTGCCCTTTCACGGCGATCGCTACTACCGCGCCTCGCCGGAGACGTCCGGCTCGCGGTAGTGGTGGTAGGCGTGGTGCGCGGCGAACCCCATGCCGTCGTAGAGGGCCCGCGCACCGGCGTTGTCCGACTCGACCTGGAGCCACGCGGCCGACGCCCCCTCGTCGAGCGCCCGCCGGGCCAGCGCCGCCATCACGGTGGAGGCCAGCCCCCGTCGCCGTAGCGAAGGATCCACCTCGACCGCGGCGAACCCGGCCCACCGTCCGTCGACGACACACCGCCCGATCGCGGCCGGCGCGTCCTCACCGGGGACGGTGGCGAACCACACCGACGGCCCGCTCTTCAGTACCCGCAGCGCCACCTCGCTCACCCCCTTGCGCTGATAGCGGGCCAGCCAGTCCGCGTCGGCCTCCCGGGACAGCACGACACCCGAGGTCTCCCGGTCGGCGACCGGCGCCAGCGCCCCGGTCCACAACTCCGCCGTCACCTCCCGCGTCCACCCCCGTGCCTCCAGCTCCGCGCACAGCGCCTCCTGGGTGCCCGCGGCGCCGGTCGCGGTCTGTATGTACGCCGGCAGACCACGGCCGCCGTACCACCGTCGTACGGCGGTCAGGGCCTCGTCGAGCGGCAGGCCGGGGTCGCCGAGCGGGAGGACGGAGTTGGCGCGGCGGGTGAACCCGGAGGCGGCACGCAACTCCCACTCGCCCAGCCGCTCGCTCTCCACCGGCCGCCAGCCGCGCGCCGCGATCCGGGCCAGTTCCTCGTACGAGGCGGCCGGGCCCCGGCGGCGGGCCGGCTCGGCGGGCACGACCTTGCCCGCCACCAGCGCGGATTCCGGAATGCGGACGCGCTCGCCGTCCCGGCGCGTGATCATCAGCACACCGTCGTCCCATGATGTGAGAACACCCACCGTGTCGGTGAAGTTCTGCCGCGCGCCGCCGGTTTCGTCCAGGCGCCGCACGGATACCCGTTTGCCCACGTCAGCTGCGGAGATACGGACGACGAGACGCCCCGCGGCGGAGATTTCCACAGGTCAGTTCACCCCTCCTGTTCGGATCATGCCCAAGAACGGAGATACTAGGGGCGGGCATCGACGACGCCGCGCTCCCGCGCGCGAGGCGGCGGAGCCTGAGGAGGCCCGCCAGCGCCCTATGGAGGAGGAACGACAGCGTGACCTACGTCATCGCGCAGCCTTGTGTCGACGTGAAGGACAAGGCCTGCATCGAGGAGTGCCCGGTCGACTGCATCTACGAGGGCTCCCGGTCCTTGTACATCCACCCGGACGAATGCGTCGACTGTGGTGCCTGTGAGCCGGTCTGCCCGGTCGAGGCGATCTTCTACGAGGACGACACTCCGGACGAGTGGAAGGACTACTACAAGGCGAACGTCGAGTTCTTCGACGAGCTCGGCTCGCCCGGCGGCGCCAGCAAGCTGGGTCTGATCGAGCGGGACCACCCGTTCATCGCCGCGCTGCCGCCGCAGGCCTAGTCATCCGCACCGGCGGTCCGCACTTCGTGCCGCCTCGGTCCCGTACGGCCTGATCGCGGCCGTGCGGGGCCGAGGCGTTTGCCGTACGACCCGAAAGTGAGCCCGAAAGCCGTGTCCGCAGTCTCCGACCGTCTTCCCACCTTCCCCTGGGACAAGCTGGAGCCGTACAAGAAGACGGCGGCCGCGCACCCCGGAGGCATCGTCGACCTGTCGGTCGGCACCCCCGTCGACCCGGTCCCCGATCTCGTCCAGAAGGCCCTGATCGACGCGGCGGACTCCCCGGGCTACCCGACGGTCTGGGGCACCCCGGCGCTGCGTGACGCGCTCACCGGCTGGGTCGAGCGGCGCCTGGGCGCCCGCGAGGTCACCCACCGCCACGTCCTGCCGATCGTCGGCTCCAAGGAACTCGTCGCCTGGCTCCCCACCCAGCTGGGCCTCGGCCCCGGCGACCGGGTCGCGTACCCGCGCCTGGCCTACCCGACGTACGAGGTCGGCGCGCGCCTCGCCCGCGCCGATCACGAGGTCTACGACGACCCCACCGAGCTGGACCCGGCGGGCCTGAAGCTCCTGTGGCTCAACTCCCCGTCGAACCCGACCGGCAAGGTGCTGTCGAAGGAGGAGCTGACGAGGATCGTCGCCTGGGCCCGGTCCCACGGCGTCCTGATCTTCTCCGACGAGTGCTACCTGGAGCTCGGCTGGGAGGCCGACCCGGTCTCGGTCCTGCACCCGGATGTCAACGGCGGCTCCTACGACGGCCTCGTGGCCGTGCACTCGCTGTCGAAGCGTTCCAACCTCGCGGGCTACCGCGCGGCCTTCCTGGCGGGCGACCCGGCCGTCCTGGCGCCCCTCCTGGAGATCCGCAAGCACGGCGGCATGATGACCCCCGCGCCGACCCAGGCCGCGGTCGTGGCGGCCCTGGGCGACGACACCCACGTCCACGAACAGCGCGAGCGCTACCTGGCCCGCCGCACCCTGCTGCGCGAGGCACTTCAGTCCCACGGCTTCCGCATCGAGCACAGTGAGGCCAGCCTCTACCTCTGGGCCACGCGGGACGAGTCCTGCTGGTCGACGGTCGCCCACCTGGCCGACCGGGGCATCCTCGTGGCCCCGGGTGACTTCTACGGCGAGGCGGGCGAGAAGTTCGTACGCGTCGCTCTGACGGCGACGGACGAGCGGGTGCGGGCGGCGGTCGAGCGCCTGGCGTAGGTGCAGGCAGACGGCGAAGGGGCCCGGGATGGTGTTCCCGAGCCCCTTCGCCGTCTGCGCGAGGTACTAGCCGAGCGGAAGGTCCTTCACCGGCAGGGTGCCGGCCGTCGGCACGCCGCCCTTGGTGAGGGAGCCGGCCGGCAGGCCGCCCTTCGTCGCGGTGGACGTGGTCTGCCCGACGAGGTCCTCGGCGGAACCGGCGGCCTCGCCCGCCGACTTCTGCGCGACCGGTGCCACCTTCTTCACGGCCTTGCCGGTGGCCGGCACCGCCTTCTCGACCGCCTTGCCACCGGTCTTGGCCGCGGTCCCGGCCAGGTTCTGCGCCGCGCCGTCCACCGTGTTGCCGACGTTCGCCCCGTCCAGAGCGGTCAGCCCACCGACGTTCGGGGCGGCCAGCGGCTGCGCGGGGGCCGCACTGGCGGCGCCGGCCGCACCGACCCCGGCTGCCGCTCCCGCAGCGACGAGCAGCGCGGCACGGGCGATCCTGCGGGTCAGGGGGAGGGACATGTTGCTCCTTCGACGGAGGAAATGTTGCTTGGACGCCGTGATTACCGCTCGAAGCCGACGAAGGTTGCGGAGGGCCAACGTAAAGAGTTGGCAATGCGTCGCATTATCACCTACGGATAAAAACGGGCAAAAGGCTTCCGGTCTGAAAGTCTGCCGAATCGTTGCAGCCCTTTGAGCTCAAGGGTTCTTGCGGATACGGGGGTGACGTGACGAAAACCTGCTCACACCCGCTCCGACGGCGGGTGGATGCGACCCTTCCAGGTGATCTTCCGAACTACCGTGCCGTCACTATCCGCACCGAGCCCGAGCCGCCTTCGCCGGCCGTCGTACGCCACTTGCTGTCCGTGTTCCCGGCCGTCCACTGGCGCCCCGCGTACGAGACGCGCTCGATGCGCAGCGCGGAGGAGTTGGCGACGGCCCAGTGGGCGAGCTGCCAGCCGCGTTCCCTGAGGCTGCGGTCGGAACCCGGGCCGGTGTCCCCCCGTACGGGCAGGGTCACGGTGCGCCCGTCGCCCGGGGTGGGGGCCGGGCTCGGCGAGGCCTTGCCGCCCACCTCCGCGGCGGTCGTCTCCAGCGCGTCCCGCCCGAAGTCCCGCACAAGAGCAGACCGCACCGCGTCCGGGCCCGTGGCGGTGGCCTGGGCGGCCTGTGTGAAGTCCTGGCGCCCGTCACAGGTCAGGGTGGCCGCGGACGTGCCGGTCAGGGCGGCGGCGAGCACTGTGGCGTCCGGCTCGTGCTTGGCGTACGCCTCCGGATAGCCGCTGCGCTGCACGCGCTGGGCGGCGACGGTCAGCGGGAGGTCCTGGTAGCCCCGCACCTTGACCAGGTGCTTGTAGAACTCGCCCGCCGCGTACGTCGGGTCCAGGATCTCCCGCGGGGTGCCCCAGCCCTGTGAGGGCCGCTGCTGGAACAGCCCGAGCGAGTCGCGGTCGCCGTGCTGGATGTTGCGCAGCCCCGACTCCTGGAGCGCGGTGGCGAGTGCGATCGCCACGGCCCGCTCCGGCAGCCCGCGCCCGGTGCCGACGGCGGTGATCGTCGCCGCGTTCACCGCCTGCTCGGGCGTGAACTCGTACGACGCTCCGCCCGCCCTGCCCGAGGCCACTCTGCAGGTCGGCCCGTCGGTGCCTCCGGTGAGGTACTGCACCACGAGGTAACCGGCGACCGCGCACAGGACCACGAGGGCCGCCATGAAGCGGAGGAGGCGGCCACGGCGCTTGCGGGTAGGGGGCAACGGCTCTGGCATCCGGACAAGATAGCTGGAGAGTACCGAGACGTCCGGGCCGGATGTGGACAGTGGGCGCGGACAGCGGGGCGTTAGGGTCGGGAGCATGGCCGACACCCCTCTTGACCTTTCGCTGGACGCAGCTCAGCTCACGGCGCAGCTCGTCGACTTCCCCTCCGAGAGCGGCACCGAGAAGCCTCTGGCGGACGCGATCGAGACCGCCCTGCGCGCCCTGCCGCACCTGACGGTCGACCGCCACGGCAACAACGTCGTCGCCCGCACGAACCTCGGCCGTCCGGAACGCGTCATCCTCGCCGGCCACATCGACACGGTCCCCATCGCGGGCAACGTCCCCTCCCGGCTCGACGACGAGGGCTACCTGTGGGGTTGCGGCACCTGCGACATGAAGTCCGGGGTCGCGGTCCAGCTGCGGATCGCGGCGACGGTCACCGAGCCCAACCGCGACCTCACCTTCATCTTCTACGACAACGAAGAGGTCGCGGCACACCTCAACGGCCTGGGACATGTGGCTGAGGCCCACCCGGAGTGGCTGGAGGGCGACTTCGCGGTTCTCCTGGAGCCGACGGACAACCAGGTCGAGGGCGGCTGCCAGGGAACTCTGCGGGTGCTGCTGACGTTCAAGGGAGAGCGTGCGCACTCAGCGCGCGCGTGGATGGGCTCCAACGCGATCCACAAGGCCGCGCCCGCCCTCGCGAAGCTGGCGGCCTACGAGCCGCGCAAGCCGGTGGTGGACGGGCTCGAGTTCCACGAGGGTCTCAACGCGGTGCGGGTGGAGGGCGGTGTGGCCACGAACGTCATCCCCGACTCCTGCACGCTGACGGTCAACTTCCGTTACGCCCCGGACCGCAGCGAGGCCGAGGCGGAGGCCTTCGTGCGGGACTTCTTCGCGGACTGCGGGGTCGACGAGTTCACCGTCGACGACCACACCGGCGGCGCCCGTCCGGGTCTCACCCACCCCGTCGCCCAGGCGTTCATGGCGGCGGTCGGGGGCGTCGCCCGCCCCAAGTTCGGCTGGACGGACGTGTCCCGCTTCAGCGCGCTCGGCGTGCCCGCGGTGAACTACAGCCCCGGTCAGCCGCTGCTCGCGCACAAGGTGGACGAGCGGGTGAAGGTGTCGCTGATCCCGGAGGCGGAGGAGAAGCTGAGGGGATGGCTGACGTCGTAGGAGACGCGTCTCGCCGGGTTCCGCCCGGTGGCGCTTCATGGCGGACACGCGTACGTCCCCCCTCCGTAACCCGCGTAGATCTACGCTGAGATGGAAAGACCAGGCAAGCGGAGGGAGCGCACATGGCTACCGGGAACCCCGAGGGCAAGAAGCAGCCGCCGGAGGAGCAGCGCCTGGGACCTGTCCTCCGCAGGCGGGGACAGGTCACGGCGAGCACGACCGACCAGCGCCTGCTGGACGCCGGCGGTCCCTCGGACTGGGTCCACACCGACCCCTGGCGCGTTCTGCGCATCCAGTCGGAGTTCATCGAGGGCTTCGGCACGCTCGCCGAACTCCCGCCCGCCATCAGCGTGTTCGGCTCCGCGCGCACGCCTGCGGACTCTCCGGAGTACGAGGCGGGCGTGCGGCTCGGCCGGGGCCTGGTGGAGGCCGGCTTCGCCGTCATCACCGGCGGCGGCCCCGGCGCCATGGAGGCGGCCAACAAGGGTGCCTGCGAGGCGGACGGCACCTCCGTCGGCCTCGGCATCGAGCTCCCGTTCGAGCAGGGGCTCAACCCCTACGTCGACATCGGCCTCAACTTCCGCTACTTCTTCGTCCGCAAGATGATGTTCGTGAAGTACGCGCAGGGTTTCGTGGTCCTGCCGGGCGGACTCGGCACCCTGGACGAGCTGTTCGAGGCGTTGACGCTGGTCCAGACCCAGAAGGTCACCCGCTTCCCGATCGTGCTCTTCGGCAGCGAGTACTGGGGCGGACTGGTCGACTGGCTCAAGAACACCCTGATCGCCCAGGGCAAGGCGTCGGAGAAGGACCTGCTGCTGTTCCACGTGACGGACGACGTGGACGAGGCGGTGGCATTGGTGTCCAAGGAGGCGGGCCGGTAGCCCCTGTGGGCCCGGAACACGGGAGGGGCTGGAAAATCAGCCCCTCCGGCATGTGAGGAGCAGAGGCCGAGAGGCGGCGGGTGAGGAAGAACCCCTACGCCAGCCCTCGACGCGCGACCGCCGGAGGCCGATGCCCCGCGATCGACGCCACCATGTCCAGCACCTGCCGGGTCTCGGCGACCTCGTGCACCCGGTACACCTGCGCCCCGAGCCACGCCGACACCGCGGTGGTCGCCAGCGTGCCCACCACCCGCTCCTTCACCGGCTTGTCCAGGGTCTCGCCCACGAAGTCCTTGTTGGACAGGGACACCAGCACGGGCCACCCCGTCCCGACCATCTCCCCGAGGCGACGGGTCGCCTCGAGACTGTGCCGCGTGTTCTTCCCGAAATCGTGCCCGGGATCGATCAGCACGGACTCCCGGGGCACTCCCAGATCCACCGCCCGCTCGGCGAGCCCCACGGTCACCCGCAGAATGTCGGCCATGACGTCGTCGTACGTCACCCGGTGCGGCCGCGTACGCGGCTCGGCGCCCCCCGCGTGCGTGCACACCAGCCCCACCCGGTACCGCGCCGCGACCTCGGCGAGCCCCGGATCGACCCCGCCCCACGCGTCGTTGAGCAGATCCGCCCCCGCCTCGCACACGGCCTCACCGACGGACGCCCGCCAGGTGTCGACGCTGATGATCACGTCGGGGAACCGCCGCCGCACCTCCGCCACGAAGCCGACGGTCCGCCGCGCCTCCTCCGTCGCGGACACCTCTTCCCCGGGCCCGGCCTTGACCCCGCCGACGTCGATGATGGCGGCCCCTTCGGCCACCGCCTGCTCCACGCGCGCGAGGGCGGGCTCGTCGAGGAACGTGGCTCCCTGGTCGTAGAAGGAGTCGGGGGTCCGGTTCACGATCGCCATGATCACCGGCTCGTGCGCGTCGAATTCACGCCTGCCCAGCCTGAGCATCGCCTGTGACCTCACTTCGTGCGTCTGTGTGTTCGGAGTCTGCGGCCGCCTGCGACCCTAACTATCAGACTCGCATGGCACGATCGGACCCTGACACATTCGACGCCGGCGGCCGGCCGCCGGCAGGGACCATGGGGACCTCAGCGATGGTTATGTTCTTGTTCCTGGTCATCGCGCTCGCGGTCGTGGTCGCCGCGGTGACGCTCGCCGTGGTGGGCGGCGGCGAGAGCGACGGCCCGCTGCCGGACGTCACCCCCGAGCGGCTCCAGGACCCGCTGCCGCCGGACCGACCGGTGAACCGCGCGGACATCGACAGCCTGCGCTTCCCACTGACCGCCCGCGGCTACCGCATGGCGGACGTCGACGACGCGCTCAGCCGCCTCGGCGCGGAGCTCGCCGAGCGGGACGCGCGGATCGCCGACCTGGAATCCGCGCTGGCCGGCGCCCGGGCCGCGGCCCACGTCTCCATGGAGAAGCCGGAGCACGGCCACGGGGAGCAGCGGTGAGCGACGGCGCTGCCCTGGCCGGACCGGACGGCGCGCCGCGCTGCCCCTGGGCCCTGTCCACGCCGGACTACGTGACCTACCACGACGACGAGTGGGGGCGTCCGGTCCACGGCGACGACGCCCTGTACGAACGCCTCAGCCTGGAGGCCTTCCAGTCCGGCCTGTCCTGGATCACGATCCTGCGCCGCCGCGAGGGCTTCCGCGCCGCCTTCGCGGGCTTCGAGATCGCCAAGGTGGCCGCGTTCGGCGAGGCCGACCGCGACCGCCTGCTGCTCGACCCGGGAATCATCCGCAACCGCGCCAAGATCGACGCGACGATGGCCAACGCGCGCGTGCTGGCCGAATGGGCCCCGGGCGAGCTGGACGAGCTGATCTGGTCCCACGTGCCGGCTTCTCATGCGGTCCCCAAGACCCTGGGAGACGTCCCGGCGGTCACTCCCGAGTCGACAGCCCTGTCGAAGGCGTTGAAGAAGCGCGGCCTGCGCTTCGTGGGGCCGACGACGGCGTACGCACTGATGCAGGCCTGCGGCCTGGTCGACGATCACCTGGAGTCCTGCGTGGCGAGACGCCTTTAGGGGCCCTCCCGGCGACGGCGGGTCACCGCCCCAGATACTCCGGCGTCTCCTTGTTCACGAACGCCCGCACGGCGATCGCGTGGTCCTCGGACGCCCCGGCCCGCCCCTGTAGCTCGTCCTCCTTCTCCAGCGTCTCCGCCAGAGAGTGCGACAGCGCGTACGCGAGCGACTCCTTGATCGCCCCGTACGCCACCGTCGGCCCGGAGGCCAACGCCCGCGCCACCTTCTCCGCCTCCGCGGGCAGCTCGGTCGACGGCACGAGACGGTTCACGATGCCCAGCTCGTACGCGTCCTGCGCCGAGACGGTCCGGGGAAAGAGCAGCAGGTCCGCGGCCCTGCCCGGCCCGACCACCCGCGGCAGCGTCCACGAGATGCCGGAGTCCGCGGTCAGCGCGACTCCCGCGAAGGACGTGTTGAAGGCGGCGGTGTCCGCCACCACCCGGTAGTCCGCGGCCAGCGCGAGCCCGAAGCCGGCCCCGGCCGCGACCCCGTTCACCCCGGCGACCACGGGCTTGCGCATCTCCGTCAGTGCCCGCACCACGGGGTTGTAGTGCTCCTTGACCGTACTCATCACGACGTCGGACCCCTGCATCAGCAGCCCGATGTGCTCCTTGAGGTCCTGCCCCACGCAGAACGCCCGCTCCCCGGCGGCGGTGAGCAGCACGGCCCGTACGGCATCGTCCGAGGCCGCCGACTCCACGGCCTCCCGCAGGGCGACCTTCGTGGCGACGTTCAGCGCGTTCATCGCCTCCGGCCGGTTCAGCGTGATCGTCGCGAGCCCGTCGTGCACCTCGTAGAGCACGGTGTCGGCCATGGCGTATCCCCTCCGGTGTGTCCGCTGCATCCGATGTCCGAGGGACAGCATGGCGGAGATCGCCGTCCGAGGGCCGGACCGGACGTGTGACCTGCGTCAAAGAATTCCGGAGCGCTCACGGCCGGTCGGCATCGGCGCGGCGGCGGAGTATCGCAGCCACATCGCCGAATTGAGTGGTTTTGCTCGCGCGCGTTGCCCAAGCGATGCCGACTGATGTTGGTCATCGGGTCCTGAGATGCGGGATAATGGCCTGGAAGCAATGTGTTCGATGCCGGTGGCGCGTGTCCCATTTTGACGCGCGTGCCCTCCCAGGGCTGTCGGCTTTGACGATGAGCTGGTTTCAGGAAGGGGAACGAGCATGGCGGCCATGAAGCCGCGGACGGGCGATGGCCCGCTCGAGGTGACCAAGGAGGGGCGGGGCATCGTCATGCGCGTTCCGCTCGAAGGCGGCGGTCGGCTCGTCGTCGAGCTGACCCCTGACGAGGCCGACGCCCTGGGCGACGCCCTCAAGAAGGTCGTCGGCTGAGCGGAAGCGACCATACCCTTTCGGCTGCCCCGGCATCTCATGAGGTGCCGGGGCAGCGCTTTGCCCGGGCTTTTACACGAATGGCCGTACGGCCCTCACCGGCTCAGCGCTTGACCGCGCACAGCAGTCCGTCACCCACCGGCAGCAGTGACGGCATCAGGTCCTGGCTCTCGCGTACGGTCCGCAGCAGCTCCCTGAGGCGCAGCACCTCCGTGGGCTGCGGTCCCGAATCCATCGTGCGGCCGTTGGCGAAGACGCCCTCGAAGACGACCAGTCCCCCCGGACGCAGCAGGCGCAACGATTCAGCGAGATAGTCCATGACCTCCTGCCGGTCTCCGTCGCAGAAGACGAGGTCGTAGCCGGCGTCGGCGAGGCGGGGCAGGACGTCCAGCGCGCGGCCCGGGATGAAGCGGGCCCGGTTGCTGGCGAAGCCACAGGCGCGGAAGGCCTGGCGGGCGAACTGCTGGTGCTCCGGCTCGGGGTCGACGGTGGTCAGCACCCCGTCCGGGCGCATGCCGTGCAGCAGATGGATGCCGGAGACACCGGTGCCGGTGCCGATCTCGGCGACGGCCTTGGCGTCCACGGAGGCGGCCAGCAACCGCAGCGCCGCGCCCGTGCCGGGCGACACCGAGCGCAGCCCCGCGTCACGGGCCCGGTCGCGGGCCCAGCGCAGGGTTTCGTCCTCGGCGACATAGGCGTCGGCGAACGCCCAGCTCGTCTGCCGGTTGCCGGTAATGAGCCTCTCCTTGCCCCGTGGTTGCCTGGGCGTGACTGTATCCGTTGCCGTCGGGAACCCGCAGATGGGACCGGGCGTTTAGAGGGGTGGAGACGCACCCGGGGGGACACAGTTGGATCACGATGCCGAGCAGGCCCTCGAGCAACTGCTGACGCAGGGGACCGAGTGGTATCAGCCCAGATCAAATTCTCGTAAAACCGCTTATCCGGAGCTAACGGGCGAGGTGGCTATGGTAGGGGCTCCACTGGAGACAACCAGAGCCGACAGGGGAGGTGCGGCCGCGCCTGGAGATCGTGGGGGAGTGCTGCGGCGCTTCCTCGGATCGGCGGGCAGGCCGAAATCCGTGAACAACACTGCTGACCACAGCCACGCCGGCGACTACGCCCAGACCGCGACCTTCGCCACCGACGCGGACGGGCAGGCGTGGACTCCGCCCACCTGGGAGGAGATCGTCAGCACGCACAGCGGCCGCGTCTACCGCCTGGCGTACCGCCTCACCGGCAACCAGCACGACGCCGAGGACCTCACGCAGGAGGTCTTTGTCCGCGTCTTCCGCTCGCTGTCCACGTACACACCGGGCACCTTCGAGGGCTGGCTGCACCGCATCACCACCAACCTCTTCCTGGACATGGTCCGCCGCAAGCAGCGCATCCGCTTCGACGCCCTCGGCGAGGACGCGGCAGAGCGACTGCCCAGCCGCGAGCCCTCACCCCAGCAGGTCTTCAACGACGCCCACTTCGACGCGGACGTCCAGCAGGCCCTCGACACCCTCGCGCCGGAGTTCCGCGCCGCGGTCGTCCTGTGCGACATCGAAGGACTGTCGTACGAGGAGATCGCCGCGACCCTGGGCGTCAAGCTCGGCACCGTCCGCTCACGGATCCACCGCGGCCGTTCCCAGCTGCGCAAGGCCCTCGCGCACCGTTCGCCCGAGGCCCGCGCCGAGCGCCGCTCCTTCATGGCCAGGGTCCCCGCCTTGGGGGGAGGGGGCGCGTCCGCGTGAGTGGATCACTGCCCAAACCCGGCGAGGGGAGCCTCGCGGAACAGCATCTGGGAGACCGACTCGCCGCTCTGGTGGACGGCGAGCTCGGTCATGCCACGCGGGAGCGTGTTCTCGCGCATCTCGCCACCTGTCCGAAGTGCAAGGCGGAGGCGGACGCCCAGCGCCGCCTGAAGAACGTCTTCGCGGAGGCCGCCCCGCCCCCGCCCTCGGAGAGCTTCCTGGCCCGTCTCCAGGGACTGCCGGGAGGTGATCCGGAGGACGGCGACAGCTCGCCGTTCGGCGGGGGAGGAGTCGGAGGACTGTCGGGACGACCCGGCGCCGCCGGAGCCTTCGGCGTGAGACGTGGGGAGCGCTTCGAGTTCGGCTACGTCCACGCCCGCCCGCCCGCCGCGATGCTCCCGCCCAGCGCGGGCCGGGGCTTCCGCGTCCATGACGTCAGCCGTCACGAGGCCGAGCGCTCGGCCTCCCGCGGCATGAGGTTCGCGTTCGTCGCCGCCGGGGCGGTGTCGCTGGCCGCGATCGCGCTGGGCGGCGTCACCACGGGGGCGCCGGGCGACACCGACGCCCGCGGGGCCGGCAGCAATGTGACTCCGGCGCGCACGCCGGGCACGGGAGCGGCGGTGCCGGAGAACCAACGGCGGCGTGGCGTGGGTCCGTTGCTCGCACAGGAACAGGGACAGCGGATGCTCGGCGACACCCCGGTCTCCCCGACCGAGGCGTCCGCGCCGCTGCTGCCGGGCGTCCCCGCCCAGGTCAAGGAGGCGGCCCTGCACACCCTCACGGCGCCCGTGCTCGCCGGTGCCGCCGCCATGTCCCCTCTCATACGTCCGCTCAGTACCACCCCGCCGCTCACCCTGACGTCCTGGTCCGCGACCCCGGACCTCTCCGCCGCCGGCCTCCCCGCCGCGCCCGTCCCCCACACGATGTCCGCGCCCACGCCTCCCAGCACCTCCCGCTGACCGGCGCCCTGCTCCGCGGCGCGTGAACCCTGGTTGAATCCGCCTCTCTTTCCGGGCATGCACCCCAGTCCTTCAGGGCCGGGGTGCATGCCCGCTCCCGCGTAGCGGGGCAGGGGAAGCCGAATTGCCTGCAGGGCGATTCGGCGTCTCGGGAGACACGGTGTTGAGGCCGACCTCAAGCAGGTGCAGCAGCTCAGAGTTGAGGGACCGTCGGTCGGCAGTGGCCTGAGCGGTCAGCCGCTCATGGAGGTCTTCCGGGATGCGCAGCGTAAACTTGATCATGCCGTCATTGTGCCGCTACCGTGGCGGCATGTCACGTTTCCGGATGTACCCGACGCCCGCGCAGGCGGAGCAGATGCTGATGCACTGTGCGCACGCCCGATACGTCTGGAACCTCGCTGTCGAGCAGCACGCGCACTGGAAGCCGGGCCGGAAGTCCGCACCCGGTTTCGCGGAGCAATGCCGCCAGCTCACCGAAGCCCGAAGGGAAAACGAGTGGCTGGCCGCCGGGAACGCGGACGTGCAGCAGCAGGCCCTCAACGACTTCGCCAAGGCCAAGAACTCCCGCTTCACTTCCGGCATAGGTGAGCCGACCTGGCGCAAGAAGTACCAGCACGAGGGCTTCCGCGTCATCGGCACCGACCGCGTACCCGAGTACGAACCGGACGGCAGAGCGAAGCTGAACCAGAAGACCGGCCGGCAGGTCATGGGCCGGTCGGTGGTCGTGCACCAGCTCAACCGGCGCTGGGCGCAGGTCAAGGTGCCCGGCTGTGGCTGGGTCCGCTTCCGCCTCAGCGCCAAGGGCAAGGGCGCGCAGCTACCCGCCGCGAAGACGTTCCGTGTCACCTACCGCAACGGTCAGTGGCACGCGGCATTCGCGGTCATCCCCGAGTCGACTCCCGCGCCAGGCACCGGCGAGGTCATCGGAATCGACCGGGGCGTGACCATCACGGCGGCGCTGTCGGACGGGCGGAAGCTGAACTGCCCGCAGCTCACGGTGAAGGAGCGAGCGCAGATCCGCAAGCACGAGCGGCGGGCAGCCCGAGCCCCGAAGAGCAGTGAACAGAAGACCGCCGAGTATGCGAAGGTCGCCAAGCTCAAGGCCCGTGAGGCGAACCGGCGCAAGGACTGGTGCGAGAAGACCAGCGCCATGTTCGCCGGCAGCTTCGACCTGATCCGGTTCGAGAAGCTGAACATCAAGAACATGACCCGCTCCGCGAAGGGAACCCTCGAGCAACCCGGCACCCACGTTCGACAGAAGGCCGGGCTGAACCGGGGCATCCTCGCCCAGGGCTGGGGCCTGCTGCGCCGGCGGACCGAGCACAAGGCCCCCGGCCGGGTCGAGGACGTTCCCGCCCCCTATACGAGTCTGCGGTGCAGCGCCTGCGGATGGATCGAGAAGAAGTCGCGCAAGAGCCAAGCCGACTTCGTCTGCGTATCCTGCGGGTTCACCTGCAACGCCGACGAGAACGCAAGCATCAACGTCGCGGCAGGACAGGGCGGGATCCCCCGCCCCCGGCGATCAGCCGGTGCCGGAGGGGTGACAACGGCCACCCGCCGTTCGAGCGCCCGTGAACCTCAACCCACCTAGGTTGGAATCCCCCTCTTTCAGGAGGGGGAGGATGTCAAAGGTAGGTCGACGTGCCGCGCACGGCGGCCGGTCAGCTGTGGGGAGAGCATGGACCAGGGGAAGTCCACGAAGGCGAAATGGTGGAGCCGACCCAGGCCACGGGGGGTTTCCGGGCCGGGCGAGAGCGACACTCCGACACCTGCAAGGACACGATCCGACGACGACTTCGTGCTGAGGGCTCCGGAGGATGGGGTGCCTGGGTCTGTTGTGCCGGGGGCCGAGGGCGACTTCGAGCTTGCGGCTCGCGGGGATGCGGCCGTTGGAGCCGGGGCTGGTGTGCCGAGGGCTGAGGGGGACTCTGAGCTCGGGGCTTCGGGGGATCGGATTGCTGGTCCGGGGACAGACGTGTCAACGATCCGGGACGTCTCTGGGCTGGGGGCTTCTGCGGGGGCGGTGGCCGATGCGGTGGCTGGTGTGCCGGGGGCCGAGGGCAATTTCGAGTGGGGGCCTCCGCTCGCCGGGGCGAACTCGGAGGGTGACTACGAACTCACGGCCCCGCGGGACGCCTCCGCCGCGGAGGGGGACTTCGCGCCGGCGCAGCCGATGCCGGCGGCTGCCCTGCCGACGGAGGTCCCTGCGACGGACACTCCCGTCGACGACCGGTCCACCGAGCCCGTCGACGCCATCGGTCAGGCTCCTGCCGAGCCCCCCACGGACCGCCCCGAGCCCGCGCACGTCTCCGACCCCACCAGCACCCCGCCGTACGGCGTACCGGGCCCCTGGGCCCCCGCCCCGCCGGTCCAGCACCCGGCGACCGCACCCGCGCACGGCACAGCGATACCCACACCGCCTCCACCGCCCGCCCGTGGCACGCCCGTGACCCGGGGCACGGGCACTTCCGGGCCGCCCAAGGACCATGACGCGCCCGCGCCGCACGGCTCGCCCTCGCCCACCCCGCCGGAAGCACCCCGAACGCCTTCCCACAGCTCACCGGCGCCCTCATCGGCCCCGGCCCCCGAGAACCCCCTCCCGCTCCAGCCCTCCGGCCTCCCCTTCCCACCCCCCACCCCCGACACCTCCACCCGCACCCCCTGGCAGAACTACGACCCCTGGGCCCCCGTCCCCGCCCCCCTCCAGCAAACCGGCGCCGCCGTGGACACCAAGGACACCCGGCGTCGCCGAACCCGGCGAGCGCTCCTCGCCGGCGCTCTCCTGCTCGCGCTCGTCGCAGGCGGCGTCGGTGGGGTCGTAGGGGCGTATCTCGAGCGCCATGGTGGGGGAGGCGACGTCGTGGAGTTGCCGCAGGCCGCGGCGGAGCCCAGAGGGCGGGCTCCCGACAGCGTCGCCGGGATCGCCGCCCGGGCCCTGCCCGGCGTCGTGACCCTGCATGTGAGCGGGGCCGAGGAGTCCGGTACCGGTACCGGCTTCGTGCTGGACGAGCGCGGACACATCCTGACCAACAACCACGTCGTGGAGCCGGCCGGGACCGACGGCGAGATATCGGTGACCTTTCACAGCGGGGACACCGCCAAGGCCGCCGTCGTGGGGCGGGACAGCGGGTACGACCTCGCCGTCGTCGAGGTGAGCGATGTCAGAGGGCTGAAGCCCATGACCCTCGGCAACTCCGACAACGTCCAGGTAGGCGACCCTGTCGTCGCCATCGGCGCCCCCTTCGACCTGGAGGGCACCGTCACCTCCGGCATCATCAGCGCGAAGGAACGGCCCATCACGGCCGGAGGCGAGAGCGGGGGCGGCACTGATGTCTCGTACGTCGACGCCTTGCAGACCGACGCCCCCATCAACCCCGGCAACTCCGGCGGCCCGCTCCTCGACTCCCGGGCCCGGGTCGTCGGCATCAACTCCGCCATCCGTTCCGCCGACGACGGATCCGGTTTTGGGACCGGACAGGCCGGCTCGATAGGTCTTGGCTTCGCGATCCCCGTCAACCAGGCCAAGCGGGTCGCCGAAGAACTGATCAACAGGGGCAAGGCGACCCACCCCGTCATCGGCGTCACCCTCGACATGGACTACACCGGCGACGGGGCCCGCGTCGGGACGAAGAGCAGTGACGGCGGCCCCGCCGTGACCGAGGGCGGCCCGGGCGACAGGGCCGGGCTCGAGGCGGGCGATGTCATCACCGAGGTGGACGGCCGCCGTATCCACTCCGGCGACGAACTCATCGTGAAGGCCCGCGCGCACCGCCCCGGAGACCGCCTGGAGCTCACCCTGAAGCGCGACGGCAGGGAAAAGTACGTCTCGTTGGTCCTCGGATCCTCGGACGGTGCCTAAGAGAATCGACAGAGAACCGGCAGAGGGCCGATCGACAGAAACCTCACAGTCACGCCCCCAAAGCTCGCTCCACAAGGCAAACAACCCGGAAAACCGCCCACCCGCCCGCACTCGGAGCCCTCGGGACAGTACCGGTCGTACGGGAACGGCAGGTACCGTGGACCCGGCCCGGACCACGGAAGACCCGCACAGACCACCGAGGGCCGAGGACCGAGGACATCGCAAGGAGCTTCAGGTGTTCAATGACATAGGACCGCTCGAGCTGATCACGCTCGTTGTCCTCGCCGTGCTCGTCTTCGGTCCGGACAAGCTTCCGAAGGTCATCCAGGACGTCATGCGGACCGTGCGCAAGATCCGCGAGTTCTCGGAGAGCGCCAAGCAGGACATCCGCTCGGAGCTCGGCCCGGAGTTCAAGGACTTCGAGTTCGAGGACCTCAACCCCAAGACGTTCATCCGCAAGCAGCTGGACAACGACGAGCTGGGGCTCAAGGAAATCCGTAACGGCTTCGACCTCAAGAAGGAGATGGCCGAGGTCACCGACGCGGTGCACAGCACGGACACCCCCGCGCAGTCTTCCTCCGGTGGCCGGATCGACATGACCAAGAAGCCCGAGGAGCCCGGCGAGGACAACCGCCCGCCCTTCGACGCGGACGCCACCTGAGCCGTACGCCCCACCGGAAGGCGCCTGACGAGCAGTTCGGCTCGCGGGCGCCTTTTCCCGTCGTACGTGATGTGTTTCATACCCTGCTCTCACCTCGTACGGCCTGAACGCACCCCCCGTGTGCCCCGCGCGCCGGGCGGTTTCCCGGCAGCTCGGAGCGGTGTGGCTATGCTGCCGAGTTGTTGTGCGGGCCGTACGCGAACCAGCGACGCCGCCCGAAGGGGGGCGGGCCGGTCCGGTCCGACGAGAGCTAGTAGGAGGCGTCCGGCACATGGAGACGACGAGTGGGACGGTCGCGCAGGCGCCGGCCGCGGAGGGTGGCCAGCAGGTTTCCTCCGCCCGGCGCACGGTCGACGGCTACCTTCAGGCGCCCTTCCCCTGGTACGGCCTCGACGAGGCCTTCACGGGACCGCGCTGGCTGATGCAGGTCGGCACGTCGGCCGACGGAGCCGTCGAGCACGGGTCGATCGGGCACGGTGACGAGCCCTCGGTGAAGAACGAGGTGGGCTCCACGGCGGAGCCGAAGGAGAAGTTCGCGGTGGTCGTGACCGTCGCCGCGAACCCCTCCCGCAGGAGCGCGGACGGCACGGGGCTGCTGGAGGCCACGTCCGTCTCCTCCGCCGCCTGGTTGGCCGGGGTGGGGTTGCTGTCGTTCACCTGGCCCGGCCAGATGGACCACTCCCTGCGGGACGACTGGCTGGACCAGCAGACCGAGACGGCCTGGGTCCTGGCGGACGACCTCGAAGGAGCCGACTGGTCCACGCTGTCCCTGCCGGTGGACGGGGTGCCCGCGCCCTTCCACTACCGGGAGTCGGAGTTCGGCTGGGTGCTCGCGGGCTCCACGCCGGAGGGGGTGCACGTGGGGGCGTACGGGAGAGGCATGAGTGCGTACGGGCTCGGGTTCGCGATGATCAAGGACATCTCGGCGTACGCCTAGCGCGTACGGGGGGCACCGCAGGCCCGTGCGGTGCCCCACAACTGTCCTATCGGTCCAGTAGTCGCCTTACCCACCGGACCTGGCGGTGGTCGGCGACCGCGTCGAGGAACCGGCGTCCGGTACCGGCCTCGTGGGCCGGGCCCTCGAGCCGCAGCAGGGCGCCGTCGCGGACGACGGCGTATGCGACGGGGGCGTCGGACTTCGGGAGGGCGACCGGGTGGCGTCCGTCCGGGAGCGGGAGGCGGGCGGGGAGCCGGAGCCGTGCCGTCGTCCCGTCGTCACCGGCGATCATCTCGGCGTCCACGGTCAGGGCGGACACGGTGACCTCGAGGCGAACCGTGCCACTGGCCGCGGTCGCCGCGAGGTACGGCAGCGGGAGCGACCGCTCGCCGCGCGCGGTGTTCGCAGCGGCGGCACCGGCCGTGTCGGAACCGAGCCTTCGCCGGCGCTGGTCCACGTCGAGGGCGAGCTGGCCGCTGCTCGTCCAGTACGGCAGCGCGAGCCGCCCGCCGGTCAGCGCCGGGCCCGCGGCCGGGGCACCCGGGGTGCCGTCGCCGGTCACGCGGACCATGCGGTCGACGCCCAGCAGCTGGACGTACGCCCACACGTCGTGCACCCCGCGCTCCAACGGCCGCCCGCCCGCGAGCCGTTCCGGATCGAGCCGCAGCCGCCCGGTCGCGACGAGCCGCGACCGCCCCTTGCCGAAGGCGTCGAGCCGCACTTCCAGGTCGCCCTCGGGGTACCACCAGTCCTCGCGGTCGCGGTCCTTGACGACGAGTTCGGCGTACGCCAGCCGGAACGGATCGCGGACCTCCCAGCCGTCCCCGGTCCCCGGGACTCCGGCGAGCAGCTCCGGGTCGAGCCACCGCTTCCCGTCCCGCTCGACCAGCACCAGCGGCTCGCCGTCCCCGCGCAGCAGGTCAAGGGTGACGTCGGCGACCAGCCGGCCGCCGTCCCACCGCAGTCCGCCGACCGTGCTGCGGGCCCTGACCTCACGGATGCGCTCGGCGAGGGTCACGGCGCCGTCGAAGTCACCGCGTTCGAGGAGCTCGGCGCGGAGGCGGGACACGGTGGGGAGCCCTTCTCGTACGGCCGCTGGGAACTCCTCGATCGCCAGTTTCCGGGCCGCCGCGAAGCGCTCCCGCTGTTCAGCCGGTTCTTCGCGGAGGATCTCGGGCTCGCGGGTACGGGAGAGGATCTCGACGTGGTAGAGGCGGTGCAGGAGGCGGTTCTGCAGCGCGTCGACGTCCTCGGACGCGGGTGTGCCGTCCTTGATCTGACGCACGACGGTGCGGCAGTTGGACCAGAAGCCGTGACGCGGGTTGAAGCGATGCCGGGTGTTGTTGCCGCCGTCGTCCCGCTTCATCCAGTAGTAGCAGGGGTAGTCGGCCAGGACCGAGATCCGCTCGGCCTTCAGATAGGCGGCGCTGACGAAGGCCAGGTCCTCCAGGATCCAGGGCCCCTCGGGGAACAGCAGACCGTGCTTCTCGACGAAGGCGCGCCGGAACATCTTGTGCGGCGACATGCTCTGCATGAGCTCGTCGTTCTCGATGGTGCAGGCGTCCACCGTGTGCCGGAACAGCCGTCGGGGACGCACTATCGTGCTGGACATCTTGCCGAGGACCACATCGGCGTCATTGCGCTTGGCGTGCTGGTACAGCCGCTCCAGGGCCTCGGGCCCGAGCAGGTCGTCGTGGTCGACGAACTGGATGTACTCGCCCTCGGCATGCCGCATGCCGAGGTTGCGGGGGGCGCCCGGCCAGCCTGAGTTCGGCCTGGTGTGCACCTGAACGTTGGGGTGTACGGCCGCGAGCTTCTCCACCCGGACCAGCGTGTCGTCCGTCGATCCGTCGTCGACGTAGATGACCTCGTACTCGTCGGCGGGCAGGCTCTGCCCGAGCAGCGACGGGGCACACTCGTCGACGTACTTCCCGGTGTTGTGGACGGGAACGATGACGCTGACTTTGACTCCCGGCATTCCACGGACCCTACCGGGCCCCTGGAATGCCTTCCGTCACATGCGTCTCAGAACTTGTTCTTCGGCGTGATCCCCAGCGACAACCCCGAAAGCCCCCGCTGCCGCCCCCCGAGCTTCCCCGCGATCCCCCGCAGAGCCGCCCCCGCCGGAGAGTCCGGGTCCGTCAGGACCACCGGCTTGCCCTCGTCGCCGCCCTCGCGGAGGCGGACGTCGATCGGGATGGAGCCGAGGACCGGGACCGTCGCACCCGTCGTGCGGGTCAGGCCGTCCGCCACCGTCTGACCGCCACCCGTGCCGAAGACGTCCACCATCTCGCCGCAGTGCGGGCACGGCAGGCCGGACATGTTCTCGACCACGCCGACGATCTTCTGGTGGGTCTGGACGGCGATGGAACCGGCGCGCTCGGCGACCTCCGCCGCCGCCTGCTGCGGGGTCGTCACCACCAGGATCTCCGCGTTCGGGACCAGCTGGGCCACCGAGATCGCGATGTCGCCCGTGCCCGGGGGGAGGTCCAGGAGCAGAACGTCCAGGTCGCCCCAGTACACGTCCGCCAGGAACTGCTGGAGGGCACGGTGGAGCATGGGCCCACGCCACACCACCGGTGCGTTGCCCGGCGTGAACATGCCGATCGAGATGACCTTCACGCCGTGCGCAGACGGCGGCATGATCATGTTCTCGACCTGGGTGGGGCGGCCGTCGGCGCCCAGCATGCGCGGGACCGAGTGGCCGTAGATGTCGGCGTCGACCACGCCCACCTTGAGGCCGTCGGCCGCCATCGCCGCCGCCAGGTTCACCGTCACGGAGGACTTGCCGACGCCGCCCTTGCCGGACGCGACCGCGTACACGCGCGTGAGCGAGCCCGGCTTGGCGAAGGGGACCTCGCGCTCGGTCTGGCCGCCGCGCAGCGCGGTCGCCAGTTCCTTGCGCTGTTCGTCGCTCATCACGTCGAGCGTGACGTCGACGCGGGTGACGCCCTCGACGGCCGCGACCGCGTCGGTGACGCGTTGCGTGATCGTCTCGCGCATCGGGCAGCCGGAGACCGTCAGGTACACGGTCACCGCGACCGCCCCGTCGGCCCCGATCTCCACCGACTTCACCATCCCGAGCTCGGTGATGGGCCGGTTGATCTCGGGGTCGTTCACCGTCGCCAGTGCCTCGCGCACCGCGTCTTCGCTAGCCATACAGACGATGGTACGGCGCCGTACAAGCACCCCTGTACGGCTCTCAACGGTCGTCTACGTCACGTCCCGGCGGCCGTTCCGACCGTTCTGCCGGGAATACGACGTGCCCGTCGTGCTGCCGTGCCTCCAGCTCCTTCATCAGGTCCTGGAGCTCCGAGCGGATCCAGTCGCGGGTCGCCACCTCCCCGAGGCCGATCCTGAGCGCGGCGATCTCGCGGGTCAGGTACTCGGTGTCCGCGATCGACCGCTCGTTCTGCTTGCGGTCCTGTTCGAGATTGACCCGGTCCCGGTCGTCCTGCCGGTTCTGTGCGAGCAGGATCAGCGGGGCCGCGTAGGAGGCCTGGAGAGACAGCATCAGGGTGAGGAAGATGAACGGGTAGTTGTCGAAGCGCAGATCGCGGGGCGCGAAGATGTTCCACAGCACCCACGCGATGATGACGACCGTCATCCAGACGATGAACCGCCCGGTGCCCAGGAACCGCGCGATCCGCTCCGACAGCCGCCCGAACGCCTCCGGGTCCCACTCCGGCAGCAGCCGGCGGCGCGGCGCCCGCGGCTGGTCGAGCCGGGTGCGGGGGCGGGTGGCCGCCGTGGCCCCGGCCGGGCCGCGCTCACGGGCCGAGGTCTCGCGCTCAGGCGTCATGACGGGTCTCCTCCTCGGAGTCGAACTCCGTCTCCCGCCAGTCCTCCGGCAGCATGTGGTCCAGTACGTCGTCCACGGTCACCGCGCCGAGCAGCGAGCCCGAATCGTCGACCACCGGCGCCGCGACCATGTCGTACGTCGCGAAGAACCCGGCGACGACCGGCAGGGTCGCGTCCGGATCGAGGGCCTGCAGGTCGTCGTCGAGCATGGAGCTGACGAGGGTGTACGGCGGGTCGCGCAGCAGCCGCTGGAAGTGGACCGTGCCGAGGTACTTGCCGGTCGGCGTCTCGTCGGGCGCCCGGCACACGTAGACCTGGGCGGCCAGGGCCGGGGACAGGTCGGCGTTGCGGACGCGGGCGAGCGCGTCGGCGACGGTCGCGTCCGGCCGTAGGACGATCGGTTCCGTCGTCATCAGACCGCCGGCCGTGTGCTCCTCGTACGCCATCAGGCGCCGCATGTCGGCCGCGTCCCCCGGCTGCATCAGGCTCAGCAGCCGCTCCTGCTCCTCCGTGGGGAGCTCGGAGAGCAGGTCGGCCGCGTCGTCGGGGTCCATGGCCTCCAGGACGTCGGCGGCCCGCTCCTCCTTCAGCTTGCCGAGGATCTCGATCTGGTCGTCCTCGGGGAGCTCTTCCAGCACGTCGGCCAGGCGGTCGTCGTCGAGAGCGGCGGCCACCTCGGCGCGCCGCTTGGGGGAGAGGTGGTGCAGGACGTTGGCGAGGTCGGCCGCGCGCAGCTGCTCGAAGGTGGCGAGGAGGCTCTCGGCGCCCTGTCCGTGCTCCTCCAGCGTGAAGCCGGTGACCGCGGACCACTCGACGGTCAGCGCCTCGCCCTTGCGCCGGAACGCCCCGCCCTTGCCGCCCTTGCGCACGAAGACACGGTCGATCTCCCAGTCCCGGCGGGCCGGCAGGTGGTGGACCGACGCGTCGAGGACGGTGACCTGTTCGTTCGTCTCCACGAGCGTGACGCGCCGGTCGAGGAGTTCGCCGAAGACCAGGCGCTCGGTGGGCCGTTGCTCGAAGCGGCGGACGTTGAGCACTCCGGTGGTGATGACCTGGCCGGACTCGATGCTGGTGACCCGGGTCATGGGCAGGAAGATGCGGCGCCGGGTGGAGAGTTCGACGACCAGCCCGAGCACGCGAGGCGGCCGGCGCCCGACGCGCAGCACGACGACGAGGTCGCGTACGCGGCCGACCTGGTCGCCGTTGGGATCGAAGACGGCGACGCCGGCGAGGTGCGAGACGAAGATCCGGGGGGCGCCCGCTGCCATGGCTGTGCTTCCTTTGCGTACGGGGTGTTTCGTTCGTCGTTCGTTGTCCGGATTGCCCGCTCGGGAGGGCTTAAGGCTAGCCCGTACCGATCGGATACGCCCTGGTGAGCGGTCCGGACGGTCTGGCTCCGCCCGGGACGCGGAGCCCCGGTACGCTGCCGTACGCCGCTGAAGGACCCTCGTCAGAAAGGCAGCCCCACCTGTGACTGCGATTCCCCAGGGCCGTGCCCGCAGGGCCGTACTGGTGAGCGCGATCTGCGCCCTGGTCGTGACGGGAACGGGGCTGACAGGATGCAGCGAGGATCCCGACGAGGGCACCAACGGGGTCGGCAAACTGCCCGCCGACCAGATCCAGTCCAGGACCCGGGCGGCCGCCCAGTCCGCCGACGCGCTGCGCCTGTCGGGGAACGTCGTCACCAGCGGGCGTACATACACACTCGACATGCGCCTGAACTCCGACGGCGGCTCCGGATCGGTCACCGCGCAGGGGGCCACCTTCCAGCTGCTGCGGATCGGCGAGGAGCTGTACCTGAAGGCCGACGCGGACTTCTGGACCCACGAGGACGGCAAGGGCGACGGTTCGGACTCGGACGCGGCCGCCGACAAGCTCGACGGCAAGTACGTGAAGGTGCCGTCGGGCGACCCGGCGTACAAGAAGTTCAGCGGTTTCACGGACAAGGACGTTCTCCTCGACGGACTTCTGACGCTGCACGGCAGCCTGGACACCGATGGCCACCATGAGCAGGCGGGTACCCGCACGATCCGCATCACGGGTGACAAAGGCGACGGCGGCACGCTGGACGTCTCCCTGGAGGGCCGGCCGTACCCCCTGCGCCTGGCCCGGGCGGGCGGCGCGGGCACGCTGACCTTCTCGGCCTGGGGCAAGAACTTCTCCCTGACCGAACCGGGCAAGGACGAGACGGTGGACTACGGCAAGCAGCTGCCGACGTCCTAGCGTTTGCGCCGTTTCATCAGCAGCCGCGGAAGCCCCGCGGGGATCGGCTCACGCGTGGTCGCCGGTGTCGGCAGCGGCGGTTCGGCCAGGTCCCCGTCGGGGAGCGGTTCCGTGATGCCCGTCGGCTCGAGCCTGAGTACCCGGCACTCGCGGGACCAACGGTCCGTCATCGCCTCGCCGTCCGGGGCGTTCAGGCGTTTCCCCTTGAGCTCGGCGACCGCCGCCTCCCACGCCTCGGAGCCGGGCGCCAGTTCCACGACCTTCGCCGCCCAGGAGACCAGCCGACCGCCCTTGTCCTTGCTCCGGACGGTCACCTCGGCCGGGCCCCCGTCGGTCAGTCCGGGCAACGGCTGCTCCCCGGTGCCGTCGCCGACCAGGCATGCCGCACCCTCGTGCCACACGTGCCACAGGGCGCGCGCCGGGCCTTCGGACCCCTTGACCCAGATGAGGCCGGACTTCTTGGTGGCCTCTTCCACAAGGGCGCGGTCGAGCAGCTCGCTGGTCATGGGCCCAGCGTATCCATCGGCGGCACCCACGATCACAGCCAGCCGTTGCGCTTGAGGGTGCGGTGGATGCCCAGGCAGATGACACCGGTGATCGCCATGATCACCGGATAGCCGAGCTTCCAGTGGGTCTCCGGCATGTAGTCGAAGTTCATGCCGTAGACACCGCACACCATCGTCGGTACGGCGATGATCGCGGCCCAGGACGTGATCTTCCGCATGTCCTCGTTCTGGGCGACGGACGCCTGCGCGAGGTTGGCCTGGAGGATGGAGTTGAGGAGCTCGTCGAAGCCGAGGACCTGCTCCTGGACGCGGGCGAGGTGGTCGGCGACGTCCCGGAAGTACTTCTGGATGTCGGGGTCGACGAGCCGCATCGGCCGCTCGCTGAGCAGCTGCATGGGCCGCAGCAGCGGGGCGACGGCCCGCTTGAACTCCAGCACCTCACGCTTGAGCTGGTAGATCCGCGCCGAGTCGACACCGCGCGAGACCTTGCCGCCGCGCCCCGGGGTGAACACCTCGGTCTCCACCTCGTCGATGTCGTCCTGCACCGCGTCGGCGACCGCGACATAGCCGTCGACGACATGGTCGGCGATCGCGTGCAGCACCGCCGAGGGGCCCTTGGCGAGCAGCTCGGGGTCGTCCTGGAGCCGGTGCCGCAGCGCCCTGAGCGAGCCCTGGCCACCGTGCCGGACGGTGATGAAGAAGTCCCGGCCGGTGAAGCACATGACCTCGCCGGTCTCGACGATCTCGCTGTTGGCGGTGAGCTCGTCGTGCTCGACGTAGTGGATGGTCTTGAAGACGGTGAACAGGGAGTCGTCGTAGCGCTCCAGCTTGGGCCGCTGGTGGGCCTGCACGGCGTCCTCGACGGCGAGCGGGTGCAGCCCGAACTCACCGGCGATACCGGAGAATTCGGCCTCGCTCGGCTCGTGCAGACCGATCCACACGAACCCGCCGTCGCGGCGCACCTGGCGCATCGCCTCGTGCGGGCTCAGCTGCTGGTCGGTCGCCACGCGCCGCCCGTCGCGGTAGACGGCGCAGTCGACGACGGCGGAGGGCGTCGAGGGGTCGCGTGTCGCGTCGTACGCGCCGGTGTCCTTGCGCAGCGAGGGACGCGACGGGCGTACGGCGGCACGCAGGTCACGGATCATCGACATGGCAGGCTCCTTCGTGACGGGCAACAAAGGGCGCCGGCGAGGGATGGAACTACCCGGAATGGGGACGTCCTGCTGTGGGTGTTTGGCACGTCCACAAAGCGGGGAGCACCGCACCATCGCGGTGGCGAGCTTCGCTACTGATTCAGCTACTGCTGGTGATCAGACAGATCAGGCAAAACGAACGAAGTGCTCTTCCGCACGAAGACGCGAACGTGAGAGGCGGCGGTTGCCGAAAGTCACAGAGCTGCATCAGCGGCCGGAAGAACGAGTGGTACTACCAGGTCGACTTCGATCCATGACAGCCCCACCTCCTCCGGCCGGTCCCTCGTAAGGGACGATCCATTCCCGTAAGGGAGTCTCACAGGCGTCGGGACTCGATGCGCGACGCTTCAGCGTGCTGCCCCGGCGACCGGGCCAGAGTATCAGCAGGCCGAAGTGTCAAGGCGCTGCTTTGCCCGGTACTGACGAGTTCTATGCTCGCCGCATGGCAGATGTTCTTCCTCTGGTCGAGGCCCGGTTGCGCAGCGCGCTGGGCGAGCCGGACGCGCGCGCGGCGGTCACCTTCCTGGGCACGGACCGCATCGAGGTGCTCCGCTTCACCGACGGGGACGTCGTCCGCTACGCCACCCTCGGCATGTCCGCGCAGCCGATGGGCGACCCCACCGCGATGCTCGCCGACCCGGTCAAGGGTCCGCGCGCCGAACTGCTGATGTCCGTACGGTCAGGGCTCGCCGACACCGACAAGGTGCTCCGCCCGCTCGCCGTCCTCGCCGCGTCCCCGCAGGTCGAGGGCGTGGTCGTGGCGCCGGGCGCCTCACTCGACGTAGGTGAACCCCTGTGGCCCGGCGCTCCGTTCACCTCGGTCCTGGTCGCCGAGCCGGGCGGACTGGTCGAGGACCTGGAACTCGACGAGCCCCTCGATCCGGTCCACTTCCTGCCGTTGCTCCCCATGACGCCGAACGAGGCCGCCTGGAAGCGTGTCCACGGTGCCCAGGCCCTCCAGGAGCGCTGGCTGACGAACGGGACGGACCTCAGGGATCCGTCCCGGAAGTCCGTCCCGCTGGAGTGACCCTCGCGTGAGCAAGGTCACCAAGTGCTGGCCGGAAGACGTCAGTTGGCGAAGACGGCGACACTGTCCTCGGTCGCGTGCCTCGGCTCCAGCTCCTCCGCCTCGCGGGTGAGCGCCTTGCGCCGTACGACGACCACGAGCGCGCCCAGCACCGCGGTCACCGCGGCCACCACGAACGGGATGTGGATGTCGGTCCACTCCTCGATCTTCGGCGCGAAGTAGGGCGCCGCGGCCGCCGCGAACCAGCGCACGAAGTTGTAGCCCGCGCTCGCCACGGGCCGCGGGGCGTCCGAGACGCCGAGCGCCAGCTCCGTGTAGACGGTGTTGTTCACGCCGATGAAGGCGCCGGACAGGATCGTGCAGACGATGGCCGCCGTGTGGTTGCCGTAGCCGAGGACGAGCACGTCGAGCGCGAGCAGGACGAGTGAGCCGCCGAGCACCTTGAGCGAACCGAACCTCTCCTGGAGGCGCGGCGCGGCGAACACCGAGAAGACGGCGAGCAGTACACCCCAGGCGAAGAACACGGCACCCGACTTGTACGGGGTCATGTCGAGCACGAAGGGCGTGAAGGCCAGCACGGTGAAGAACGTGTAGTTGTAGAAGAAGGACGACACCGCGGCCGAGGCGAGCCCGCCGTGGCCGAGTGCCTTGACCGGGTCCAGCAGGGACGTCTTGCGGGCCGGCTTGGGCTGTTCCTTCAGGAACACCGTGATGCACAGGAAGCCGATCGCCATCAGGAAGGCCGTACCGAAGAACGGGTAGCGCCAGCTGGCGTCACCGAGCAGCGCGCCCAGGAGCGGGCCGCAGGCCATGCCGAGGCCGAGGGCGGACTCGTACAGCAGGATCGCCGCCGCGCTGCCGCCCGCCGCCGCGCCGACGATGACGGCGAGGGCCGTGGAGACGAACAGGGCGTTGCCCAGGCCCCAGCCGGCCCGGAAGCCGACCAGTTCCTGGACCGAGCCCGAGGTGCCCGCGAGCCCCGCGAAGACCACGACGAGGGCGAGGCCGAGCAGCAGGGTCTTCCTGCCGCCGATGCGGCTGGAGACGAAGCCGGTGACCAGCATCGCGATCGCGGTGATCAGGAAGTACGAGGTGAACAGGAGGGAGACCTGGCTCGCCGTGGCGTCCAGGCCCTGGGCGATCGACGGCAGGATCGGGTCCACGAGTCCGATGCCCATGAAGGCGACGACGGACGCGCCGGCGGTCGCCCAGACCGCCTTGGGCTGGCGTAGCAGGCTGGTGGCTCCCGCGTCGAAGGGGTCCTGACTTGCTCCCATCATGTGCTCCCATCCCCAGGTAGATAGTTGGTATATGCACATAGTAAGTTAGAAGAGCTAACTAATGCAAGCTACATCTATTTGTCCTGGTGAATGCTTCCGTCCGGACGGGTGATCGTCCTTGACGTGAGGGGGCGAGGGTAGGACCGTGGGGCCCTATGAGGGGCGAACCCAGTTGCCCGAAGTGTGGTGGCCGGGTCAGGGCTCCCGGACTCTTCGCCGATTCCTGGCAGTGCGATGTGCACGGGACCGTGCATCCGCTGCAGCCCGTGATCCCGCCCAGCGTCGAGGCGCTCGATGTCGTGGTGCATCGCACGCAGGTGCCGGTGTGGATGCCGTGGCCGCTGCCGGTCGGCTGGCTGTTCACGGGCGTGGCCTGCGCCGGTGACGACCGCAGCGGCGGTCGCGCCACGGCCGTGGCCTGCACGGGACCCGGGCCGCTCGGGGGTGTCGGCGAGCTGATTCTCGTGGCCGAGGAGCTCGGGGTCGGGCTCGGGGCGCGCTACGCGGGCATCGACGGGCCGGATCCGGGGCCGTACATGAGCGTGGAGAAGCCGGCGCAGGCGAAGGTGCTCGCTGCCGGTCGGCCGACTCCGCTGTGGCATGTTGCCGGGGCGCCGGACGACCGGGCGGTGTTTGCGGGAGAGGCGCTGGGGTTGTGGCTGTGGGCGGTCGTCTGGCCCGAGCAGTCCGGGTTGCTGATGTACGACGAGCTGGTGCTCACTGATCTGCGCGATGCGGGGGCGGAAGTGGAACTGGTGCCCTGCGGGGCGCTGTCGCCCCGCCTGCTGAAACCCTGACTGTAGGGGGCGCACCCCAGCGGCGGGTGTGACAGAGGCGCTGGATGATCTGGTTATCCTTGAGCGTCCTCATCTGTTCCGTCAGTCAGTGTCTGGAGTTCGCGACGTGCGCATCGATCTGCACTGCCACTCCACGGCCTCCGACGGGACCGACACGCCCGCCGAGCTGGTGCGGAATGCCGCCGCTGCGGGGCTGGACGTCATCGCCCTCACCGATCACGACACCACCCGTGGGTACGGCGCGGCCATCGCCGCGCTGCCTGTGGGACTGACCCTCGTCACCGGGGCCGAGCTGTCCTGCCGGATCGGCGGGGTGTCCATGCACATGCTGGCCTACCTCTTCGATCCCGAGGAGCCGGCGCTGCTCGCCGAGCGGGAGCTGGTGCGGGACGACCGGGTGCCCCGGGCGCGCGGGATGGTGGCCAGGCTTCAGGAGCTGGGCGTGCCGGTCACCTGGGAGCAGGTGGCGCGGATCGCCGGTGACGGGTCCGTCGGGCGGCCGCATGTCGCCACCGCGCTCGTCGAGCTCGGGGTCGTCCAGAGCGTGGACGACGCCTTCACCGACGACTGGCTGGCCGACGGCGGGCGGGCCTACGTGGAGAAGCACGAGACCGACCCCTTCGAGGCGATCCGGCTGGTCAAGGGGGCCGGCGGGGTCACCGTGTTCGCCCACCCGGGCGCGAGCAAGCGCGGTCACACCGTCCCGGAGCCCGCGATCGCCGAGATGGCCGCCGCCGGGCTCGACGGCATCGAGGTCGACCACATGGACCACGACGAGGACACGCGCGTACGACTGCGCGGGCTCGCCAGGGAACTGGGGCTGCTGACCACCGGCTCCAGCGACTACCACGGCAGCCGCAAGACGGTCGCCCTCGGCGAGTACACGACGGACCCCGAGGTGTACGGGGAGATCACGCGGCGGGCGACGGGCGCGTTTCCCGTCCCGGGGACCGGCGGAATCTGAGGCTCGATCCCGCTTCCCGTCACCCGGCGCCGGGCCGTGCCCGGCTCCGTCTTCCACCCCCTTCGGTAAGGCCAGTTCCGTCATGTTCGACGTCGCCGTCTTCGGCTCGCTCTTCCTCACCCTGTTCGTCATCATGGATCCCCCCGGGATCACCCCGATCTTCCTCGCGCTGACCGCCGGCCGGCCCGGCAAGGTGCAGAAGCGGATGGCCTTCCAGGCCGTCTGTGTCGCGGGTGGTGTCATCGCCGTCTTCGGGCTCCTGGGCCACCAGATCCTGAACTACCTGCATGTCTCCGTGCCCGCGCTGATGATCGCGGGCGGGCTGCTGCTCCTGCTGATCGCGCTCGACCTGCTCACCGGCAAGACCGACGAACCGAAGCAGACCAAGGACGTGAACGTGGCGCTCGTCCCCCTGGGCATGCCGCTGCTTGCGGGTCCGGGTGCGATCGTCTCCGTCATCCTCGCCGTGCAGAAGGCCCACAGCGTCGCCACACAGGTCTCGGTGTGGACGGCGATCCTCGCCATCCATGTCGTGCTGTGGCTGGTGATGCGCTACTCGCTGCTGATCATCCGGGTCATCAAGGACGGCGGGGTCGTGCTGGTGACACGGCTCGCGGGCATGATGCTCTCCGCGATCGCCGTGCAGCAGATCATCAACGGGATCACCCAGGTGGTCCGGGCGGGCTGAGCGGCCCTGGGTATGCGCAGAGCCCCCGCCCGGCGTCGATGCCTGGCGGGGGCTCTGAAGCTTCGGCGGTGATCCGCGTCTGTTACGAGGCCGAGGTGTCGGCCGGACGGATCCAGAGCCGCTGTCCTATGGCGGCGGCCTGCTGAACGATCCGGTTGACGGAGGCGGCGTCCACGACAGTGCTGTCCACGGGCGTGCCGTCGACGTCGTCGAGTCGCATGATTTCGAAGCGCATGGCTTCTCCCTTCGTCTGGTCATCCTCCTGCGGAGAATTACTGCGTACGTGAGTAGTCAACGGGGTGCGTGTTACAAACATTCCCTACGCTAAAGAAATTTTTCGAACAGCTAACTACTGACCGGTAAGTGAGTCTTCGGAGACTCCTTGGGACCGGTTGTGTTCGCAGCGTGACCGCCGGGACAATGGTGGCGATGAACGACGACCTGGCGCCACTGAGCGCCCGCATCGACCGCACCAACGAGCTGCTCACGCGCATGCTCGCCGAGGTCGCGAAGACGCCCTCGACGCATGCGATCTTCGTCGACGCGGGATACCTCTACGCGGCCGCGGGACGACTCGTCGCCGGCACCGAGGACCGTCGCGCCTTCGACCTCGACGCCGAGGGCCTGATCGAGGCCCTCATCGACCGGGCCCGCACCATCTTCGCGGACAGCAGGCTGCTGAGGGTCTACTGGTACGACGGCGCGAGACGCCGTATCCACACGTCGGAACAGCAGTCCATCGCCGAACTCCCGGACGTGAAGGTCCGGTTGGGCAACCTCAACGCCAACAACCAGCAGAAGGGCGTCGACTCGCTGATCCGCTCCGACCTGGAGTCCCTGGCCCGGCACCGCGCGATCAGCGACGCGGCACTGCTGGGCGGAGACGAGGACCTCGTCTCGGCGGTCGAGGCGGCCCAGGGCTACGGCGCCCGCGTGCACCTGTGGGGCATCGAGGCACCGGAGGGCCGCAACCAGGCGGAACCGCTCCTCTGGGAGGTCGACAGCCAGCGCACCCTCGACCTCGACTTCTTCAAGCCGTACGTCTCCCGGCGGGCGGCTGTGCCCTACGAGGCGACGACCACCCGGCCCGCCCGCGAGGACGTCCGTTTCGTGGGTGCGCAGATCGCCGCGAAGTGGCTTGCGGAGCGGGGGAGGGCGGCGCTGCAGGAGCTGCTGCCCGGCCATCCGTATCTGCCGGGCTCGGTGGACCAGGACCTGCTGGTGGAGGCGGAGGGGCTTCTCCAGTACTCACTGCGGGGGCAGGCGGATCTGCGACGGGCGCTGCGGGACGGGTTCTGGGAACATTTGCAGGGGCAGTACTGATCGCTCGTCGGCAGTGCCGAGCGCTTGCCGGCCGTACTGACCGCTCAACGGCCGACGCTGTCCCAGAAGTCGGCCAGGGCGCGGGCCGTGGGGAGGGGCTGGTCGGCGTTGGGGGAGTGTTCGGCTCCGGGGATCACCGTGCGGCGGGCGCCCAGTCGTACGGCCATGTCGTCGAGCAGAGGCACCGGCCAGGTGTCGTCCTGCGATCCTGACAGGACGTGGAACGGCAGCGGGACGGTGGCGAGTTTGCCGACCCGGTCCGGCTCGGTGCACAACTGGCGTCCCGTCGCGAGGAGTTGGGCGGGCTTGTTGCCCAGCCAGCGGCGGCGGAGCTGTTCGACGTCCCCGATGCCCTGGGCGGGACCGCCGACCTCCTCCGGCGGTCCCATGGCCAGGATGGCGTCCCACACCTCGGTCATCGTCATCACACCGAGCGCGTCCCGCAGCAGCTTCACGCGCTGTTGCTGGGAGTCGGAGATCTGCGCGGGGCCCGAGGAGACGAGGGTGAAGGACAGGAAGGGCGAGTGGTCGAGCAGTACGGCAGCGCGCGCGATCTGACCGCCCAGGGAATGCCCGACCAGGTGCACGGGTGTGTCGATTGCGTCGGCCTGGGCGAGCACGTCCCGCGCCAACTCGCCTCGCGCGTAGGCGGATTCGTCGGTATCCGGCCCGTCCGACTCGAACTGTCCTCGGCCGTCCACGGCCACGACCCGGTATCCGCGCGCCGTGAGCGGCTCGTGGAGCAGCGTGAAGTCCTCCTTGCTCCCCGTGAAACCGGGCAGCAGCAGCGCGGTGCCCTTCTCGGCGACACCGGGGGGCACGGCCGAGTCCATGACCGCGAACTCACCGCGGGCGGTGCGCAGGCGGTAGGCACGGGCGCCGGGGGGCGGGGTGAAGACGGCTCGGGTGCTCACGGGGTGAGGGTATCGGGCGGGGGTGAGGGGCCGACGCCGTAGGGGGGGGCGCCGCGGGGTGCCGCAGACGGTGGCGCGGGGCGGGGCGCCGCAGACGCGCCCACGCGGGGGAGGCGCATATGGATACAGCCCCGCGCCCCTTGGAGGGTGTGGTCGGCGTCGGCTGCCACGGACCGGTGCGGGGCGGGGACGCCGACGGCCCGGCCCCAGGTGAAGGGGCCGGGCCGTCGGTATGGGATCAGCTGTCCGCGGGCTCCGCGGCGGCCGTCTTGCGGGTCCGGCGGCGCGGCGCGGCAACCTTCGGCTCCTGGTCCGCCTGGGCCGGGATGTCGGCGGTCACCGCCGGCTCGGCGGCCTTGCGGGTGGTACGCCGACGGGGCTTGGCCTCGACCGTGTCCGCGACGACCTCGGCGGTGGCCGCGGTCTTGCGGGTGCGGCGCGGCTTGACCTCCGCGGTCTCCGCCGTGTCGGTGGCCTCCGGCGTCGCGGTCGTGGTCTTGCGAGTGCGGCGCGGCTTGCCGGCCGTGCCTTCCGCGGTGTCCACTGCCGTCTCGGCCGCCTTCGCCGAGCTCGCCGTCTTTCGCGTACGCCGTGGGTTGGCCACTTCGACCGCCTCCGGCTCCCGGACCGCCTGGGCCGGGATGTCGGCGGTCACGGCGGGCTCGGCGGCCTTGCGGGTACGGCGGCGCGGCTTGGCATCCGTAGCCTCGGCCGCGTCCACGGCGGCTTCTGCGGCCGGAGCCGCAGTCGCCGTCTTGCGGGTGCGGCGGGGCTTGGCCTCGGTGGCTTCGGCCGTGTCCAGGGCGGCTTCTGCCGCCGGAGTGGCGGTAGCTGCCTTGCGGGTGCGGCGGGGCTTGGCCTCGGTGGCTTCGGCCGTGTCCAGGGCGGCTTCTGCGGCCGGAGCCGCAGTCGCCGTCTTGCGGGTGCGGCGGGGCTTGGCCTCGGTGGCTTCGGCCGTGTCCACCGCGGTTTCGGCGGCGGTCGTAGCCGTGGCGGCGGCCTTGCGGGTACGGCGCGGCTTGACCTCCGCGGTCTCCGCCGTGTCGGCGGTGGCCTCCGGCGTCGCGGTCGCGGTCTTGCGGGTGCGGCGCGGCTTGGTGGCCGTGCCTTCCGCGGTGTCCACCGCCGTCTCGGCGGCGGGAGCCGCAGCCGCGGACTTCCGCGTCCGCCGCGGCTTGGTCTCCGTGGCTTCGGCCGTGTCCAGGGCGGCCTCTGCGGCCGGGGCCGCAGCAGCCGTCTTGCGCGTACGGCGCGGCTTCGTGGCCGGAGCGGCCTCGGTGACCGGCGTGGTCTCGACGACCGTCTCCACCGCGGTCGGCGTCTCCGCGGACCTGCGGGTCCGGCGGCGGCGCGGCTTGGCCGGGGTCTCGGTGTCGAGCGACGGGCCCTCCGCCGCCGTGACGGCGGACTCCGCGGCCTCGGACACGACCGGCTCGACCGCCGCCGCTGCCGTGGTCACCGTGGCCGGAGCCGAGTCGGACGCCCCGCCGCGGGTGCGGCGACGACGGCGCGGGGTGCGGGTCGCGGTGGTGTCCTCGACCGCGGTGGTCTCCGACGGGGCGACCGCCTCGGTGGGGGCCGCCGCGTCCGAGGTACCACCACGGGTACGACGGCGACGGCGCGGTGTGCGCTCCGAACGCTCGTGGTCGGCGGAGCGGGACTCGTCCCGGCCACCACGCCCGCGACCCCGGTCACGGTCACCGCGGCCGCGTGCCCCGCGTCCGCCCGGCTCGCCCAGGTCCTCCAGCTCCTCCGCGGCGAGCCCCGCGCGCGTGCGCTCGGCCCGCGGCAGGACACCCTTGGTGCCCGCGGGGATGCTCAACTCCTCGTAGAAGTGCGGGGAGGTGGAGTACGTCTCCGGCGGATCGTTGAAGTTGAGCTCGAGCGCCTTGTTGATCAGCTGCCAGCGCGGGATGTCGTCCCAGTCGACGAGGGTGATCGCGATGCCCTTGGCACCCGCGCGACCGGTACGGCCGATGCGGTGCAGGTACGTCTTCTCCTCTTCGGGAGACTGGTAGTTGATGACGTGCGTGACGCCCTCGACGTCGATACCACGGGCCGCGACGTCGGTGCAGACGAGCACGTCCACCTTGCCGTTGCGGAAGGCGCGCAGCGCCTGCTCACGGGCGCCCTGGCCCAGGTCGCCGTGGACCGCGCCGGCGGCGAAGCCGCGCTGCTGGAGCTGGTCGGCCAGGTCGGCCGCGGTGCGCTTGGTGCGGCAGAAGACCATGACCAGCCCCCGGCCGTCGGCCTGCAGTATGCGCGCGACCATCTCGGGCTTGTCCATGTTGTGCGCGCGGTACACGTGCTGCTTGGTGTTCGCGACCGTCCTGCCCGCGTCGTCGGGCGAGGTGGCGTTGATGTGCGTGGGCTGCGACATGTAGCGGCGGGCGAGACCGATGACCGCGCCCGGCATGGTCGCCGAGAACAGCATCGTCTGGCGGCGGGCCGGCAACATGTTGATGATCTTCTCGACGTCGGGCAGGAAGCCCAGGTCGAGCATCTCGTCGGCCTCGTCGAGGACGAGCGCCTTGATGTGGCCGAGGTTGAGCTTCTTCTGGCCCGCGAGGTCCAGCAGCCGGCCCGGGGTGCCGACCACGACGTCGACGCCCTTCTTGAGGGCCTCGACCTGGGGCTCGTAGGCGCGGCCGCCGTAGATGGCGAGAACGCGGACGTTGCGCACCTTGCCCGCGGTCTGCAGGTCGTTGGTGACCTGGGTGCACAGCTCGCGCGTGGGGACGACGACGAGCGCCTGAGGGGCGTCGGTGAGGTCCTCGGGCTTGGCGCGGCCGGCTTCGACGTCGGCGGGGACGGTGACGCGCTCGAGGAGCGGAAGGCCGAAGCCCAGCGTCTTGCCGGTGCCGGTCTTGGCCTGGCCGATGACGTCGGAGCCGGAGAGGGCGACCGGGAGCGTCATCTGCTGGATGGGGAACGGGTTGATGATGCCGACGGCTTCGAGGGCCTCGGCCGTCTCGGTGAGAATCCCGAGATCGCGGAAGGTCGTAGTCAGGGTGCTGCCTCTTCTGTGTGCGCGGTGCGAGGCGAGCGCGGGGGGTCGTCTACCGTGCTGGGGACGTCGGCTGCCTTACGGGCTAAGCCGTAATGGCACGGGACCACTGCCGACGCTCTAGCGCTCGTACCGCTGAGGGTCCCCCTCCGAACTCCGTACGCACTGTGCCGTACGGGCGAGGAGGGCTGTCGGGTCGGAGCCGATCGGGCCACCGACCGGGCATCCTCATACGTGCGGCCTGTCGAGGTTCGGTGCACTCATGAAGTGCCGTCGTACCAGCAGGCGCATTACCACCATACCCCGGAATCGTGCACATGCGATGGCCGATTTGGTCACGTAGTCGTCGTCACACTGATTGACCAGGGCCTTCCGCCGTCCGGAGAGCGGGCTATTGTGCGCTTCATGACGACCTCTGACAAGCCCGACAACGCCTCCGAGCCCCCTGCCGAACCCACCGGAGTCGCCGCCCAGGACTGGACGAAGGCCTCCGCCGACCCGCAGTACCGAGCCGCGGTCGTCGACCTGCTCGGCGCGCTCGCGTACGGCGAACTGGCGGCCTTCGAGCGGCTCGCGGAGGACGCGAAGCTGGCGCCGACGCTGGCGGACAAGGCGGAGCTGGCGAAGATGGCGTCGGCCGAGTTCCACCACTACGAGAAGCTGCGCGACCGGCTGGCCGAGATCGGTGAGGAGCCGACGCTCGCGATGGAGCCGTTCGTCGCGGCTCTCGACGGCTTCCACCGGCAGACGGCTCCGTCGGACTGGCTGGAGGGGCTCGTCAAGGCGTACGTCGGCGACTCGATCGCCAGTGACTTCTACCGTGAGGTCGCGGCGCGGCTCGACGCGGACTCGCGCGAGCTGGTGCTGGCCGTCCTCGACGACACCGGGCACGCCGGGTTCGCCGTCGAGAAGGTGCGCGCGGCGATCGACGCGGACCCGCGGGTGGGCGGCCGACTGGCCCTGTGGGCGCGGCGGTTGATGGGGGAGGCACTGTCGCAGTCGCAGCGGGTCGTCGCCGACCGGGACGCGTTGTCGACGATGCTCGTGGGTGGCGTCGCCGACGGGTTCGATCTCGCCGAGGTGGGGCGGATGTTCTCGCGGATCACCGAGGCGCACACGAAGCGGATGGCCGCGCTGGGCCTGGCGGCTTAGCGCTCTGGGAGGGGGCTCAGGTCGTCTCGCGGCCGCGTGGGGGCTGGTCGCGCCCACGCGGCGGAGCCGCGGATCGATACCGCCCCGCGCCCCTGAAGGAGTCGGTGCTTACGCCGGCGCTGATCGCCGCAGCCTGCCGTTCGGCCGCAGGAGCAGGGACAGCGACGCCACCGAGACCACTGCCGCGCCCAGGAGGATCAGCAGGATGTTGCCCGGGTCCAGCGCGGTGTGGGTCACGAAGGCGCCGAAGAGGGCTCCGGCGGTACCCGTGGCGAGGACCAGGGAGCGGGTCGGCAGGCGGTGGGCGAGGCGGTGTACCGCCACCCCTGCCAGTACAAGACCGAGAAGTGCGGAGCCGAGCGTTTCGATCAACATCATGGGGTCCCTCCCACACGGCCACACTGCGCATCACGGTCGTAGCCCGTCATACCCGTGACCTGCGGAATGCAATCCTCCTCCGTGTGGTCCCCGTGCTCCATACGTGGAGAAAAAGAATCTTGCCCGCGGCACGAAGAGGGGCCCGGCGACTTCCGGTCGCCGGGCCCCTCTTCGTCTGTCCGCCTACAGCGCGCCGAAGCCCACCTTGCGCGGAGCCGGCTCACCGAGCTCGACGTACGCCAGACGGTCGGCCGGGACGAGGACCTTGCGGCCGTGCTCGTCCACCAGGCTCAGCAGCTGAGACTTGCCGGCCAGGGCCTCCGCCACCGCCCGCTCGACCTCCTCGGCGCTCTGACCGCTCTCCAGAACGATCTCGCGGGGCGCGTGCTGCACGCCGATCTTGACCTCCACGGCTATGTCCCTCCGACGGTCAGTGAAGTGCGCGACCTTCCGCGCCGTATACCCAGCACACATTAACCCGGTGAGGGGACGTACACGTTCCGCGCGAGAACGCCAACAGCGAACAACGGACGGGAACAAACGACGCGCACGCGCGCGTGCGGGTCGATGGTGGTCCCAGAGCTGCTCTCAGTGGTTCTCCGTGCCGTGCAGCGGGAATCCGGCGATGCCCCGCCACGCCAGTGACGTCAGCAGCTGGACCGCCTGGTCGCGCGGGACGCTGCGGTCGCTGTGCAACCAGGATCGGGCCACCACCTGGGCGAGGCCACCGAGGCCCGAGGCGAGCAGCATCGACTCCGCGCGTGAGAGGCCGGTGTCCTCCGCGATGACCTCGGAGATCGCATCGGCGCACTCGACGGTGACCTTGTCGACGCGCTCGCGCACCGCGGGCTCGTTCGTCAGGTCCGACTCGAAGACCAGGCGGAAGGCACCGCCGTCGTCCTCGACGTACGCGAAATAGGCGTCCATGGTCGCCCGTACGCGCTGCTTGTTGTCGGTCGTCGACGCGAGCGCGGTGCGTACCGCCTGGATCAGGGACTCGCAGTGCTGGTCCAGCAGCGCGAGATAGAGGTCGAGCTTGCCCGGGAAGTGCTGGTAGAGCACCGGCTTGCTGACGCCGGCGCGCTCGGCGATGTCGTCCATCGCGGCCGCGTGGTAGCCCTGCGCGACGAAGACTTCCTGCGCGGCGCCCAGCAGCTGGTTCCGTCGGGCACGGCGCGGCAGGCGCGTCCCGCGCGGGCGTGCCGCCTCTGTCTGCTCGATGGCTGTCACGCCGCCTCCCAATGTCGTCCACATGCGGTGTGCGCCGCGCCGCCATCGTACTTTTCGGTAACCGTGCTGTGCGCGGTACGAACGCAGAATTTCACGGACCGGACGGTGACGAAAACCGCCCAAAGGTTTCAAACATGCATCTAGTGGGCATCGGCCGCCCTGTTCCTGCTCGGGAATGCCCTGATGAGTGCCTCGTCGGCCGCTCGGCGTCGGCCGACATCACCGATAGTCGTCCTCGTCGAGCGAGACGACCCTGGTCTGTTCGACGAGGTCGGCCTCGTTGGCCCGCTCGGGGTCCACGCCGGTCAGGGGGTCGTCGCGGTCGGGCGCGATGTCGGTGTGCTGCTCGGCCGCGTCGACCTCGGGGGCCTCGACGTCGAGCTCGACGACGTCGTCCTCCTCGGAGTCGGTGAAGGCCTCGGGGTCGGTGGGGTCGTAGGTCATGGTGGGCTCCCTTCCTAGAACGTCCCTGCTGTACACAGGGGGCCACATTCGGGTGCCCTGTGTACGAGCCTAGGAGACACACGATCTGGACGCCATGCGATGTACGTGTCGCCGTATGCGCACCTCGTACACGTGCTCTGTGATGGCGAACACATGAACCACTGCGTGATCGTCTCGTAACATTGCCGCATGTCTTCGCCCGAGCTGCCCTTCGTGCCGCCCGCCACCGTGCTTCCGAAGGTGGCGCCCGTCAGGGTCGGTGAGGGCGAGCGGATCAGGTCGGTGGGGCTGCCGGGGATCACTCTGACGGTGCGTTCGAGACCACCCGCGCGCGAGGGGCTGCCGCCCGCGTTGTACGTCCATGGCCTGGGCGGTTCCTCGCAGAACTGGTCGGCGCTGATGGAGCAGCTGGAGGGCGACGTCGACGGCGAGGCCGTCGATCTGCCGGGCTTCGGTGACTCCCCGCCGCCGGACGACGGCAACTACTCGATCACCGCGCACGCGCGCGCGGTGATCCGTTTTCTCGACGCGTCCGGCCGCGGTCCCGTCCACCTCTTCGGGAACTCCCTCGGCGGTGCGGTGTCCACACGTGTGGCAGCGGTGCGGCCCGACCTGGTGCGCACTCTCACCCTTGTTTCGCCGGCCCTCCCGGAGATCCGTGTCCAGCGCACCGCCGTGCCCACGGGGCTGCTGGCGGTGCCCGGGGTGGCCGGTCTGTTCACCCGGTACAGCAAGGACTGGACGGCCGAGCAGCGCGTCCGCGGGGTCACGGCCCTGTGCTACGGCGACCCTGGGCGGGTCACTCCGGAGGGCTTCCGGTACGCGGTGGAGGAGATGGAGCGGCGGCTGCAACTGCCGTACTTCTGGGACGCGATGACGCGTTCCGCGCGCGGGCTGGTGAACGCGTACACACTGGGCGGCCAGCACGCGCTGTGGCGCCAGGCCGAGCGTGTTCTCGCGCCCACGCTCCTCGTCTACGGCGGCCGTGACCAGCTCGTCGGCTTCCGCATGGCTCAGAAGGCGGCCCGAGCCTTCCGCGAGTCCCGACTGCTGACCCTGCCGGAGGCGGGGCACGTGGCGATGATGGAGTACCCGGAGACGGTGGCGGCGGCGTTCCGGGAGTTCGCGGTGGACAGTGCGACTTCCGGCGGTTCCGTGGGAGGCTCTGACAGGCGTGACGGCTCCGTGGGTGCCTCCGGTGAGGGGGACTCGGGTGACGGGCGCGATGCCGCGACGGCTTCCGGTGACGGGGCCGACGCCACGACTGTGGGGAGCTGAGGCAGGGCGTGGGACGCCACAGTCGACGCGGGCCCGCTCCCAAGAAGGGGCCCGACAAGGGCAGTTCCGACCGGGTTGATTCGGGCCGGGCGGGCGCCGAGGGTCTGGGCAGGGAGGCGACGGACCGGGCGGGTGCCGAGGGAGTGCGGGGCGTCGCAGGTCTGGGCAGGGAGGCGACGGGCCGGGCGGGCTTCGAGGGAGTGCGGGGCGTCGCAGGTCTGGGCACGGAGGCGACCGGCCGGGGACGGATGCCGACTTCCCCCGCTCCGGCGCCGCAGGCTGCTCGGCAGAGGGCACCGAGAGGCGGGACGCCGGACCGCGGGGCCCCCGGGGCTGGACCCGGGGCCGACGCTGCCGGGTACCGGGTGCCTGCGCAGGGCGGCCCGCGGCTTCCCGATGGCACGCCTGCACATGGATTTCCTCGGCCTGTGGAAGGCATGCCTGCGCGTGGGTTTCCTGGGGTTCCGGATGGGGCGCCCGCACATGGTTTCCCCCGGCTTGCGGACGGCACGCCTGCACATGGCATTCCTCGGCTTGTGGAGGGGACGCCCGCGCAAGGGTTTCCCCGGGTTCTGGACGGGACGCCCGCACAAGGTTTTCCTCGGCTTGCGGACGGCACGCCGGCACACGGGTTTCCTCGGCTGCCCGACGGCACGCCGGCACACGGGTTTCCTCGGCTGCCCGACGGCACGCCGGCGCGCGGAGTCCCTCGTGTGTCCGACGGTCCGACCGGCCAAGGTGTGCGGCGGTTCCCGGACGGGACGCCCCTGCACGGTTTCCCTCGGCTGCCCGACGGCACCCCGGCCCATGGCGTCCCCCGGGCCCGTGGTGGCCATCCCGAGCAGCGTGAATCCGGTGGCGGCTGGGGGGAGTTGAGCGGTCACGGACCGGACGGGTACGCCGCCGGACCGGGAGCCGCTCCTCCGCAGCAGCGGCAGGGCTCGTCGGGATCGAGATCGGGGCCACGACAGGATTACCTCGACGCGTTCACCGACGAGGTCGACGTCTTCGCGCCCGACGGCCCTCGTGGCCCTGGTGGGCCCCGCGGCCCTGTTCCCGTGAACGGTCCCGTCACAGGGGCCCGCGCACCCGTCGCCGCGCACCCCTCCGACCCGTACGGCTCGGTCACCGACTGGCCCGACGACACCGACACCGACACCGACACCGACACAGACACCGACGAGAACGACCGCCCCGACTCCGGCGACGCGCCGCCGACCGACCCGCCGGTGGTCAAGGGTGGCAAGGGCCGGGCGCTCACCGGCATCGCGGCCGCCGCCGTCGTCACCGTGCTCGCCGTCGTCGTGGCAGGACAGGTCACCGACGGGCGCGACACCGCCGTGGGCACGCAGTCCGCGACCGACCAGGCCCGGGACGCCCGCGACTCCGCCACGGGCGCGGACGGGCAGCCCACGCCGTCCTCCTCGGCCAGTGCGGCGACGCTGACGTACGAACAGGCGATGGGCACCAAGTACCCGCTCAGCGCCAAGCTCGACGGCTCGGGGAAGTTCGACGCGATCCCGGGGGTCGACAAGGCGCCCGGCAAGGGACAGAAGTACACCTACCGCGTGGACGTGGAGCAGGGTCTAGGACTCGACGGCGAACTCTTCGCCGAGGCCGTGCAGAAGACGCTCAACGACGACCGCAGTTGGGCCCACAGCGGCGCCCGGACCTTCGAGCGCGTCTACTCGGGCAAGCCCGACTTCGTGATCACTCTCGCCAGCCCCGGCACCACGGCGGACTGGTGCGCCAAGTCCGGCCTCGACACCACCGAGGACAACGTCTCGTGCGACTCGGCCGCCACCGAACGCGTGATGATCAACGCGTATCGCTGGGCGCAGGGATCAAGCACATACGGTGATCGGATCCATGCCTACCGTGAAATGTTGATCAACCACGAGGTCGGTCACCGCCTCGGCTACTCCCATGTCACCTGTGACAAGAACGGCGAACTCGCGCCGGTGATGCAGCAGCAGACCAAGTTCCTCGACCACGACGGGATCCACTGCCGGGCCAACCCCTGGCCGTACCCCGGGAGTTGACGGATGGCGTCCACGTCACATTGACATGGGTTGATTCGGTCGTACATATTGCTGCGCATGTGGTCTAGTCATGCCGTCGAGAGCAGCGCCGCCATTCAGCTGGCGCTCATCGGTGTGACCCCGCTCTGCGTGGCCGACATTCTCTGTCGCTGACGCCCGCCCTCAGGCGCGCGTCGCGAATCCCGCTTTTCTCCGTGACCTCAGTCATGGCTCTTTCGACGACCCGACGCCGGGGCAGACGTCCATCCACTTTCGTCTCACCCTTCGTCAATTCGTCTCGCCATTCGAGACATGTCATTCGAGAGGTCGTCTCCGATGCGTCACCCGTCCCTCACAGCGCGCCGTGTGGCCGCGGTATCCGTAAGCCTGGTTCTGGCAGCGGGCGCCGCCGCCTGCGGTCCTGAGGACAACGATGCCAAGAGCTCCGGCGGCGACTCCACGCCCCACAAGGGCGGCACCCTGACGGTCCTGAACTCCAACCCGCAGGAAGACTTCGACCCGGCCCGCCTCTACACCTCCGGCGGCGGCAACGTGCCCTCCCTCGTCTTCCGCACCCTCACCACCCGCAACCGCGAGAACGGCGCCGCCGGTGCCAAGGTCGTCCCCGACCTCGCCACCGACACCGGGCGCCCCAACAAGGACGCGACTGTGTGGACGTACACCTTGAAGAAGGGCCTCAAGTACGAGGACGGCACCGCGATCACCTCGGCCGACATCAAGTACGGCATCGAGCGCTCCTTCGCGCCCGAACTCTCCGGCGGCGCCCCCTACCTGCGGGACTGGCTGGTCGGCGCGGCGGACTACCAGGGGCCGTACAAGGACAAGAAGGGCCTCGCGGCGATCGAGACGCCGGACGAGCGGACCATCGTCTTCCACCTGAACAAGCCTGAGGGCGAGTTCCCGTACCTGGCCACGCAGACGCAGTTCACGCCCGTCCCGAAGGCCAAGGACACGGGTACGAAGTACGAGGAGCACCCGGTCTCGTCCGGCCCGTACAAGGTCGTCACCAACGAGAACGACGGCGAGCACCTCGTCCTGGAACGCAACACGTACTGGTCCGCTTCCACGGACGCCGAGCGCAAGGCGTACCCGGACAGGATCGACGTCAAGTCCAGGCTCGACTCGTCGGTGATCAACCAGCGGCTGTCGTCGTCCCAGGGTGCGGACGCGGCCGCGGTCACCGCGGACACCAACCTCGGCCCGGCCGAGCTCGCCAAGGTGACGGGCGACAAGGAGCTCGCCTCCCGCGTCGGCACCGGGCACTTCGGCTACACCAACTACATAGCGTTCAACCCGACGGTCAAGCCGTTCGACAACGTCAAGGTGCGGCAGGCCGTCTCGTACGCCATCGACCGCTCCTCCGTGGTCAACGCGGCCGGCGGCAGCGCGCTCGCCGAGCCCGCCACCACCTACCTGCCGAACCAGAAGTCCTTCGGCTACGAGCCGTACGACCTCTTCCCGGCGGGCGCGACGGGCAACGCGGCGAAGGCCAAGGAGCTGCTGAAGGAAGCCGGTTACCCGAACGGGCTCACGGTCACGCTGACGCACTCCAACGCCAAGGACTTCGAGACCAGCCCCGAGATCGCGACCGCGGTCCAGGACGCGCTCAAGAAGGCCGGCATCACGGTCAAGCTCCAGGGCCTGGAGGAGAACGACTACTCGGACACGATCCACAACGTGAAGACCGAGCCCGGCTTCTTCCTCGCCCACTGGGGTGCCGACTGGCCCTCCGGCGGTCCCTTCCTCGCCCCCATCTTCGACGGCCGGCAGATCGTCAAGGACGGCGCGAACTTCAACACGGGCCTGCTCAACAACAAGTCGGTCAATGACGAGATTGACGCGATCAACAAGTTGACCGATCTTGACGCGGCCGCCAAGCGATGGGGCGCACTGGACAAGAAGATCGGCGAGCAGGCACTGACCGTGCCGCTGTTCCACCCGGTCTACAAGCGCCTGTACGGCAAGGACATCAAGAACGTCGTCATCAGCGACTGGACCGGCGTTCTGGACATCTCGCAGGTCGCGGTCAAGTAACCCGATGAGCGAGGCACTTGTCGCCACCGAGGTCCCCGTGGCATCCGTCCCGGGGGCCTCGGGGGCCCGTCAGTTCTGGCGGCGGCTGCGGACGCAGCGCGCCGCCATGGTCGCGGCGGCCCTCGTCGCACTGCTCGTCCTGGTCGCCCTCGCGGCGCCCCTGCTCACCGCGCTGGAGGGCCAGGACCCGACCACCTACCATCCCTCCCTGATCGACTCCGCGCGCGGAGGCGTACCCATCGGCTCCTTCGGGGGCATCAGCGGGGACCACTGGCTCGGCGTCGAGCCCCAGACCGGCCGCGACCTGTTCGCCCGGCTGGTGTACGGGGCCCGGGTCTCCCTGGGAGTCGCGCTGGCCGCGACCGTCATCCAGGTCTTCGTGGGCGTGGTGATGGGAATCGCCTCCGCGCTCGCCAGCGGATGGGTTGATCAAGTGTTGAGCCGGATCACCGATGTCTTCGTCGCCCTGCCATTGATGATCATGTCCCTGGCGCTGCTGGCGATCGTCCCGTCCAGCTTCCCCCGGCCCGTCCTGGTCACGCTCGTCATCGGGTTCATCGCGTGGGGCAACATCGCGAAGATCGTGCGGGCCCAGACGCTCACGCTGAAGGGGCTCGACTACGTCTCGGCCGCCCGGCTCAGCGGCTGGGGCACCTGGCGCATCGCCCGCAGAGAACTCCTGCCCGGACTCGCCGCGCCGGTCATCACGTACGCCGCGATCCTCATGCCGGTCAACATCAGCATCGAGGCCGCCCTGTCGTTCCTGGGCGTCGGCGTGAAGCCGCCGACGCCGTCCTGGGGCCAGATGCTCACCGCCGCGGACGTCTGGTACCAGGCGGCTCCGCAATACCTGCTGCTGCCTGCGGGCGCACTGTTCGTGACCGTCCTGGCCCTCACCGTCCTCGGCGACGGTGTCCGCACCGCCCTCGACCCGCGCGCTGCCTCGCGGCTGAGCGTCGGCACGGGCCGCAGGCGCGAGGCCAGGGCAGGCAAGGAGGACACCGCATGAGCGGCTTCGGAGGCTTCCTGTTCCGCCGTGCCGTCGGCACCGTGGTGACCCTGCTGGCCATCTCGGTGATCGTCTACGTCGTCTTCTACGCCACCCCGGGCAACGTCGCCCAGATCACCTGCGGCCCGCGCTGTTCTCCGGAGCAGGTGCACCAGGTGGCCCAGCAACTGAGACTCGACGACCCGCTGTGGGTGCGCTACTGGCACTTCCTGGAGGGCCTGATCGCCGGCCAGGACTACTCCACGGGCACCTCGGTGGAGCACTGCTCGGCACCGTGCCTCGGGCTCTCGTACCAGGGCGACCAGCAGGTCCTGGGCATCATCCTGACGAAGCTCCCGGTGAGCCTGTCGCTGGTGTTCGGCGCGATGATCATCTGGCTGCTCCTCGGCGTCGGCACCGGCGTGCTCTCCGCGTGGCGGCGCGGCCGGTTCACCGAGCGGGTGCTGACCGCCCTCACGCTGGCGGGCTGGGCCACCCCGGTCTTCGTCATCGGCCTGGTCCTGATGATCGTCGTCTGCGGTGAACTGCAACTGCTGCCCTTCCCGCAGTACGTGAAGCTCACCGACGACCCCGAGCAGTGGGCGTGGAACCTGCTGCTGCCATGGCTCTCGCTCGCCCTCATCGAGGCTGCCGCGTTCGCCCGGCTGACCAGGGCGTCGATGCTGGAGACGCTGGCCGAGGACCACATCCGCACCTTCCGCGCATACGGCGTCAGCGAGCGGAAGATCGTCGGCCGCCATGCCCTGCGCGGGGCGTTCGCGCCGGTCATCGCCCTGAACGCCAACAACGTCGGCTCGGCGATCGGCGGCGCGGTCCTCACCGAGACGCTCTTCGGCCTCCCCGGCATCGGCCAGGAACTGGTCCACGCGGTCAATGTCGTCGACCTCCCGGTCGTCGTCGGGATGGTCCTGGTCATCGGCTTCTTCGTGGTGCTCGCCAACGCCGTCGCGGACGTGCTGTACGCGGTGGCCGACCGACGGGTGGTGCTCGCATGAGCCTCGTCCATGTCACGGACCTGACTGTCGAGTTCGGCGAGCTGCGGGCCGTCGACGGCCTCTCCTTCCGCCTGGAGCAGGGCGCCGCCCTCGCTCTGGTCGGCGAGTCCGGCTCCGGCAAGTCCACCGTCGCCTCGGCCCTGCTCGGGCTGCACCGCGGCACGGGCGCCCGCGTGGGCGGCTCGGTCCAGGTCGCCGGAGCGGACGTACAGCAGGCGTCGGACGACGACCTGCGGCGGCTGCGGGGAGCGAAGGCCGCGATGGTCTTCCAGGACCCGCTGTCGTCCCTGGACCCGTACTACGCGATCGGCGACCAGATCGCCGAGGTGTACCGCGTGCACACGCGTGTGTCGCGACGAGCGGCACGCGCGCGTGCGGTGGAGGTGCTGGACCGGGTCGGCATTCCGGACGCCGTACGGCGATCCCGGGCCCGTCCGCACGAGTTCAGCGGCGGCATGCGTCAGCGCGCCCTCATCGCGATGGCGCTGGCCTGCGAGCCCGAGCTGCTGATCGCCGACGAGCCGACGACCGCGCTCGACGTGACCGTCCAGGCCCAGATCCTCGACCTGCTGCACACCCTGCGCCAGGAGACCGGCATGGGCCTGCTGCTCGTCACGCACGACGTGGGCGTCGCCGCCGAGAGCGTCGACGACGTGCTCGTCATGCGGCACGGTCGCGCGGTCGAGCAGGGGCCGGTCGCCGCGGTGCTCGGGGCCCCGCGGGAGGCGTACACACGCGAACTGCTCGCCGCGGTACCGCGCGTGGACGCGCCGCGGGCGCCTTCCCGGGCATCCGGCGAGGTGGTCCTCGAAGCGAAGAGCCTGCGGCGCGAGTTCGGCCGCGGCAAGAAGGCCTTCGTGGCCGTCGACGACGTCTCGCTGACGATCCACCGGGGCGAGACCCTCGGCGTCGTCGGCGAGAGCGGCAGCGGCAAGACGACGCTGGGGCGGATGCTGGTCGGGCTGCTGGAGCCGACGGCGGGCGATGTCCGTCACGACGGTCTCGCGCGTGTGGGCGTGAACCCGGCCGTGCAGATGGTCTTCCAGGACCCCGTCTCGTCCTTGAACCCACGGCGCAGCGTGGGCGAGTCGATCGCCGACCCGCTCCGCGCGCGTGGTGAACGGGACGAGAAGCGGATCCGGGGGCGCGTGACGGAACTCCTGGAGCGCGTGGGGCTCGAAGGGGCGCACTACGACCGCTACCCGCACGAGTTCAGCGGCGGTCAGCGCCAGCGCGTGGGCATCGCGCGGGCGCTCGCGGCCGACCCGCGCGTCATCGTCTGCGACGAGCCGGTCTCCGCGCTCGACGTCACCACCCAGGCCCAGGTGGTCGCCCTGCTCGGCGAGTTGCAGCGGGAGCTCGGACTGGCGCTGGTCTTCGTCGCGCACGACCTCGCCGTCGTACGCCAGGTCAGTGACCGGGTCGCCGTGATGCGGCGCGGCCGGATCGTCGAGACCGGGCCCGCCGACGAGGTGTACGAGAACCCCCGGGACCCGTACACCAAGCAGCTCCTGGCCGCCGTACCGGCGCTCGATCCGCGGATCGCGGCCCGGCGCAGGGCGGAGCGCCGGGAAGTGGCCGTGACCTGACGTTCCGTGTTCGCATGATCTCTTAGCGCGACTGAACGCGATCCGCACGGGAAAGTTACGACCGTTCACCCCTTTTGGTGGCGCGATGGACAACCGTCCATCGCGCCACCGCCTTGTCCGCATACGTTCGTCCCGCTGCGAGCCGCCGGACCAACGGCGGCTCTCGACACGGGAGATCGGGGGCGCACTCGTGCGCATAGGACTGCTTACGGAGGGTGGCTATCCGTATGTGAGCGGTGACGCCAGGCTCTGGTGCGACCGGCTCGTGCGCGGCCTCGAGCAGCACGAGTTCGACATCTACGCGCTCAGTCGCAGCGAGCGCCAGGAGGACGAGGGCTGGGTCCAGCTGCCGCCGCAGGTCGGCCGGGTCATCACGGCCCCGCTGTGGACCGCGCCGGACGACGGGGTGGTGTACGGCAGGCGGGCGCGCCGTCGGTTCGCCGAGTCCTACGGCGAGTTGGCGGCTGCGCTGTGTGAAGGGGGGGTCGGCGACGCCTCGGGGGAGTTGTCGGCCGCCGAGGCGGACCGTTTCGCCAGCGCCCTGTACGGGCTCGCCGAACTCGCCCGCGACGAAGGCGGACTGGTGGGGGCGCTCCGCTCCGAGACCGCCGTACGCGCCCTGGAGCGCGCCTGCCGCGCACCCGGCGCCCGGCAGACGGCGCGGGAGGCGCGCGTACCGGATCTGCTGGCTGTCGCCGCGCACCTGGAGCGCGCCCTGCGCCCCCTCTCGCTCGACTGGTACGAGGACGACGGCCTCGGCGCGGTCGACCTGTGCCACGCGGCCTCCGGCGGCCCGGCCGCCCTGCCCGGTCTCCTCGCGCACCACTTCTGCGGCGTCCCGCTGCTGGTGACCGAGTACGGCGTGCGGTTGCGCACGCACTACCTGGCCGACACCGACTCCGCGCCCGCCGTACGGGCCCTGCTCGCTGCCTTCCACGGCCGGCTGGCCACCGAGACCTACCGGCGGGCCGCGGTCGTCACACCCGGCAACACCCACGCCCGCCGCTGGCAGGAGCGGTGCGGCGCCGACCGCGAGAAGCTGCGCACGGTCTACCCCGGCATGGATGCCGCCCGCTTCACGGAGGTGGGGGAGTCCGCGGAGTGCGGGGACCCGGACAGGCTGGTCTGGGTGGGCCGCGTCGAACCCGCCAAGGACCTGATCTCCCTCCTCCATGCCTTCGCGGAGATCCGCAAGGAGGAGCCCAAGACGCGGTTGAGGATTGTCGGCGCGCCCACCGGCCCCGAGGGCGCGGCCTACCTGGGGCACTGCAAGGCGCTGGCCGCGCAGCTCTTCCCGGACGAGGCGGAGGGGCTGCACGCCGTCGGCGACAATCCCGTCTCCTTCGAGGAGATCGGCGGTCCCGAGGTGCCGACTCTCGCCGACGCATACGCCTCGGGCGCGGTCACCGTCCTGTCCAGCGTCGTCGAGGGCTTCCCGATCAGCCTCGTCGAGGCCATGTTCTGTGGCCGGGCCACCGTGTCCACCGATGTCGGCGCGGTCGTGGAGGTCATCGGCGGCACGGGGCTCGTCGTCCCGCCGCGCAACCCGAAGGCGCTCGCGGAGGCGTGTGTGACGCTGCTGCGCGACCCCGAGCGCCGTGAGCGCCTCGGCGCCGCCGCGCGCGCCCGTGCCCTCGAACTGTTCACCGTGGAGCAGAACATCACGGCATTTCACGGCATTTACCTGGAGATCGTCTCGCACACGCCGGTCCGCCGGGTCGTGCTGGACGACACCGGCGAGCCCCTCCCGTTCGCCGCCCCCGCCGAGGCCCATGTCCCCGGCCACTGGACCGAGCTCAGCACCCGCGTCGTGGCCCGAGGTGGGCCCGGCTGGGCCGCGGGACCCCCGGTCCATGCGACGCCTCCCTTTGCCGCCACGGAAGGAGCGTCGGGATGAGCGACGTGGGACTCGACCGCCCCGGCACCCCGGGCAGCTCGGGGGCGTGGGGCATGGAGTCGGAGGAGCGGCTGACGCGGGAGACGTCCGTGAGGGACGGGCGGGGGGCGGGCGAGCGCGGGGTGGATGGCGGCACGGGGCGCGTCGGGGCATCGGGAATGCCGGGATCGTCGGGAACTTCTGGGCTGCGAGCCGCGAAGAGCCCAGAGAAGTCACCAGAGAAGTCAGAGGAGTTCGAGGAATCCGAGGAGTTCGGAGGGCCCGAGGCGTCCGGAGCGTCCAAGGCATCCGGAGGCTCCGAAAGGGCTGAGCCGGGCGTCGCCGACACACTCACCGGTGAGGCGGAGCCGCTCACCGGTGCGGCTTCCGGGAGTGTCGCCGCGCGCGCCCCTGAGTCCGCCGGAGATGCCGAGGCGCACACCCCCGTGTCCTCCGGAGATGTCGGCACACACGCCCCGGTGTCCTCGGGAGCCCCGGGCGCGCACATTCCCGGGCCTTCCGGAGATGCCGGCGCGCAGACCCCGGTGTCCTCGGGAGACCCCAGCGTGCCCGTTCCCGGGGCTTCCGAGGGCGCGGACCCGCACACCCCATCGGCACCCGCCCCCCGCGCCCCCGAGGTCTCCACCAGCCGCAGGCCCACCAGCCCCGGCCACGCCCGCCGTTCCCCAGCCGACCCGGTGAAAGCCCTGATGCACCAGCACCGCGAGCTGTGCGAACGGGCCGTAGACCCCCTGGAGATCGCCGCGGGTCTTGAGGCCCACGGCGTCACCGACCGCACCGCCGTCCGCTTCCGGCACCGGGACGTCTTCTCCCTGGCCGAGGAGATGTACGCCCGCATCCCGAGGAACGGCGAGACGCCCCCGCCCCCCACAGTGGAACAGGCGCCCCGGGCCCGTGCCGACTGGGCCCTGCTCACCCTTCTGCCCGGCGCCCTCTGCGCGGCCACGGTGGCCGGCATCCGCCTCACCGACGGCCAGTCCCGCCTGGTCGTCGCCCTGGTGGGCTTCCTGGCCGTGTCCCTGGCCATGCGCGCGGCCCTGTCCCGCGGCCCCCTCGGCACCCCCGACCGCGCACCCACTACCAGCACCTCCACCTGGACGTACTGGCTCCTCACCTACGCAGCCCTCGGCGACGGCCTCCTGACGGCGGCCGTGACCGGCGGTCCCCGCGCCCTGCCCACCGGCGCCGCCGACGCCCCCTGGCCCATGGCCACGGCTCCCGTCCTCGCCCTGGCCCTGTCCTGCGCTCCGGCAGCCTGGTCCGCCCACCTCTTCGCGGCGCGCGCCCGTCGCAAACTGACCGTCAGCCGAGGCCTGGAGGACTTCGCTGCCTCCGTACGCCCCCTGCTGCTCGGCACGTTCGCCCTGTATCTGTGCGCCCTGACGGCGCTCTCGGCCCTGTCCGGCGCCGCCCTGGACGAACCCTCCGCCCACTCTCAAGTCATCGCCCTGGGTGCCCTTCTCTTTCTTGCCCGCCTCCTCACCGTCCACGGCTTCACCCACGCCCCCGCGTTGGTGCTCACCGCCGCCGCCGCAGCCCAGGCGACGGCCCTGGCCGCGGCCTTCGCCTCCCGCCTGCCGGGCTGCGGCTTCCTGACCGCTCCGGTGGAAGCCCTCGTGGACCTCTGGGGCGGGGGCGGCATCCAGACCCTGTCCTGCGGGATCGGAGCCCTGGCCCTGCTGATCCACGGGCTCCGCAAGCTGACGAGGGCATCAGCTCACGCCCAGACGGAGGACCCGTGCTGACCCGGCCTCGAGCGACACACCCGCCGTAGGCGAGACCCGCCCGCCGTGGGTGAAACCGCCCCGCTGAACCCGCACAGGCCACCGCAGGCACCCCGGCCCCACCGCCGGAGGCAACTCGCAAGCCCCTCCCGAAGGAGAACCCGCAATGACCACCTCCCGACCTGCCCCCAAGGCCCCGGGAGCAGCCCGATGAGAGTCCTGCTGATCGGAGCCAACGGCTACCTCGGCCGCTTCGTCGCCGACCGCCTGCTCGCCGACCCCGCCGTCCAGCTCACCGCGCTCGGCCGCGGCGACGACGCCGACGTCCGCTTCGACCTCGCGTCCGGCAGCCCCGGCGCCCTCACCCGCTTCCTCGACGCGGTCCACCCGGGCGTTGTCGTCAACTGCGCCGGCGCCACCCGCGGCGGTGCCCGCGAACTCACCCGCCACAACACGGTCGCGGTAGCGACCGTCTGCGAAGCCCTGCGGCGCAGCCGCTGCGGTGCCCGTCTGGTGCAGATCGGCTGCGGCGCGGAGTACGGCCCCAGCCAGCCCGGTTCCTCCACGGCCGAGGACGCGGTCCCCCGCCCCGGCGGTCCGTACGGCGTCAGCAAACTCGCCGCCACCGAACTGGTCCTCGGATCCGGCCTGGACGCGGTCGTCCTGCGGGTCTTCTCACCGGCGGGCCCCGGCACTCCCGCGGGCTCCCCGCTCGGCCGTCTCGCCGAGGCCATGCGCCGCGCCATGCAGTCCGGCGACGGCGAACTGAAACTCGCCGGCCTCGGCGCCCAGCGCGACTTCGTCGACGTCCGCGATGTGGCCCGCGCCGTCCATGCGGCCTCGCTCTCCGCCGCACAGGGCGTGATCAACATCGGCTCGGGCCGTGCCGTCCGCCTACGCGACGCCGCCGCCGTCCTGGCCCGGGTCGCCGGATACGGCGGCGCCCTCCACGAACTCGACGGTCCTCCCGGCCAGCTGAGGGCGACGATCGGGCACCCCCGCTCCGAATCGGACCACGCGGGACCCGTCGCGTACCCGTACCCCGACGGCTGCGGCAGTTGGCAGCAGGCCGACGTGCGCACCGCACGCGACCGGCTCGGCTGGCGCCCCCGGATCAACCTCGAAGAGTCCCTCGCCGACATCTGGATGGAGGCGGCATGCCGCATCTGACCAGCACGAAGACAAACACACCGAGCACCGACCTGCGCGTCGGCTTCGGTGCCCCCGGCTTCGCGCACCCCTTGGTCGCCCCCGCCGAATGGGCCGAACTCACCCGTCCCGGCACCCCACTGCACTGGGCCGTCCTCAACGTCGCCGACGGACCCGGTGCCCGCCCCGACCCGCACTGCCTCGAAGCGGCCGGCCGGCTGCGCAACGCGGGCGTCCGCGTCCTCGGTCACCTCGACACCGCCGGGGTCCGCACCTACGGTGAGCTGCTCCCCGAGGCGCGCCGCTACGTCGACTGGTACCAGGTCGACGGCTTCCTCCTGGACCATTGCCCGGCCGAACACGCCGCGCTCCCCGAAGTCCGCCGCACCGTCACCGCGCTCCGCGCGATCCGTGACGATGCCCACATCGTCCTCGGCCACGGCACCCACCCCCACCCCGGCTACGCCGAGAACGCCGACCAGTTGGTCACCTTCTCCGGCCCCTGGAGCGACTACCGCTGGTCGCAGGTGGCCGAGTGGACCGCCGACTACCCGCCCGACCGCTTCTGCCACTTCGTCCACGGAGTGCCAGGCCCGCACCTCGAGGAGGCCCTGCGGATCGCGCGCTGGCAGGGTGCCTCGACGATCTGGTTCACCGACCGCACGGACCGCGGCGGCCGTGTCGACCCCTGGGAGACCATGCCCGGCTACTGGGACGAAATCGTCTCGCGGATCGGAACGGGTGTCTCGGAATGAAGAAGCCCATGGCAGTGTTACGGGAAGAACAACTGTAGTGATTGACCGACCAACGGAGTCCCCGTGTCGCTGCCACCCCTGGTCGAGCCCGCCTCCGAGCTCACCGTAGACGAGGTCCGCAGGTACTCCCGCCACCTGATCATCCCCGACGTCGGGATGGACGGGCAGAAGCGGCTGAAGAACGCCAAGGTGCTCTGTGTGGGCGCCGGCGGCCTGGGCTCGCCGGCGCTGATGTACCTGGCCGCGGCGGGCGTGGGCACGCTCGGCATCGTGGAGTTCGACGAGGTCGACGAGTCGAACCTGCAGCGCCAGATCATCCACAGCCAGGCCGACATCGGCCGTTCCAAGGCCGCGTCCGCGCGCGACTCGGTCCTCGGCATCAACCCGTACGTGAACGTGATCCTTCACGAGGAGCGGCTCGAGGCCGACAACGTGATGGACATCTTCAGCCAGTACGACCTGATCGTCGACGGAACCGACAACTTCGCGACCCGCTACCTGGTCAACGACGCGTGCGTGCTGCTGAACAAGCCGTACGTCTGGGGTTCGATCTACCGCTTCGACGGCCAGGCCTCCGTCTTCTGGTCCGAGCACGGCCCCTGCTACCGCTGCCTCTACCCGGAGCCCCCGCCCCCCGGCATGGTTCCCTCCTGCGCCGAGGGCGGCGTCCTGGGCGTGCTGTGCGCGTCCATCGGTTCCATCCAGGTCACCGAGGCGATCAAGGTCCTCACGGGCATCGGCGAGCCGCTCGTCGGCCGCCTGATGATCTACGACGCCCTCGAGATGCAGTACCGCCAGGTCAAGGTCCGCAAGGACCCGAACTGCGCGGTCTGCGGCGAGAACCCGACCGTCACCGAGCTCATCGACTACGAGGCCTTCTGCGGCGTCGTCTCCGAGGAGGCCCAGGAGGCGGCCGCCGGCTCGACGATCACTCCGAAGCAGCTCAAGGAGTGGATCGACGACGGCGAGAACATCGAGATCATCGACGTCCGTGAGATCAACGAGTACGAGATCGTCTCCATCCCGGGCGCGAAGCTGATTCCGAAGAACGAGTTCCTCATGGGCACCGCCCTGGAGGGCCTCCCGCAGGACAAGAAGATCGTCCTGCACTGCAAGACGGGTGTCCGCAGTGCGGAAGTCCTCGCGGTCCTGAAGTCCGCGGGCTTCTCCGACGCCGTGCACGTGGGCGGCGGTGTGATCGGCTGGGTCAACCAGATCGAGCCGGACAAGCCGGTCTACTAGGCCCACGTCTTCCCGGGAGGGGCTCGGCACCAGGTGTGCCGGGCCCCTTTCCGCTACTGGCGCCGGCCGCAGACCTTGCCGTCCTTCGGCACCGTGCCCTTCAGCAGATACGCGTTCACCGTGGAGTTCACACAGCCGCTCCCGTTCCCGTACGCCCCGTGCCCCTCGCCTTTCCAGGTGAGCTCCACGCCGACACCCTTGCCCAACTCGTCCGCCATCCTGCGGGCCCCTTCGTACGGGGTCGCCGGGTCGCCCGTGTTGCCGATCACCAGCACCGGTGCCGCACCGGGCGCGCTCACCTCCGGGGTCTCGTACTGCCCGGGCACCGGCCAGTCGTGGCACCAGCCGGCCGCGTCCCAGCCGAGGAAGGGGCCGAACACCGGCGAGATCCTCTCGAACTCGGGCAGCAGCCTCTTCGTCTGCGCGAGCGTGGGCCGCTGCTTGTCGTCCAAGCACGATATGACCCGTTGTGACTGCGTCACCATGCCGTAACGGCCCGAGGCATCCCGTTCGTTGTAGCCGTCGGCGAGCGCCAGCAGTTCGGAGCCGTCCCCCTGCTCGGCCGTGTCGAGAGCGCTGGTCAGCGAGGGCCAGCTGTCCTGGCGGTACAACGGCCAGACGATGCCGGTGAACGCCAGCACCTGGGTCAGCTTCCGCCCGGGATACGTGTCCAGCGGATCCGCGTCGATCCGCTCCAGCAGGTCCGCGATCTTCCGGGTGCCCTGTTCGGGGTCCTGGCCGGTGGATTCGAGGTAGTTGTCGAGGGCGCGCTGGAAGCCCCGGGCCTGGTTCTTGCGGTGGTCCACCAGGTCGGCGGTCGGATCGACGACCGCGTCGAGCACCAGCCGCCCTGCATTCTCGGGGAACAGGTGGGCGTAGACGCCGCCGAGTTGGGTGCCGTACGAGATGCCGAAGTAGTGCAGTTCGGTGTCGCCGAGGACCTGGCGCATCAGGTCCATGTCCCGCGCGGTGTCGGTGGTGGAGACGTGCGCCAGCAGTCTGCCCACGCCCTTCTCGCAGCTCTGGGCGAAGTCGGTGGCGTCCCTGAGGTACGCCCGTTCCTCGGCTGGGGTGTCCGGGGTGGCGTCCACCGCCTCGGCGGCCTGGGTCTCCTTGTCGCCACGACAACGGACGCCTTTGCTGGCGCCGACGCCGCGCGGGTCCCAGCTCACCAGGTCGTACCGCTCGCGCAGCAGGGAGACGGTGGCGGCGTACCCGGGCATTCCGGCGACGCCCGGCGCGCCGGGACCGCCGAAGTTGAACAGGAGCGAGCCGATGCGGTCGCCGCCGCGGGCCTTGGAGCGAATCAGCGCGAGGCCGATCGTCTCGCCGTCCGGCTTCGACCAGTCGAGCGGCACCTTCAACGTCGCACATTGCCAGTCCCTGCCGGGAGGAGAGGAGTCCGCGGTGGCCTTGCAGCGCTCCCAGTCGAGCTTCTGCGAGGTCAGCGCGGCGGGCAGCGCTTTCGCGCCTGTGGTGCTGGGCCTCGCGCTGCCCGACCGCTCGTCTCCCTCACCGCCGCCGGACGAGCCGCCGCTGCAGCCCGCCGCCAGCAGTGCGGCCGCGGCGGTCACAGCCGCCCACCGTACGAAACGTCCCATTCCAGTCCCCCTCCCCAACCGTCCGTGCCAAGCCACGAACGTCGGTCTGGCCATGGTAGGCCGATCACCAGACACCCGTCGGGGCCTGTGGATAACCTTCTGACCAGCGATTTCACCGAAGGCCCGGGGTGGCTGCGGTCGTGCTAGGAGCAGACGGTCCCGGCCGCCGGCACCTTTCCGCTCAGGAGATAGCCGTTCACGGCGTCCTGGACGCACGTGTTCTTGCTGTCGTACGCCCCGTGCCCCTGCCCCTTGTACGTCAGCTCGACCCCGACGCCGGCTCCGAGCGCCTCCACCATCTTGCGCGCGCCCTCGTACGGGGTCGCCGGGTCCCCCGTGTTGCCCACGACCAGGATCGGTGCCGAGCCGGTGGCGCTCACGTCGGGATGGTCGGCGGCGCCCCCCACGCCCCAGTCGGTGCAGTTCACCATCGACCAGGCCATGAAGTCGCCGAACAGAGGGGACGCGGCGCGGAACTCGGGCAGCTTGCGCTCGACCTGGGCGGAGGTGTACCGGGGCTTGTCGTCGGCGCAGTTGATGGCGTTGTTGGCCGCCGCGAAGTTGCTGTACTCACCGTTGTCGCTGCGCCCGTTCAGCGTGTCGGACAGCAGCATCAGGATGCTGCCGTCGCCGTCGTACGCCTGCTCCAGGCCCTCGGTGAGGTACTCCCAGAAGTCCTTCGAGTACAGCGCCTGTGCGATGCCGTTGGTCGCGGCGGTCTGGGTCAGCACCCGCTGCCCGATGCCGGGGATCGGCTTGCTGTCGAGGTCGGCCAGCAGTTCGGCGATGCGGTTCCTGACATCTTGCGCGGTGTCGCCGACGGGGCAGTCCGTGGACTGCGAGGTGCAGTCCTCGGCGAAGTTGTCGAGCGCGAGCTGGAATCCCTCGGCCTGTCCGAGCGAACCCTGCTCGCTGCTCTGCGTCGGGTCGACGACCGCGTCGAAGACCGCGCGCCCCACGTGCCTCGGGAACAGGTGGGCGTAGACACCGCCGAGTTCGGTGCCGTACGAGATGCCGAAGTAGTACAGCTTGTCGTCGCCGAGGACCTGGCGCATCAGGTCCATGTCGCGGGCCGCGTCGGTCGTGCGCACATGCGGCAGCATCTTCCTGGAGTTCTCCTCGCAGGCCGCGTTGAACTCCTTGGTGTTGTCCAGCAACGAGGCGCGCTCGGCCGAGTCGTCAGGGGTCCAGTCCTGCTCGAAGTACACGTCGAGCTGGGGGTCGTTCATGCACTCCACCGGGGAGCTGCGGCCGACCCCGCGGGGGTCGAAGCTCACCAGGTCATAGCGGGTGCGCAGTTTCGCGTAGTCCGTGCCGAAGGCGGGGAGTGTGGTGACGCCCGAGCCGCCGGGCCCGCCGAAGTTGAAGACGAGCGAGCCGATGCGCTTGTCCTTGGCGCCACTGGCCTTCGCCCGGATCAGGGCGAGTCCGATCGTGTCGCCCTTGGGCTTCGTCCAGTCGAGAGGGGCCTTGAGGGTGGTGCACTGCCACTCGTCGTCACCCGGTAGCGGTGAAGGGGCGTCACCGCCGCCCTCGGCCCGGGAGGGGGCCGGGCAGTCCTTCCAGTTCAGCTTCTGGGCCGACAGGTCCTCGTCCTGGGAGTCGTCGCCGCAGCCCGCCAGCACGGAGGTCAGCAGAAGGGCGGTGGTGGTCAGGGTGACGGCGCGCAGTCGAGGGGGGGTGGGCATGATCCCATCCTGCGGTCGCGCGCGCGGGGACGCTCGGCGCGCGAGCCGTGAGAGGTACCAGTCCCGGCTCGGCGGTACGGATTACAGCGCGCCCTTCCGGGACAGCTGGTTGAAGGCCAGCCAGCCCGGCAGCACCGGCAGCCACAGCGTCAGTAGACGGAACAGCAGGACGGCCGGGGCGGCGACCTCCTTGGGGAGCCCCACGGCGATCAGACCGACCGTCAAAGTGGCCTCCACGGCGCCCACACCGCCCGGTGTCGGGGCCGCCGACCCGAGCGCGTTGCCGGCGAGGAAGACGACGGCGACGCTGGCGATGCTGAGCGACGTCCCCTCTTGGCCGAAGGCGCGGATCGAGGCGTCCAGACACATCACGAAGCAGGCCGTCAGCAGCAGCATGCCGCCGATGCCGGTGACCAGCTTCTGCGGCCGCTGGAGCACGTCCAGCATGCGCGGCACGACTCCCGCGAACAGCGACCTCACGCGAGTGACGACGAACTTCCTGAGGAACGGCACCGAGGTGACCACGAGCACGAGCACCGCCACGGTCAGCAGCCCCGCGATGACCGTTCGGGACGGCGACAGCGACGGCGTCTTCTCGGTACCGGTCAGATAGCCGAAGGACAGCAGCATCACGATGTGGCAGCCGAGCCCGAACAACTGCGAGGCGCCGACACTCGCCACCGCGAGCCCCGGCCGCACTCCCTGACGCTGCAGGAAGCGCGTGTTGAGTGCCACACCGCCGACCGCGGCCGGCGCGACGATCTTCACGAACGAACCGGCGACCTGGGCCGCGACCGTGCGCAGGAATCCCACCCGCTCGGGCACGAAGCCCAGCAGCGCCATGGCCGCGGCGAAGTAGCTGCACGCCGAGAACAGCACGGCAGCCGCGACCCAGCCCCACTCGGCGTTGGCGACGAGCGGCCCGAACTCGATGTGGGTGAGCTGCGTCAGCAGGAAGTACGCGCCGATGGCACCCGCGATGAAGCTGATCAGCGTGCGCGGCTTCACCCGCTCCAGGCGAGCCGGTTCGACCGGTGCCTGTGGCCTGATCAGCAGCACCTGGTGGCGGATCTGCGTCAGCAGGTCCTCCTCGCGCGCCTCTTCGATGGCCTCGTCGATGGCCCGCTTCTCGGCCCGCGCCTCCGCCTTGACGGCCTTCTTGTCGGGCTTCTCGAGTTCGGGTCTGGCGTTCTCCGGCGCCTCCTCCAGACGGGCCTGCTTGGCCTGGTGGGACGCATCCAGGACCGCCTCACGCTCGCGCTGGGCCCGCTCCCGGGCCAGTCTGCGCAGCGTCGCGCGCGTGGAGCGTGTCAGCGCGATGGGCTGCAGCATCGGCAGACAGTCGGCCACGGCGTCGGGGCCGAGGATGCTGACCGCCGAGGCCACCGCGCGCTCCGCGCCGGCCAGCAGCCCCAGGGTCGTCACCAGCTGGGCGACGTCCATGCGCAGCAGCAGGGTGCTGGCCGCGATCTCGCCGCCACGAAGATCGGTGAGGATCACCGCACCGGAACGATCCACCAGAATCGCGTCACCCGCGAGCCTGCGGTGCGCGATACGCCGCGACTGCAGCGCCTGCACCTGACGCCAGGTGTTGCGCAGCAGTTCGTCGGTGATCTCCTCTTCGGCCAGTGACTCGAGCGTGCGCCCGCCGGTGTGCTCGTAGACCAGCATCACGGCGTCGGGGCCGAGCTCGGAGGTGGCGATCAGCTTGGGCGCGTTGGCGCCTGCCGCGATGGCCGCGTAGGCGAGCAGCGCCTCCTGCTCCAGTGCCTGCCTGAGCGACTGGAGGCTGCTGCGGGTGGCGAAGCCGCGCAGCGTGAGATTGCGCCACACGCGGTAGAAGAAGCCCTGCGCCTGCTGCTCCCGGTCGACCACCGTCACATCCAGCGGGGGGCCGTCCTCCAGGGTGACGAAATAGCGCCGGCCGCGGTCGCTGTTCTCCGCGGTCTCGGAGGCCTCCTCGCGGGCCGCGCTGACCGGGTGGAAACCGACGGTCCTGAGACCCGCGATCAGCGTCTGCCCGGTGGGCCGGACATTGGGCGAGCCGACCGCGTACAGCGTCCCGTAGGCGACCGTCCACCCGATCAGTACCGTCAGGATGATCGAGAACGGTGTGGTGTAGCCGGTGACGAGCATCGAGAACGCGTCGAGCATCAGCACGATCCACAGCACTGCCCGCCAGCGCGGCCTGCGGGACATGCCGACGGCCGTCATATAGGCGATGACGGGCGCCAGATAGCCGTGCACCGGGTCGGTGAGGGCGTGGATGTCGCCGGGGGAGGGCTGGGTGAGCGCCTCCTGGATCGAGCCCGGGGCGGCCTTGGCGACCCACAGGTCGGTGGCGAGCGTCACACCGTGGGCGAGGACCGCGGCGAGCACGCCGTCGGCGATCCGCAGTCCGTCGCGCTTGATCAGCCGCTCGATCGCGAACGCGACCGGGACGAGGAGGATCGCGATGCTGGAGGCGAGACCGGCGATCTTGATGAGCAGGTCGGGCGCCTGACCAGTGCCCTTGTTGATGTCCTGTTCGAGGCCGGAGGTGGTGCCGTGCGCGAACGCGGCGATCGCGAGCAGGACGACGACGGCCAGCACGCCGACCAGCAGTCGCATGAGGTCGGAGGGCCGGTGCACGCGCGCGGGGAGCAGCGGTTCGTCGCGTTCGACCTCGTCGACGTGCACCTCCTCGACGCAGGCGTCGGTGTCCTTGCCGTCCGCGTCGGCGGTCTCGGGGCGCGACGAAGCGTCAGAGGTGCTCTCGGCGTCCTCCGGGTGCACACCCTGTGGCTTCATCGTCTCTTCTTGATCTCGTATCACCAGTCACCGCCCGCACGATGGTGGCATGCCCCACCGACACACGGGGGCGTCAGGGTGCACATGCGGGGGCGCACAGTCTGCCCGAAGCGCTGTCCCTGGGCGAGGGATACGCACGGTCGCGAGCCCGTCACATTGTTGGTGGGGTGGGGCAGGATGGGGCGGATGAGCGAGCAGAGCCTTCCTCGGGACGCCCACCCGGAGTACGCGGACACGCTGCCGGAGTACGCCGAGCGGGTCCTCGACGTCGCCGAACGCATTCCGTCCGGGCGCGTCATGACGTACGGCGACGTCGCCGAGTGGCTGGAGGAGGGCGGCCCCCGTCAGGTCGGCCGGGTCATGGCCCTGTACGGCGGAGCCGTGCCCTGGTGGCGGGTCGTCCGCTCGGACGGCGTCCTGCTTCCCGGGCACGAACTGCGGGCGCTCGGCCACTACCGCGCCGAGGGCACGCCGCTGAAGGAGGCGAGCAGGGCCGCCGAGAACCATCTGCCGCGCCTCGACATGAGACGGGCGCGCTGGGACGGCGGCGATCGTGCGGAGGGTCACACCTGACAGCTTCCGCCATCCCACGCGCCCCGGGGCACCCTGAGGCCCGTACGGGGGAAACAGGGCACGTCCGTGGCATGCCGTACGTTCGTGGGGTGAGGGACGTACGGGGCGCGTGGGCCGCATGGGTCGCGCGGGAAGAAGCGGAAGCCCTGCTTCCGCACTCGGCGTCGGCGTAGCGTCGCCTGCACGCGTCCCCCTCACCCCCCGTCCACCGCCCTCCACGCGGGGCGGGCCGCCCAACAGCACACCCACCAGGACCGGCGAACCACGTGAGCTCCTCTTCCTCCACCAGGCGTCTGTCGCACTCCCCGGTGCGACAGGGGACCCGTGGCGCTTACCGACTGGTGCGTACCCCGCCGGCCCGGGTGGATCCCCCTCTTCTGGACGCCGCACAGCGCGCCGTGGTTGAGCACGGAAGCGGCCCTTTGCTCGTTCTTGCAGGTCCGGGCACCGGGAAGACCACCACGCTCGTCGAGTCGGTGGCCTCACGAATCGCCCGCGGAGGGGACCCCGCGCGCGTGCTCGTGCTGACGTTCAGCCGCAAGGCGGCCGTCGAGCTGCGCGACCGCATGGCGCTGCGCATAGGAGCGGCGCGCGCGCCGCAGGCGACCACCTTCCACTCGTTCTGCTACGCCCTGGTCCGCGCCCACCAGGACAGTGACCTGTTCGTGGAGCCGCTGCGGCTGCTGTCGGGGCCCGAGCAGGACGTGGCCGTACGCGAACTGCTGGCCGGCCAGCCCGACCTGGAGCGGCTCGGCCTCGCGCACGTGCGCTGGCCGGACGAACTGCGCGCCTGTCTGACCACCCGCGGTTTCGCCGACGAAGTCCGCGCGGTCCTCGCCCGCAGCCGCGAACTGGGCCTCGGGCCAGGCGCCCTGGACGCCTTCGCCCGCCGCAGCGGCCGCCCCGACTGGCGGGCCGCGGCCGCCTTCCTCGCCGAGTACCTCGACGTCCTCGACCTCCAGGGCGTGCTCGACTACGCCGAACTTGTCCACCGTGCGGTGCTGCTCGCCCGCCGCCCCGAGGTCGCCGAGCGACTCGCCGCCCAGTACGACGCCGTGTTCGTCGACGAGTACCAGGACACCGACCCGGCCCAGGTACGGCTGCTGCGGGCGCTCGCCGGGGGTGGCCGCACCCTCGTCGCCTTCGGCGATCCCGACCAGTCGATCTACGCGTTCCGTGGCGCGGACGTCAACGGCATCCTCGACTTCCCGTACGCCTTCCCGCGCGCGGACGGCCGGACGGCCCCCGTGGAGGTCCTGCGCACCTCCCGCCGCTCCGGAGCCGCCCTGCTGGCCGCGACCCGTCTGGTGACCCAGCGCATGCCGCTGACCCGGCTGCCGGCGGACAAGGTCCGCGCCCACCGCGAGCTCGCCCCGGTCCGGGAGGGGGGACGTGTCGAGGTGTACACCTACCCGACGTCCGGCACCGAACTGGACAACATCGCGGACATCCTGCGCCGGGCGCATCTGGAGGACGGCGTCCCCTGGGGCGAGATGGCGGTCCTGGTGCGCGCGGGATCCCGCACCATCCCGACGGTCCGGCGCGCTCTCACAGCGGCCGGGGTCCCCCTCGACATCGACGGCGACGACCTGGCCCTGCGACACGAACCGGCGGTGGCGCCGCTGCTGACGGCGCTGCGGGCAGTGGCCACGGCGGAGGCGGCGGAGGGAGCCGTACGGCTTGAGGAGGGCGACGCTTCCGACGAGGCGCGGTTGGTGTCCGAGGAGGAGGGGCGGCGGGACTCGGCCGATGAGCCGCGGTCGGTGTCCGACGAGAAGGCGCAGCGGGACTCGTCCGACGAGCCGCAGTCGGTGTCCGGCGATGAGCCGCGGTCGGTGTCGGACGAGGAGCCGCAGGGGGACTTGGCCGATGAGCCGCGGTCGGTGTCGGACGAGGAGCCGCAGGGGGACTCGGCCGACGGTCCGCGGACGGTGTCCGAGGAGGAGGCACGGCAGGCGTCGGCCGACGAACCGCAGCCCCCCTCCGCAGAACCGCCGTCCGACACCTCTTGGCTCGACACCGAGACCGCCCTCACCCTCCTTGCCTCCCCCCTCGCCGGTATGGACGCCGCCGACCTGCGCCGCCTCGGCCGTGCCCTGCGGGACGAGGAGCGGGCCGCGGGCAACGCCCTGCCGCCGCCCTCCGACGTGCTCCTCGCGCGGGCGCTCGCCGAGCCCGAACGCCTGGCCGTGCACGACCCCGCGTACGCGCGCGGAGCCCAGCGGCTCGGCGCGCTGCTCGGCAAGGCCCGCGAGCGCCTCGCGAACGGCGGAAGCGCCGAGGAGGCGTTGTGGGACCTGTGGGAGGGCACACCGTGGCCCGGACGCCTGGAGCGGGCCGCCCGGCGCGGCGGCGCCGCGGGGCGCAACGCGGACCGTGACCTCGACGCCGTGTGCGCGCTGTTCGCGACCGCCGCGCGCGCGGAGGAGCGCACCGGAGGCCGCGGCGCCCTGAACTTCCTGGAGGAGATCGACGCCGAGGACATCGCCGCCGACACCCTGACCCGGCGTGCCGTACGCCCCGACGCCGTCCGCCTGATGACCGCGCACCGCTCCAAGGGACTGGAGTGGCGCCTGGTCGTCGTCGCGGGCGTCCAGGAGGGCCTGTGGCCGGACCTGCGCCGCCGCGGCTCCCTCCTGGAGGCCGACCGCATCGGCCGCGACGGACTTGCCGAACCGCTCACCCCGGGCGCCCTGCTGGCCGAGGAGCGCCGCCTCTTCTACGTGGCCGCCACGCGTGCGCGTGAGCGACTCGTGGTCACGGCGGTGAAGGCACCGGCAGACGACGGCGACCAGCCCTCCCGTTTCCTGACCGAACTCGGCGTCGAACCCAGGGACGTGACGGGCCGCCCCCGCCGCCCGCTGTCCGTCGCCGCCCTGGTCGCCGAACTCCGCGCCACCACCGTCGACCCACGCGTCTCCGACACCCTGAGGGAGGCCGCCGCCCGCCGGCTGGCCCGGCTCGCCGCCCTCGCCGACGAGGACGGCCGCCCGCTCGTCCCCTCCGCCCACCCCTACCGCTGGTGGGGGATGTTCGAGCCGACCGAGTCCAAGGTGCCGCTGCGCGACCGCGACCAGCCCGTCGTCCTCTCCGGCAGCGCCCTCGACCAGCTCGCCAACACCTGCGCCCTCCAGTGGTTCCTGGGCCGCGAGGTGAAGGCCGACGCGCCCGCGACGGTCGCCCAGGGCTTCGGCAACGTCGTGCACGTCCTCGCCGACGAGGTCGCCTCCGGACACACCCCCGCCGACCTCGCCGTCCTCATGGAGCGCCTCGACTCCGTGTGGAACGCGCTCGCCTTCGACGCGCCCTGGAAGTCGGCGCAGGAGAAGGAGAACGCGCGCGTGGCGCTCGAACGCTTCCTGAAGTGGCACGTCATGGACCGCACCGGCCGCACACCGGTGGCCAGCGAGCACGACTTCGACGTCACCCTGGAGGCGGGCGAGGTCGAGGTGCGCATCCGCGGCCAGATGGACCGCGTGGAGGCCGACGGCGAGGGCCGCGCGTATGTCGTCGACTTCAAGACGGGCAAGCAGCCGGTGAGTTCCGCCGAAGTCGAACGCCACCCCCAGCTCGCCGTCTACCAGCTCGCCGTCCGCGAGGGCGCCGTCGACGAGGCCTTCGACGGGGTACGGCCAGAGCCGGGCGGCGCCGAACTCGTCCAGCTGCGCCAGGGTGCCCCCAAGCGGGACGGCGGCGAGACCCTCCCCAAGGTGCAGGCGCAGGAACCGCTGGAAGGGGAGTGGGTCGGAGATCTGCTCGCCACGGCGGCGGGGAAGGTCCTCGACGAACGGTTCACACCGAATGCGGGGCAGCACTGCTCCCATTGCGCCTTCCGGGCCTCGTGCAGCGCTCAACCGGAAGGACGGCAGATCGTGGAGTGAGGGCGGCACGCCGGTGTGATCAGTCGCACCACGCGTGCTGACCTGCGCTTCTTCCGGCCCGCCGGGGTGATTCGTCCTCCGTTGTCAGTGCACGCCGCTAGCCTCTGCGACATGCCCGCCCGTATCACCGAACCCGATCAGCTCAAAGAGCTCCTCGGCATCCCGTTCACCCCGGAGCAGACGGCCTGCATCACCGCGCCGCCCGCACCGCAGGTGATCGTGGCCGGTGCCGGCTCGGGCAAGACGACGGTGATGGCGGCCCGCGTGGTCTGGCTGGTCGGCACCGGCCAGGTCGCCCCCGAACAGGTCCTCGGCCTCACCTTCACCAACAAGGCCGCCGGAGAACTCGCCGAACGCGTCCGCAAGGCCCTCATCAAGGCCGGCGTCACCGACCCCGACGTCATCGATCCGGACAACCCGCCGGGCGAACCCGTGATCTCCACCTACCACGCCTTCGCGGGCCGCCTGCTGACCGACCACGGCCTGCGCATCGGACTCGAACCCACCTCCAGGCTGCTCGCCGACGCCACCCGCTACCAGCTCGCCGCGCGCGTGCTGCGCGAGGCCCCCGGCCCCTATCCGGCCCTGACCCGCTCTTTCGCCGACCTCGTCAGCGACCTCCTCACCCTCGACGCGGAACTCGCCGAGCACCTCGTACACCCCGAGCGCCTGCGCGCGTACGACGCCGAACTGCTGCGCGCCCTGCAGGGCGCCAAACTCACCAACGACGCCCTGCGCAAGGTCCCCGAGACGGCCGCCGCCCGACGTGAACTCGCCGACCTGGTCGTCCGCTACCGCGCCGCCAAACGCGAACGCGACCTGCTCGACTTCGGCGACCAGATCGCCCTGTCCGCACGGCTCGCGGGGGCCCCGGAGGTGGGCCGCATCCTGCGGGACGAGTTCAAGGTGGTGCTGCTCGACGAGTACCAGGACACCTCGGTCGCCCAGCGCGTCCTGCTGGCAGGCCTGTTCGGCGGCGGCACCGGCCATCCGGTCACCGCCGTCGGCGACCCCTGCCAGGCCATCTACGGCTGGCGCGGCGCCTCCGTCGCCAACCTCGACGACTTTCCCCGAACACTTCGCCCACCCCGACGGCCGGCCTGCCACGCGTCAGGCGCTCAGCGAGAACCGCCGCAGCGGCGGCCGTCTCCTCGACCTCGCCAACGGCCTCGCCGAGCCCCTGCGCGCCATGCACGCGGGCGTGGAAGCCCTCCGCCCGGCCCCCGGCGCCGAGCGCGACGGCCTGGTGCGCTGTGCCCTCCTGCCCACCCACGCCGAGGAGATCGACTGGCTGGCGGATTCGATTGCCCATCTCGTACGGACCGGGAAGGAGCCCGGCGAGATCGCCGTCCTGTGCCGCACGGCGACCGACTTCGCCGAGATCCAGGGCGCCCTCGTCGAACGGGACGTCCCGGTCGAGGTGGTGGGGCTCTCGGGCCTGCTGCACCTGCCCGAGGTCGCCGACCTGGTCGCCGTCTGCGAGGTCCTCCAGGACCCCGGTGCCAACGCCGCCCTGGTCCGCCTGCTGACCGGCCCGCGCTGGCGCATCGGCCCGCGCGACCTCGCCCTGCTCGGCCGACGTGCCCGGCGACTCGTGTCGTACACGCGCGTGGACGGCGACGACGACCCCGACCGCCGGCTCGCCGAGGCCGTCGAGGGGGTCGACCCGGCCGAGGTGATATCACTCGCCGACGCCCTGGAGACCTTCCTGGAGACGCCCCTCTACAGCGAGGACGAGGACGACGACGGGCTGCCCTTCTCACCGGACGCGCGCGTGCGGTTCGCGCGCCTGGCGGCCGAACTGCGCGATCTGCGCCGCTCCCTCGCCGACCCCCTGATGGACGTCCTGCACCGTGTCCTCGCGGTCACCGGCCTGGAGGTCGAACTGTCGGCGTCCCCGCACGCGTTGGCCGCCCGCCGCCGCGAGACCCTGTCCAACTTCCTCGACATCGCCGCCTCGTTCGCGGCGGGCGACAACGAGGCGACCCTCCTCGCCTTCCTCGGCTTCCTGCGCACCGCCGCCCAGTACGAGAAGGGCCTCGACAACGCACTGCCCGGCGGTGAGAACACCGTCAAGGTGCTCACCGCGCACAAGTCCAAGGGCCTGGAGTGGGATGTCGTCGCCGTCCCCGGCCTGGTCACCGGGACCTTCCCGAGTACCCAGGGCCGCGAGAAGTGGACCGCCCAGGGCAAGGTGCTGCCGCACGCGCTGCGTGGCGACGCCGACACCCTGCCCGACATCGACTCCTGGGACTCACGCGGCATGAAGGCCTTCCACGAGGCCATGAAGGACCACCAGCACACCGAGGAACTCCGCCTCGGCTACGTCACCTTCACCCGCCCCCGCTCGCTCCTCCTCGGCTCCGGCCACTGGTGGGGACCGACACAGAAGAAGCCCCGAGGCCCGTCCGACTTCCTCAAGGCCCTGTACGACCACTGCACGGCCGGCTACGGCGAGATCGAGGCCTGGGCCGACGAACCCGCCGAGGACGCGGAGAACCCGGCCCTGCACGCACAGAGCGCCGACCAGGTCTGGCCCCTGCCCCTCGACGACACCGCCCTAGCCCGCCGCCGCGCCGCCGCCGAGACGGTCCTGGCCCATCTGGAGAACCTCGCCTCCCACACGGACGGCCATCCCGCGGCCGCCCACGACCCGGACACCTACGACGACCCGGACTGGCCCCCACCACCCGATGACGAGGAGCCGGACTTCGACGACCGGGACTTCGCAGAGCGGCACTTCGCAGAACCGGACCTGGAAGACTTCGTGGACGCCGAGGACGACCCCCTCCCGGAGGACCCCGCCGACTGGGACACCTGGACGACGGTCCGCGCGGCCGTCCCGCACCAGGCCACGGCCCCGGACGGCGACGAGCCGCCCGGCCCCGACGAGGGCCCGCGCGGCCACCCCGAGAGGCGTGAGCCTCAGGAGGCGCACGCCCACAGTCCGGAGCGCCCGCCCAAGTATCCGCGCGCCCAGCAGCAGCCTCCCACGCGCCCCCGGCTCACCCCCGAGGAAGCCCGCACCATCGCCTCCTGGGACCGCGACCTCGACGCCCTGGCCGGGGAACTCCTGCGCGCACGGGAAGCCGTCACCGACGTGCCCCTGCCCGCTTCCCTCACCGCGTCCCAGGTCCTGCGTCTGGCGAACGACCCTGACGGGCTCGCGCAGGAGCTCGCGCGCCCCATGCCGCGCCCCTCGCAACCCGCCGCGCGCCAGGGCACCCGCTTCCACGCCTGGGTCGAAGCCCGCTTCGAAGCCCTGACCCTGCCCATGCTGGAGCCGGACGACCTGCCCGGCAGCGACGCCGAGATCGCCGACGAACGCGACCTGGAAGCCCTCAAGGACGCCTTCGAGCGCAGCGAGTACGCCCACCGCACCCCCTACCGGATCGAGACGCCCTTCCAGCTCGCCATCGCAGGCCGCGTGATCCGGGGCCGTATCGACGCCGTCTACCAACACAGCGACGGGGACACGACGACGTACGAGATCGTCGACTGGAAGACCAGCCGCACCCACACCGCCGACCCCCTCCAGCTCGCGCTGTACCGGTTGGCCTGGGCCGAGCGGCAGGGCGTGCCTGTGGAATCGGTCACGGCCGCGTTCCTCTACGTCCGTACCGGAGACGTCGTACGCCCCAAGGCCCTGCCCGGCAGGGCAGCACTGGAACGGCTGCTCACCCAGGGGCCGGAAGGGCAGTCAAACGGTTCCGTGCAAGCACACTGTGAGGAACCGCCCACCAAGGATGTCGGTGCGGGCCGATAGGCTCGTGACCATGAGCCAACCCGTTGACAGTGCCGTCAGCGCCGTCCGTACGTACATCGAGCAGCACCGCGCCGCCTTCCTCGACGACCTCGCCGAATGGCTGCGCATCCCGTCCGTCTCGGCACAACCCGACCACGGCCCCGATGTACGCCGCAGTGCCGACTGGCTCGCTGCCAAGCTCAAGGAGACCGGGTTCCCCACGGCCGAGGTCTGGCAGACCCCGGGCGCGCCCGCCGTCTTCGCCGAGTGGCCCGCCGAGGACCCGACGGCGCCCACGGTCCTCGTCTACGGCCACCACGAGCGTACAGCCCGCCGCCCGCGAGGACGGCTGGGACAGCGACCCGTTCGAGCCGGTCGTCCGCGACAACCGCCTCTACGCGCGAGGGGCGGCCGACGACAAGGGCCAGGTCCTCTTCCATGCACTCGGTGTCCGCGCCCACCTCGTCGCCGCCGACCGTACCGCCCCCGCGGTGAACCTCAAGCTGCTGATCGAGGGCGAGGAGGAGTCCGGCTCACCCCATTTCCGCGCCCTCGTCGAGGAGCGCAAGCGCCGGCTCGCCGCCGACGCCGTGATCGTCTCCGACACCAGCATGTGGGATGAGAACACCCCCACCGTGTGCACCGGCATGCGTGGCCTCGCCGAGTGCGAGATCCGGCTGTACGGCCCCGACCAGGACATCCACTCGGGCGCCTTCGGCGGCGCTGTGCCCAACCCGGCCACGGCGGTCGCCCGCCTGGTCGCCGCCCTGCACGACGAGCACGCACGCGTGGCCGTCCCCGGCTTCTACGACGGCATCGTCGAACTGACCGATCGTGAGCGTGAACTCTTCGCCGAACTGCCCTTCGACGAGGAGGAGTGGCTGCACACGGCCAAGTCGCACGCCACCCACGGCGAGTCCGGGCACACCACCCTGGAGCGTGTCTGGGCCCGCCCCACCGCCGAGGTCAACGGCATCGGCGGTGGCTACCAGGGCCCCGGAAGCAAGACGATCATCCCGTCGTCGGCCATGGTGAAGCTGTCGTTCCGTCTGGTCGCGGGCCAGGATCCCGACCACATCGAGAAGGCCGTCCGCGCTTGGGCCGGCGAGCAGGTGCCCGCCGGGATCCGGCACGAGATCACCTTCGCGCCCGCCACGCGCCCGTGCCTGACCCCGCTCGACCACCCTGCGCTGCAGTCCGTGGTCCGCGCCCTGGGCCGCGCCTTCGAGAGCTCGGTCCGCTTCACGCGTGTAGGTGGCTCCGGCCCCGCCGCCGACCTCCAGGACGTCCTCGGCGCACCCGTGCTGTTCCTCGGCATCTCCGTCCCCTCCGACGGCTGGCACGCGCCGAACGAGAAAGTCGAGCTCGATCTGCTGTTCAAGGGCGTCGAGACCAGCGCGTACCTTTGGGGTGATCTCGCCGAGCACTGGAGTCACGCGCCCTGACCGTCCCGCGCCGCCCGGCCCGGCAGCGCGCGGGGCACCCGGAAAGGGCCGCCCCGTACCGCGAGGCCCCGCCGGTCCGGTCGCCCTCCGACGTACGTCCCGCCGAACCGTTCGCCGAAACAATCCGCTGCACCGGGGGAGTTGGAAGCACCCGTGACCACCTGGACCGACCACACCGCCGACCGTCCCGTCTCGCTCACCGCCCCCAGCGGCATCGACCGCGCCGCGCACCACCGGCTCGACGAGGCCTGGCTCGCGGCAGCGTGGAGCCACCCCACAACCCGCTGCTTCGTGGTTTCCGGCGGTCAGGTCCTGATCGACGAGACGGCGGACGGCCGTACCGAACTCGTCATGACCCCGTCCTTCGAGGCCCCGCTCACCGAGGCGCACCGCTACTTCCTCGGCATCGACGAGGAGGGCGTCCGCTACTTCGCCCTCCAGAAGGACTCCTTGCCCGGCCGCATCGACCAGTCCGCGCGTCCGGCCGGTCTGCGCGAGGCCGGTCTGCTGCTGTCCGCGCGCGAGGCGGGCCTGATGGTGCACGCGGTCGGCCTGGAGAACTGGCAGCGGACCCACCGCTTCTGCTCCCGCTGCGGCGAGCGCACCGTCATCGCCGCGGCCGGCCACATCCGCCGCTGCCAGGCCTGCGGCGCCGAGCACTACCCGCGCACCGACCCAGCCGTGATCATGGCCGTCACGGACGACGAGGACCGCATCCTGCTCGGCCGCCAGGTGCACTGGCCGGAGGGCCGCTTCTCGACCCTCGCCGGATTCGTCGAGCCGGGCGAGTCCATCGAGCAGTCGGTGCGCCGTGAGGTCTTCGAGGAGGCCGGGATCACCGTCGGCCCGGTCGAGTACGTTGCCAGCCAGCCGTGGCCGTTCCCCTCCAGTCTTATGCTCGGCTTCATGGCCCGTGCCACCTCCACCGAGATCGATGTCGACGGAGACGAGATCCATGAGGCCCGCTGGTTCTCCCGCGACGAACTGGGCGCCGCCTTCGAGGCAGGAGAGGTCCTCCCGCCGTACGGCATCTCGATCGCGGCCCGTCTGATCGAGCTCTGGTACGGCAGGCCGCTGCCGACGAGGAGTTTCGTCTGAGAGGACGGGCATGCCCGACCCGTACTGGAACCACAACGTCCACTACCACCGCCTGGTGCTCGACGCGGTACCGGACGGCTGTCGCGAGGCCCTGGACGTGGGGTGCGGTGACGGGCTGCTCGCCCGCAAACTGGCCGAGAAGGCCGCGTTCGTCACGGGCGTGGACCGCTCGCCGGAGATGATCCGGCAGGCGCGTGCGACCACCTGCGGGAACATCACGTTCCTGGAGGCGGACTACCTGGACGGCACCGCCCTGCCCGAGGGAACGTACGACTTCGTCAGCGCGGTCGCCGTGGTGCACCACGCGCCCGTCGAGGACGCGGTCGAGGGCCTGGTCCGGCTGCTGGCCCCCGGCGGACGGCTGGTGATCGTCGGGATGGCGTACAACAGGACGACGCTGGACTGGATCATCAGCGGCTGTGGCCTACCCGTGTCGCTGCTCCTCAGACGGCGACGGGGCGGCAAGCGGGCGCCCGTCGGCATGCCCATGGAGGACTCGACCGTGCACTGGGGCGAGGCCCGCAGGGCTGCCCGCCGCCTTCTGCCCGGCTGCCGCTACCGGCGCCGACTGCTGTGGCGCTACACGGCGGTGTGGGACAAACCACAAGAAGGCGGTTCCTGAGCTGCCTCAGGAACCGCCGATGTCCCACAGTGTTATGCGCTGATCTTCTGCTTCACCTGCGCCAGCGACGGGTTCGTCAGCGTCGAGCCGTCGGCGAAGAGCACGGTCGGGACCGTCTGATTCCCGCCGTTCGCCTTCTCCACGAAAGCCGCGGACGCCGGGTCCTGCTCGATGTTGATCTCGGTGTACGCGATGCCCTCGCGGTCCAGCTGCTTCTTCAGCCGCTGGCAGTAACCGCACCATGTGGTGCTGTACATCGTCACAGTGCCCTGCATGTCTCGCGCGCTCCTTCGGTGGCTCGGGGGAAGAGATCGTCCGTTGACGGAACGCATGCGACCTGGGCGCCATTCCCGACTCGGGGTGCCCGGCCAGGTGACGCCTGCCGCATTAGTACGACTGGGGCTACCTGCCTGTGGACAACCGGCTCACCCGTCTCCGCCGACCTGGCAGCATGGCCGTGTGACAGCAGCAACGCACTCCACGCTCTTCCCGCGCACACCGGACTCGGCCGACGCGGTGCTCGAAGGGCTTGATCCCGAGCAGCGCGAGGTGGCCACCGCCCTGCACGGGCCGGTGTGCGTGCTGGCGGGCGCCGGTACCGGCAAGACCCGGGCGATCACCCACCGCATCGCCTACGGGGTGCGGGCCGGAATCCTCCAGCCCTCCAGCGTGCTCGCCGTCACCTTCACCAACCGCGCCGCCGGAGAGATGCGCGGGCGACTGCGCCAGCTCGGCGCCGCGGGCGTCCAGGCGCGTACGTTCCACTCGGCGGCCCTGCGCCAGCTCCAGTACTTCTGGCCGAAAGCCGTCGGTGGGTCCATGCCCCGGCTCGTCGACCGCAAGATCCAGCTCGTCGCCGACGCGGCCGCTGCCTGCCGCATCCGCCTCGACCGGGGTGAGCTGAGGGATGTCACCGGCGAGATCGAATGGTCCAAGGTCACCCAGACCGTCCCCTCCGACTACGCCCTCGCGGCAGCGAAGGCCGGCCGCGAGACCCCTCGCGCCGCAGCCGAGATCGCACAGCTCTACTCCGCCTACGAGGACCTCAAACGCGATCGCGCCGTCATCGACTTCGAGGACGTCCTGCTGCTGACCGTCGCCATCCTCCAGGACCGGCACGACATCGCCGAACAGGTCCGTTCCCAGTACCAGCACTTCGTCGTCGACGAGTACCAGGACGTCAGCCCCCTTCAGCAGCGTCTGCTGGATCTGTGGCTCGGGCGCCGCGACAGCCTGTGCGTCGTCGGTGACGCCAGCCAGACGATCTACTCCTTCACTGGCGCAACTCCCGACCATCTCCTCGACTTCCGTACCCGCCACCCCGGCGCCACCGTCGTCAAACTGGTCCGCGACTACCGCTCCACGCCCCAGGTCGTCCATCTCGCCAACGGCCTGCTCGCCCAGGCCCGCGGCCGCGCCGCCGACCACCGGCTGGAACTGATCTCCCAGCGCCGGCCCGGCCCCGAGCCCGTCTACACCGAGTACACCGACGAGCCCGCCGAGGCCGAGGGAGCCGCCCGCCGCATCCGGGAGCTCATGGACGCGGGCGTCCGGGCCAGCGAGATCGCCGTCCTGTTCCGCACCAACTCCCAGTCCGAGACCTATGAACAGGCCCTGGCCGACGCCGGAGTGCCCTACCAGCTGCGCGGCGCCGAGCGGTTCTTCGACCGACCCGAGGTACGCAGGGCCATCGTCAATCTCCGGGGCGCGGCCCGCTTCGGCGGCAACGACTCACGCTTGGACGACGCCGTCGACCTGCCCTCGCAGGTGCGCGCCGTGCTGTCGGGCGAGGGCTGGACCACCGTGCCGCCGGCCGGCTCCGGGGCCGTCAGGGAGCGCTGGGAATCGCTGGCCGCACTGGTGAACCTCGCGCAGGACTTCGCCGCCGCGGGAGCCGGCGCCACTCTGAACGACCTCGTGGCCGAACTCGACGAGCGGGCCGGCGCCCAGCACGCCCCGACCGTCGAGGGCGTCACCCTCGCCTCCCTGCACTCGGCCAAGGGTCTGGAGTGGGACGCCGTGTTCCTGGTCGGTGTCGCCGAGGGCATGATGCCGATCACCTACGCGAAGACGGACGAGCAGATCGAGGAGGAGCGCCGGCTCCTCTACGTCGGTGTCACCCGCGCCCGCGAGCGCCTTCACGTCTCCTGGTCGCTCTCCCGCTCGCCCGGCGGCCGCCCCAGCCGCCGCCCCAGCCGCTTCCTCGACGGACTGCGCCCCGGCTCCACCGCCACCGCGGGGCGGACTGCGGGTGGCGGTTCCGGAGGTGTCGAACGCGGCTTCACAAGCCCCGCCGGCGCCGCTCCGAGACGCACCCAGCGCACCCCGGCGCGCTGCGGTGTGTGCGGGCGCACGCTCACCGACGCAGGCGAGATGAAGCTCATGCGTTGCGAGGACTGTCCCTCCGACATGGACGAGGGACTCTACGAGCGCTTGCGCGACTGGCGTGCGGTGCAGGCGCAACGCAGCGGACAGCCGGCCTTCTGCGTCTTCACGGACAAGACCCTGATGGCGATCGCTGAGGCCGTGCCCGACGACGAGCACGAGCTCGCGCGGATCCCGGGCGTCGGTATGCGCAAGCTCAACCGGTACGGAGCCGATGTGCTGACCATCTGTGCAGGCCAGGAGGTTTCGGAAGAAGAAGATGAGGCCTGATCCCAACTCGTCGGAAAAATAGTTTGCGCATGCCCCAGCAATCCCCATAGGTTCTTAGCCACGGGGACGGAGGCCTTCTCGGAGGCCCCGATTCCGTGTTCTACTTGCATTTCCGTCGGACAGCGGCTCGCGCCGCCGTCCCCAGAGACGCCGAGAGGAGGCGATTGAAGTGATCAGCATCAACAGCAGCGCGGCCGTCACCACGGCCAAAATGACCGATCGCTCGGTCGTCTCCGCGTGCATGCTCGGCGTTTCGAACCTGGGCACCGGTCTGTCCGGCATTCCTGCCGCGCGTCCGGCGTCCTCCGTGTCTCTCGCGGTCCTTCCCGTCCGTGAGCGCAATGAGCGACCGACCAAGGCACTGGAAGCAGTAGTGGCACAGGCGCATGTCTATGCCTTTGCGGCGGCCGGTGCCGGATTCCGGAAGCAGACGACGCAGCACCACCTGATGTGGGCCTTCCGTGGGCCAGAACCCTGGAGTGATCCAGCCTGATCGTCGATCAGGCCGGCGCCTTCAGGGCCGCGGAACCCCATCCGGGATCCGCGGCCCTTCTGTTTTCCCCGAACGGGGAGAGCGGAGCGAAGGGGCCTCGGGACAAGAAAAGAACCCGGTACCAAGCGACTACCGGTCCAACAGGGCCGGACCGAACAGACGAGGAAGACGAACCGTGCAACTCGAAGCGCACGCCCCGTCCGTACCGCCTTCCGAAACGATCCCCCCGCCCGGCCTCACGGAGGACTCCGCCTTGACTCCGCTCACCGCGCTCACCGCGCTCGACGACGCCATCGAGAACCTCGGCGTACCCGTCCCCTGCCGTTCCTACGACCCGGAGGTCTTCTTCGCCGAGTCGCCGGCCGATGTCGAGTACGCCAAGTCCCTCTGCCGCACCTGCCCGCTGATGGAGGCCTGCCTCGCCGGCGCCAAGGAGCGGCGTGAGCCCTGGGGCGTCTGGGGTGGCGAGTTGTTCGTCCAGGGTGTCGTCGTCGCCCGGAAGCGGCCGCGTGGTCGCCCGCGCAAGAACCCGGTCACGGCATGAACACCGCAGGAACGATCGACCGTCCCCTCACGAACGACCCCACGAAGCAGGCCCCGATGAAGCCGTCCACCAGCGAGCCCACAGGCTCCGCGATCCCAGACTTCACCACCACCGACGCGTCCGACTCGCGTCAGAACAGGACCCGAGAGATGCAACTCATTCCAGAAGCCCTGGCTCGTGCGCATATGCACGACCGGCTGCATGAGGCCGAGCAGGAACGCCGGGCGATCCGCCTGGCGACCGCCCGCCGGATGCAGCGCAGGGCTGAGCGCGCCTCCCTGCGTGCTCGCCGTGCGCTCGCCATCGCCGTCATGCAGTAGTCCGACCCACACCTGAAGCGGTGGCCTCCCGAGCCGAGCAGAACCGAGCTCACCGGGAGGCGGAAGCTCTCCCCCGCGGGGGCCGGTCCGTCCGAACGGACCGGCCCCCGCGGTGCGTTGCGCGTTGTGACGAAGACCCGTTCACGCCTCCGCCGCGGAACCCTCCTCGTCCAGCTCCTCCTCCGGCACGAACCCCGGCAGCCACTCCTCCAGTTCCTCACGCAGCCGGACCGTCGCGCCCAGCTGGCACAGAACGCCGATGGTGCTCAGCGTGACCCGGTGTATCAGGAGGTATGCCGGGGGGAGATTGAGCTGTTTGCCCAGTTGGTGGGCGGGGGAGCGGGGGTCTGCGATCCGGGCGGCCTGGCTGCGCATCCAGCCGCGGGTGAAGGTGAACTCGTCGACCTCGGCCGGTTCGATGATCGGGAGGAGGTAGTCGAGGACCGCGTCAGGGTCCAGCTCTATCGACTCCTTGACGAAGCCCTCCACGCGGAGGAGTTCGTAGACCGCTTCCGCCTCGCCGTCCAGCGTCATGCGCAGGGAGGTGCCGATGGTGTCCGGCAGACCGCCGGGAAGCCGGTCGACCGTGCCGAAGTCCAGGACGCCCAGGCGCCAGTCCTCCTCGCCGCCAGGACCGCCGGGCAGGAGTCGGAAGTTGCCCGGGTGCGGGTCGGCGTGCAGCAGGCTGGTGCGCGCGGGGCCGGAGAAGAGGAAACGGGCCAGGAGTTGTCCGGCGCGGTCGCGCTGCTCCTGGGTGCCGTCGGAGATCACCTCCGACAGCGGCACACCCTCGATCCACTCCGTGATCAGGACCTGGTCGCTCTGATGGACCACGGCCGGGACCACGACGTCCGGATCGTCCGCGAACTCCTCCGCGTGGGCCTGCTGGGCCTGTGCCTCCAGGCCGTAGTCGAGTTCCTCCGAGACCCGGTCGCGCAACTCGGCGATGAGCGGCTTGATGTCGATCCCGGGGACGAGGGGCCCCAGCAGACGGGCGAAGCGGCCCAGTTGGTTCAGGTCGGACAGCAGGGCCTCGCCGGCTCCCGGGTACTGGACCTTGACCGCCACCTCCCGCCCGTCGTGCCACACGGCCCGGTGCACCTGGCCGATGGACGCCGCCGCGGAGGGCTTGTCGTCGAACTCGGCGAACAGCTCCCGCCAGTCTTCGCCCAGCCGCTCCTCGAGCACGGTGTGCACGGTGCGGGTCGGCATAGGAGGCGCGGCCTCCTGCAGCTTCGTCAGGGCCGCGCGATAGGGGCCGGCGACCTCCTCGGGGAGCGCCGACTCGAAGACGGACAGGGCCTGGCCGAACTTCATGGCACCGCCCTTGAGCTCCCCGAGCACCTTGAACAACTGGTCGGCGGTGCGCTGTTGCAGCTCGCGGCCGACGATCTCCGCGGACTCGCCCACGATCCGCTTGCCGAGTCCCCAGGTGGCCCGCCCGGCGAAGCCGAGCGGGAGCGCGGCGAGCTTGGCGGTCCGGGTGACCGCCTTCCGGGGAAGATCAGACATGCGCCCTCCAGGTCCCAGCAGGCCGTGGCGCGGTTGCCTTGCGGCACGACTCCTCCGACGACCCTTGCTTCCTCATTGTCTCGTGCGCAGCCTCCTCCTTGGAGGTGTGTTCTCCCTTACCTTTCTCGGCGGCCCCGCACGGACATGCGGGATGCGGCCAGACCGGCCGCGCGTGCCAGCTCAGACCGGGCAGCGAGACCTCCCAGCGGGCCCCCGCGCTCGACGGGAGGCGGCCGTCCAGGAAAGCGAGCGCGTGCCCGGCCGCAAGTCCGGCGACTGTAGTGGCCAGTGCCAGGTCACAGGGCCGCGCCGAAAGCCGTCTGCTGCCTGAACGCCACTGGGCGACCAGCCGGGGCCAGGCCTGGTCGCGGTCGGTCCGCGTCTCGTGCAGACAGCCCGCGCAGCCTGTCTCGCCCGGCAGGACGAGAGGGCCGACCACTCCTGTCGCCTCGACCACACCGGCGTACAGATGAGGTGTGCCGGACCGGACGAGGGGCTCGCCGGTGGCCGGGGCGGGCGCGTGCACGTCGACGTCGTCCCGCGGGGCCAGGACCACCAGGGAGAAACCGGGGTCGTCCGACCCGGCCGAGGCCCGGGAGCCACCGCGGGGCGGGCGCCCCGGAGCCGCCACGGAAACCGCCCGGCGTGCGGCCGTGTCCCTGCGGTCGCCGACGGAGCCGGCGGGCAGCCCACCCGGGGCCACGTCCCAGGGCTCGACCCGCCCGCTGTCCCGCACGTCGACCTCCCCGATGCCGGCGCCCGAGAGCAGCGCGGCCAGCACCACACCCACCCGGCCGGCGCCCCTGATCTGCACACGCAGCGAACGGCGGGCAGCCAGAAGCCTCATCGCGTCACCCGGCTCCGAGGTGGTCAGCGACAGGGACGCCAGGTCGGGTGCCAGCCGGTCGAGGACCTCCTTCTTCCCGCGCAGCGCGTCCGCGTCCGGCCCACCGCCCCTCGCGTCGTCGATGAGCCCGGCGCGCGCGAGCCGTCCCACCAGCGTGTCGACATGACCCTCGGGCAGATCCATACGGTGTCCCTCCTCCCGCAGCAGCGCGAGACCACGCGTGCCGTTGAGCAGGTCGAGGAAGCTGCCCGTCGCCGTGTCCATGGGACCCAGCGTCATCGCGTGCGCCGGGGTCATCCCGAACTGCACGGTGTTGAGATCGCGCCAGCCGCGTCGGAGCGCGGGTTTCATCTGCGGAACCATTGTTTGCTCGAGCGGAATCACTGCTTGCATGACAGGCCCCCGTAGCCCTCGTAGAACGTCCCCGTGCGTCGCCGGAGCCCGGACGACGGCCGGTCGCGGCTCAGGCGGCGGTGCCAGCATGCCCGGACCCGGCCGGCACGTGTCGAAAGTTGTCCACAGGTGAGGGCCATTCGTCGTACAAATCAGACGCATGGCGGGCGATCGGAACCGAACCGTCCCGGAGTCGGGACTTCACCCGTGTGCAGCGGGTAACGTCAGGGCGTGCCCGCCGACCCACTGCACAGCGCCGGAAAGCCACAGCGCAGTACGACGAGCCAGCCGCCGAGCGGCTCGGGGGCGAGCGCGATCGAGGTGCGCAGGAGCAGCCGTCGCCGCCGGACGGTCTCCGCGTACCGCGAGGGCGATCGCACCGTCGTGCTCATCCCTGCCCGGATGTCCGAGGCCGAGGAGCAGCGCTGGGTGAGCGTCATGCTCGACAAGCTGGCCGCCCAGGAGAGCAAACGGGTCCTCGGCGACACCGAGCTCTCCGAGCGTGCCCAGCGGCTTTCGGCCCAGTACTTCGACGGCCGGGCACGGCCCGCCTCGGTCCGCTGGGTCACCAACCAGAACACCCGCTGGGGCTCGTGCACCCCGTCCGAGGGCAGCATCCGGCTCTCGCACCGGCTCCAGGGCATGCCGGAGTACGTCGTCGACTACGTCCTGCTCCATGAGCTCGCGCATCTGCTGGTGCCCGGACACGGGCCCCGTTTCTGGCGGCTGCTGGAGGCCTATCCGCGCACTGAGCGGGCCAAGGGCTATCTCGAAGGCGTGGTCGCCGCGGACCGGTTGCCGCGCCTTCCGGTCGCCGGCGAGGAGTGACCGCCGACTCGAACGGGTTTTTGTACCGGATCTGTACCGACCTGCACCGGTGTCCGAGTTTGCCGTTAGCCTGTCGCGACGCACTCGTATTCGGGATGGGGACGGTCGTTACGCATGGCCAGGGAATTCCAACGCGGCCACAAGGCCAAGATCAGTGACCTGACCGCGGGTACGGATCTGTACGTAGGCGTGCAGATCTCCGGCCCCGGACTGACCTTCGACATCAGCTGCTTCGGCCTCGACGCCGACGAACGGCTCTCGGACGACCGGTACTTCATCTTCTTCAACCAGCCGAAGTCCCCCGAGGACTCCATCCAGCTCCTGGGCGCGCAGTCGGGCGACACGGAGTCGTTCCGGGTCACGCTCGATCAGATTCCGTCGCAGATCCAGAAGCTGTCGTTCACGGCGACGATCGACGGTGCCGGCCAGATGTCCCAGATCGCCCCCGGCTACCTCCGGATCGTCGCCGGTGGCGAGGAAGTGGCCCGGTACTCCTTCGAGGGCAGCGAGTTCTCCACCGAGCGTGCCGTGATGCTGGGCGACCTGTATCTGAAGGACGTCTGGCGGTTCGCCGCAGTCGGCCAGGGCTTCGACGGCGGCCTCGACGCGCTGCTGAAGAACTTCGGCGGCGAGGTCGCCGAGGAGGAGCCCGAGGCCGCGCCCCAGCAGCCCGCCGTCCCGGCCCAGTCCCAGGCGCCGGCCTTCGCCCCGCCCCCGCAGGCCACCGCGCCGGCACCTTCGTTCGGCGCGCCCCCGGCCCCCGCTCAGGCGGCGCCCTCGCCCGCCGCTCCGCCGGCCGCCGGGACCACCCCGCCCGCGCCCACCGCGCCGACGAGCCCGCAGACGTTCACACCTCCGGGACAGACCTTCACGCCGCCCGGCGCACCTCCGGCGGGGCAGTTCGCGCCCCCCGGCGCACCCGCGGGCCAGTTCACGCCTCCGGGCGCAGTCGCCGGCCAGTTCGCGCCCCCCGGTGCCCCCGGAGCCTTCCCCGGCCAGGCCCAGCCCTTCGGCGGCGGCACCCAGCTCGCCCCTGTGCCGCCCGAGGCCAACGTCCGGGTCGTCCTGACGAAATACGCGGAAGCCCCCGTCGGCGACCGCTGGACCGAGCAGAACACGAACCTGGTGCGGGCCACACTCACCAAGGACGCTCCCATCCTCGCCAAGCAGGGCAGCATGGTCGCCTACCAGGGCGACATCGACTTCGCCCACAAGGGCTCGGGCCTGCTCGGCAAGCTCACCGGGGCGCTCACCGGCCAGGGCATGTCCCTGATGCGCTGTACGGGCAACGGCGAGGTGTTCCTCGCCGACGAGGCCAGCCGTGTCTTCGTCATCCGCCTCCAGGGTGAGCAGATCTACACCAGCGCCCAGGGCGTGCTCGCCTTCGACGAGTCCCTGGAGACCGAGGTCCGCCGCATCGAGGGCGCGGGACTGCCCGGCGGGGGCTTCTTCAGCATGCTCTTCTCCGGCACGGGAGCGGTCGTCGTCAAGACACGCGGCGTGCCCGTCGTCCTCCCCGTCGGCGCGGCCACCTATGTCGACGGCAACGCCGTCATCGCCTGGTCCGCCGGCGCGCAGGCGGTCACCACGACCTCGCTCAGGCTGCGCCGCTCCGGGTACGCCCGGCAGACCACCGAGGCCGTGAACCTCCAGTTCCGCGGTGCCCCGGGCAACTTCGTCGTCGTACAGCCCTTCGAGGTGTGAGGCCATGGACTCCCAGACTCTGAGTGCGCACCGCGCCGCCCCGACCGGCGTCCGTATGAGTGTGCACAGCTCCAAGACGCTCAAGGTCACCATGGTCACCGGGCAGGACCTGATCGCCAAGGCCGGCTCGATGATCGCGTACGACGGTTACGTGCAGTTCGACGGGGCGCCCGCGAGCCTGCGCCGTTCGGCGGAGGAGATGGTCAGCGGCGAGGGCGGCAAGTTGATGCTGGCCCGCGGCGACGGCGACCTGTATCTCGCGGACTACGGCGGCGACATCCTCGTCCTGCACCTCAACGGCGAGGCACTCTCGGTCAACGGCGCCACCCTGCTGGCCTGCGACGCCTCACTGGAACTGGCCATCGAGCCGGTCAAGGGACTCGCCAAGCTGTCCGGCTCGGGCCTGACCAATCTCGTCATCAAGGGCACCGGCTGGGTCGCCCTGGTCAGCCGGGGCATCCCGATGGCCCTGGACTGCGCCGAACGCGAGACGTACGTCGACCCGGACGCCCTCGTCGCCTGGACGACCGGCCTGGAGATGAAGGCCCGCCGCACCATCAAGGCGAGCGCCCTCATCGGCCGCGGCAGCGGCGAGGCCTTCCAGATCGGCTTCAAGGGACAGGGCTTCGTCGTCGTCCAGCCGAGCGAGGACACCGGCGACCGATTCAAGATCCGGGGCTGAGGGGAGCACCAGGCACATCATGCACAGCACACTGTTCGCACATGTCCCGGTCGAGTCGACCGGGCGTTACACCCTGCAGAACCCGCAGCTCCTGAAGACCGACGTCACCCAGGGCAGCAGCGCCGTTCTCGCCCGGCAGGGCGCCATGGTGGCCTTCGAGGGTCAGGTCGAGTTCGACAGCCAGTACCGCAACCGCAGTTGGCGCAACGTCGAGCGGATGACCGGCGAGCGCCTCGAACTCATGCGCTGCAAGGGCAACGGCATCGTCTACCTGGCCAACCTCGCCCAGCACCTGCACATCATGGAGGTCGGCAGGGGCATCACGGTCGACAGCTCCTACGTCCTGGCCTTCGACGGCTCCCTCGGTGTCGGCATCGTCGCGGTGGACAGCGCCGTCGAGGTGGCCGCCGCGGGCGCCTACAACCTGGAGCTGTCCGGCTCCGGCCAGGTCGTCCTCATGACCTCCGGCGAGCCGCTCGTGCTGGAGGTGGGACCGGACAAGAACGTCTGCGTCGACTCCGACGCCGTCATCGCCTGGTCCACGTCCCTGCGCACCCAGCTCCAGGCGCCCACCTCCACCTCCGGAGTGTGGCGCCGCCGGGGGACCACCGGCGAAGGCTGGGAGATGCACTTCGGCGGCACGGGCCACGTCCTGGTCCAGCCCAGCGAACTGCTGCCGCCGCAGGGCATGCGCAACGGCGGCGTGCTCGGCCAGTTCGGCATGCGCGGCAACTCCCTGGGCGGCAGCAACAGCTGACGTCCCGGACGGCACCTGTAGGGGGCGACCACCATGGGCGGTCGCCCCCTACAACATGGCTCGAGCACATGGGCCGAGCACATGGGCCGAGCACGTGGGCCGAGAAAAGCTCACAGCCTCGAGCGGGTCGCTTCCAGCAGTCGTACGACCGAATCGTCCGCCACGGCCGCCACCTCGTCGTAGGCGAACCACCGCACGTCGAGCGATTCGTCGCTGACCGTCTCCACGGCCCCGGACGGAGCGAGCGCCGAGTACTGGACGTCGAAGTGGCAGTGGCACGGCGGCGGAATCGGATGCCGGTCCAGGCGCACCGGGCCGCCCGGCAGCAGTGTCAGGCCAGGAATGCCGGACTCCTCCGTCGCCTCGCGCAGGGCCGCCGCCTCCAGGGAGGTGTCGCCCGGTTCGCAGTGGCCGCCCATCTGCAGCCACATGCCCAGCTTCTTGTGGAGGGTCAGCAGAGCCCGGCCGCGCTCGGGGTCGACGACCAGGGCACTCGCCGTGATGTGGCCCTCCTCGCAGGCCTTCCACATGCCGTCCGGGTGTGCCGCCAGATGGTCCAGGTAGGCCTGGCGAAGATCCGCCTGGTCCTCGTATCCCTTGAGGACCAGGGCGGCGTCGTCATGGAGGGTCACTCTGCGCTGCCGCCCTCGGTGGAGTCGTCCTTCTTCTTGAGGTCGGGCTTGTCCGCGGCCTCGCCGAGCATCTTGTCCAGCTCGGAGAAGTCCAGCTGCTCACGGTGCACGAAGCCGTCCGGGTCGTCCAGGTCGGACGCGGTCGGCAGCATGTCCGGGTGGGACCACAGGCCGTCACGGCCGTCGACACCGCGTGCGTCGGTGAGCGAGGCCCACAGACGGGAGGCGTCCCGCAGGCGGCGCGGACGCAGCTCGAGCCCGATCAGCGTGGCGAACGTCTGCTCGGCCGGACCGCCCGAGGCGCGGCGGCGGCGCAGGGTCTCGCGCAGCGCGTCGGCGGACGACAGACGCGGCTTCGCGGCCGCGTGGACCACCGCGTCCACCCAGCCCTCCACGAGCGCCAGCGCGGTCTCCAGACGGGCCAGGGCCGCCTTCTGCTCCGGGGTGTCCTCCGGCTGGAACATCCCCTGCTGAAGGGCGTCCTGCAGCTGCTCGGGGTTCTGCGGGTCGAACTGGCCGACCACGTCCTCCAGCTTGGCGGTGTCGACCTTGATCCCGCGCGCGTAGCCGTCGACCGCGCCGTACAGGTGCGAGCGCAGCCACGGCACGTGCGCGAAGAGGCGCTGGTGGGCGGCCTCGCGCAGGGCGAGATACAGCCGCACCTCGTCCTTGGGCACGCCGAGGTCCTTGCCGAAGGCCTCGATGTTCGCCGGCAGCAGCGCGGCCTTGCCGGCCGGGCCGAGCGGCAGGCCGATGTCGGTGGAGCCGACGACCTCGCCCGCGAGCACACCCACGGCCTGCCCGATCTGGGTGCCGAACATGGCCCCGCCCATCGAGCGCATCATGCCGATCAGCGGGCCCGCCATGGCCTGCATCTCCTCCGGCAGGACATCACCCATGGCATTGCCCACGCGCTCGGCGACCGGGTCGACGAGCTCCTTCCACGCGGGCAGGGTCGCCTCGACCCACTCCGCGCGGGACCATGCCACGGCGGAGCCCGCCCCGGACGGCAGCGACGTCGCGTCGTCGAGCCACAGGTCCGCAAGGCGCACGGCCTCCTGGACCGCGGTGCGCTCGGCGGGGCCGATGCTCGCGTCCTTGGTGCCGTCCGCGGTGCCCTGGGACACCGTCTGGCGGGCGATCTGCTTGGCCATGTCCCAGTTCACGGGGCCGCCCTCGTACGAGAGCATCTGGCCCAGCTGCTGGAAGGCGGCGCCCAGGTCGGTGGGGTTCAGTGAACCGAACATGGCTGCGAGCGGATTGTCCGCACCGGGGCCGCCAAAGCCTCCGGCTCCGGGCAGACCGCCGAAACCGAACGGGTTGGCCGGTCCCTGACCACCACCGCTCTCCTGGTCCTTCTTCTTGCCCTCGTCGCCGTCGTCCGGCTCCTCCGGCGGAAGGCCGAATCCGAATGGGGTGTCACTCACGGGATTCCTCGGCTGGTAAGGCCACCGGTTGCCTCCGGCGGCGCGGCTGCCCGATAACACCCCCCAGCGTAGACACCGACGGCCGTTAGGGCCTCGGTGCTCCGCCGACTCTCCGCCTGCGGCAGGATGGATGCCACCTGGTACGTACGCGTCACTCGCGTTCCTACTGAAGACAACCGCTGGAGACGCCCGGTGAGTTCCCCTGATCCGCAGGTTCGCGCAGCGCGAAACCAGTCAACCAACCCCGCCGCGCTCCGGCCAGTCGTCGCGGTCACCGGTGCCGCGTCCGGCATCGGAGCGCTGCTCACCGAGCGGCTGGCCGCCTCGGAGGAGATCAAGCAGGTCATCGCGCTGGACGAGCGGCGTGGTGAGTGCGCCGCGGCGCAGTGGCACATCCTGGATGTGCGGGATCCGGCCATCGCGGAGAAACTGCGCGGGGCCGACGTCGTGGTGCATCTGGCACTCGACCTCGATCTGGAGACGGACCCGGCCGCGCGTACGGCGTACAACGTCCGGGGGACACAGACCGTGCTGACCGCCGCGGCGGCCGCCGGTGTCCACCGGGTCGTGCTGTGCACCTCCGCCATGGTCTACGGGGCGCTTCCGGACAACGAACTGCCCCTCTCGGAGGACGCCGAGCTGCGGGCCACAGCGGAGGCGACCGGGGTCGGGGATCTGCTGGAGATCGAGCGGCTCGCGCGGCGGGCCCCTCGGGCACATCCCGGGCTCAATGTCACCGTCGTGCGGCCTGCCGTGCTGGTGGGCGGAGGGACCGACACCGCTCTGACCCGGTACTTCGAGTCCCCGCGGCTGCTGGTCGTGGCCGGGTCCCGGCCCGCCTGGCAGTTCTGCCATGTCGAGGATCTGTGCAGCGCTCTGGAGTACGCCGTCCTGGAGAAGGTCGACGGCGAGCTGGCCGTCGGATGCGACGGGTGGCTGGAGCAGGAGGAGATCGAGGAGCTCAGCGGGATCCGCCGGATGGAGCTGCCGTCGGCGGTCGCGCTGGGGGCAGCGGCCCGGCTGCACCGGATCGGGCTGACGCCGTCTCCCGCGGGGGATCTCGCGTACACGATGTACCCCTGGGTGGTGAGCGGGAGCCGGCTGCATGACGCCGGGTGGCGGCCGCAGTGGACCAACGAGGAGGTGCTCGCGGAGCTGCTGGAGGAGGTCGCCGGGCGGCACACGGTCGCCGGGCGGCGGCTGGGGCGGAAGGACGCGACGGCAGCGGGGGCCGCGGGGGCGACGGTGGCGCTGCTCGGTGCGGCGGCTGTGGTGCGGCGGGCCCGGAAGGCGCGGCGGCGGATCTGAGGGTGCCGGGGTCGGCGCCGGGTTCCTCTCGCCCCCGCCGCCCCTACCCGTCCCGTTCTCAGGGGGCTCCGCCCACTGGATCCCCGCTCCTCGAACGCCGGAGCGGCTGTAGGTCGCTCCAAAGCTCCACGCACGCGTGCCGGACGATCACGCTGTTCCCCGTTGTCTCCGGCGTGCGGCACGATGGACGCATGGCACCGACTTACGACCATCCCGGCGAGCAGGCCGCGCAGGACCCCATCAAGCTGATCGCCGTCCGTGAGACCGCGCTCTCCCTCGACGAGGTCTTCCGGGCCGTCGGGGACGACTCCGCCGGGGGGACCGCCCTGTTCGTCGGGACCGTCAGGAATCACGACGGGGGAGCCGACGTCGACAAGCTCGGGTATTCGTGTCACCCCAGTGCCGAGGCCGAGATGCGGCGGGTCGCCGAAAAGGTCGTCGCCGAGTTTCCGGTGCGGGCCCTCGCCGCCGTGCATCGGGTCGGGGATCTCGGGGTCGGGGATCTCGCCGTCGTCGTCGCCGTTTCCTGCCCTCACAGGGGAGAGGCCTTCGAGGCCTGCCGGAAGCTGATCGACGATCTCAAGCACGAAGTGCCGATCTGGAAGCACCAGACGTTTTCTGACGGTTCGGAGGAATGGGTCGGCGCCTGCTGAGCCCTTCCTTCGCCCCTCCGGTTGCGTAACTGTCCCCCTGGCGTGAGCGTTGTCAGTGCGGATGGTTAATCTGCTGATCAGTCAGTTTTGGCGGTCGTTCAGCGCGGGGTCGGGAGGTCGGCATGGGGGCGCTCATCTGGTTGTTGATTCCGTTCGTGGCCGCGGTCGCCGCCGGGTTGTGGGGCAGCTGGGCCAACCGGACCCGGCGGATGCGCAGTGACGGCCCCGAGCTCGACGGTTACGCCCGTTTCCGCGCCGCGATGGAGAAGTCGCACTCCGGTACCTGACGACCGGGTGACGACGGCGCCCTGACAATGGTCCGACAGGAGCGTCCCGTACTGTCGTGCCATGCCACGCCGCACCGCGACGATGCTCGCCTCCACCCTGATGCTGATCGCACTCCTGTGCGCGGGAGTCTTCATCAAAGTGCCCTATGCCGAGATGTCACCGGGCCCCACGGTGAACACCCTCGGGGACCACGGCGGCGAGCCGGTGCTGCAGATCTCCGGGCGCAAGACGTATCCGACGAGCGGTCACCTGAACATGACCACGGTCCGGGTCACCAGCGCCGACTACAAGATGAACCTCGTCGAGGCCGTGTACGGCTGGCTCGCGCACGACAACAAGGTCGTACCGCACGACACCCTCTATCCGGACGGCAAGACCGAGGAGCAGTCCACTCAGGAGAACGCCGAGGAGTTCAGCCAGTCCCAGGAGAGCGCCAAGGTCGCCGCCCTGAAGGAACTGGACGTCCCGGTGCAGGCCTGGGTGATCGTCTCCACCGTCGTGAAGGACTCCCCGGCAGAGGGCAGACTGCACGCAGGTGACGTGATCAAGGCCGTCGACGGTACGACGGTGAAGGCGCCGGACGACGTCGCCAAGCTGGTCACCAAGCACAAGCCCGGCGAGGACGTCGTGTTCACGATCGTGCCCGCGAAGGAGCAGGCCGCCGCGGAGAAGGCGCACCGGACGGCGTCGAAGACCCAGAAGATCACGATCACGACCAGGACGTCCGACGACGAGGGCGAGAAGCGCGCCATCGTCGGGATCGCCGCCGGGACCGACCACACCTTCCCGTTCACCGTCGACATCAAGCTCGCCGACGTCGGCGGCCCGAGCGCCGGTCTGATGTTCGCGCTCGGCATCTACGACAAGCTCACCCCGGGCAGCCTGACCGGCGGCACGTTCGTCGCCGGCACCGGGACGATCGACGACGACGGCAAGGTCGGCCCGATCGGCGGCATCGAGATGAAGACGGTCGGCGCGCGCGACAAGGGCGCCCAGTACTTCCTGACGCCCGCCGACAACTGCGCGGCCGCCGCCAAGGACACCCCCGGCGGGCTCACCCTGGTCAAGGTGAACACCATCGACGACGCCCTCGGCGCGCTCAAGGACATCCGCGAGGGCAGGACGTCCGACCTGCCGAAGTGCACGACCAAGAGCTGACCGGCACGCGCGTGTACGACGACGGGGGCGCCCCTCACACCGAGGGCGCCCCCGTCGTCGTACCGGAAGACCTGGAAGACCTGGAAGACCTGGAAAAGCTGGAAGACCTGGAAAAGCTGGAAGACCTGGAAGATCTCAGTCCGCGAACGTCGCCGACAGGGCCTCCGCCAGGCCGGGAACCAGGTCGCGGCCCGTGAGGACCTCCGTCGGGGAGTCCTTCTCGCGCAGGCGCAGGGCCGAGTCGCGGGTGCCGTCGCGCAGGACCGCGACCGTCATACGGACCTCCTGGCGCGCCGGGTGCTCGGCGACCCACTTCGCCAACCCGTCCTCGCTCAGCCCCTGCGGGACGGACGCCTCGGCGGACGGCGGCAGCATCAGGCGCTCCACGGTGAGCGCGCAGCCGACGACCGCGTCGGGCCACGCGATGGTGCCGAGGAACTCGTCGAGCGGCTTGCCCGCGGGAATCTCGTCCTGCTCGATGGGGGTCAGACCCGAGGACTCCTGCGCGTCCTCCAGACCGAGCTGGCTCGCGAGAGCGGGTTCCTGAGCGCGCAGCTGTGCGGTGTCTACGAGGGCGAAGAGGCGAGCGGGCTGGTCCCAGCCGAGGCCGGAGGCGTACTCGTCGATCTCGAGTACGGCCCGGGTGAGCGGGCTCGCCGCCATGGGAGTGTTGGACATGGTCACAATCCTGCCTCGTTCGTCACCGGAATCGGGAACCGAGTAAACGGTGAGTAAGTTGCATAGGTGTGGGCCCGCGATCACGGGGGCCACGGAGGGGCTCGCGAACACGGGGGCCTGACGGATCGACAGCGAACTTCGAGGTGCGCACCTTGGCTTTCCAGATGCCGGACCGCGGCGGAGGCCCGACGGGGCCGCGGATGAGAGTGGGCCGCCCGTCCCGGCGCGCCCGGACCCTGCTCATGACGCTGGGCGTCCTTGCCGTTCTCGGCATGGCGTTCACCATGTTCGCGGGTTTCTGGACGGACTGGCTCTGGTACCGGTCGGTGAACTACTCGTCCGTGTTCACCACCACGCTGTGGACCAAGATCGGGCTGTTCTTCGTCTTCGGTGTGCTGATGGCCCTCGCGGTCGGCTTCAACATCTGGCTGGCCCACCGGCTGCGCCCGCCGCTGAGCGCCATGTCCATGGAGCAGCAGAACCTCGATCGCTACCGGATGGGCATCGCGCCCTACAAGAGGTGGCTGCTGCTGGGGATCGTCTCCCTGGTGGGCCTGATCGCCGGCGCCTCCGCCTCCAGTCAGTGGCGGACCTGGCTGATGTGGGTCAACGGCGTCTCCTTCGGCCAGAAGGACCCGCAGTTCCACCTCGACATCTCCTTCTACACCTTCGACCTGCCCTGGTACCGGTTCCTGCTCGGCTTCGGCTTCGCGGCAGCGATCCTCTCGGTGATCGCCGCCGCGCTCACTCACTACCTGTACGGCGGTCTCAGGATCACCTCCCCGGGCGCGCGGGCCACGGCCGCCGCGACCGGGCACCTGTCGGTGCTGCTCGGCGTCTTCGTCGCCCTGAAGGCGGTCGCGTACTGGCTCGACCGGTACGGCCTCGCGGTCAAGTCCAGCGACTTCAAGGCGACCGACAGCTGGACGGGCCTCAGGTACGTCGACGCGAACGCCTATCTGCCGGCCAAGACGATCCTGTTCTGCATCGCCGTCATCTGCGCCCTGCTGTTCTTCGCCACCCTGTGGCGGCGCACCTGGCAGCTGCCCGTGATCGGCTTCGGTCTGATGGTGCTCTCGGCGATCCTGATCGGCGGGCTCTATCCCGCGATCGTCCAGAAGTTCCAGGTCCAGCCGAACGAGCAGGCCAAGGAAGCGCCGTACGTCACGAAGAACCTCAAGGCGACGCGTGAGGCGTACGGCATCGATGACACCCAGGTCACCGAGTACGACGGCAAGCCCACCACCACCGACAAGACCAAGCTGCGCGACGACATCGACGCCACGGCGAGCATCCGGGTCGTGGACCCCAACGTGGTCTCGCCGACGTTCCAGCAGCTCCAGCAGATGCGGAACTACTACGCGTTCCCGACGAACCTGGACGTCGACCGCTACAGCAAGGACGGCAAGAACGCCGGAGATCAGGACACGGTCATCGGTCTGCGCGAGCTGAACCTCGCCGGCATCCCGAAGAACAACTGGATCAACGACCACTTCCGCTACACCCACGGTTACGGCGTGGTCGCCGCGAAGGGCACCGAGGCCGACGCCGAGGGCCGCCCGGTCTTCACCGAGTCCAACCTGCCGTCCAAGGGCGACCTCGGGACGTACCAGCAGCGCGTCTACTACGGCGAGAAGACCACCGAGTACTCGATCGTCGGCGGCCCCCAGAAGGAGATCGACTACTCCGACGACGACGGTGAGAAGACCTACAGCTACAAGGCCAAGAGCGGGGTCAACCTCTCCAACCCGGTCAACCGGGCCGCGTACGCGGTGGCGTTCAGCGAGCCGCAGATCCTCTACTCCGGAGCGATCGGCGAGGGCTCGAGGATCCTGTACAACCGCACGCCCAAGCAGCGCGTCGAGGCGGTCGCCCCCTGGCTGACCATCGACGGCGACGCCTATCCGGCGGTGGTGAACGGCAAGATCCAGTGGATCGTCGACGCGTACACGACGACGAACGGCTACCCGTACTCCTCCCGCACGACCCTCGGTGACACGACGGCCGACTCGCTGACCGCGACCAACAACTCTCGCGCGGTGGTGGCCCAGCAGAACCAGGTCAACTACATCCGCAACTCGGTGAAGGCGACCGTCGACGCGTACACCGGCGAGGTCAAGCTCTACCAGTGGGACACCAAGGACCCGGTCCTCAAGACCTGGATGAAGGCGTTCCCGGGCACGGTGGAGCCGAAGAAGGACATCTCCACCGACCTGATGGCTCATCTGCGGTACCCACAGGACCTGTTCAAGGTCCAGCGTGAGCTGCTGGCGCGCTATCACGTCGAGGACGCGGACACCTTCCTCAGCGGCAGCGAGGTGTGGCAGGTGCCGGACGACCCGACCAACAAGTCGGGCGACGCGGTACCGCCGTACTACCTGAGCATGAAGATGCCCGACCAGCCGGCACAGGCGTTCTCGCTCACGACGACGTTCACGCCCAACGGCCGGGACAACCTCAGCGCGTTCATGTCGGTCGACGCCGAGGCGGGCACCAGCGACTACGGCAAGATCAGAATCCTGAAACTGCCGACCAACACCACGGTCAACGGGCCCAAACAGGTGCAGAGCCAGTTCAACTCCGAACAGGACATCGCCGAGACCATCAGCCTCCTCAACAGAGGCGACTCCAATGTGGAGTACGGCAATCTCCTGACGGTGCCGCTCGACGGAGGACTGCTCTATGTGGAGCCGGTCTACGTACGCGGTGGTGGACTCAAGTACCCGCTGCTGCGGAAGGTGTTGGTGACCTACGGCGGCAACACGGCCTTCGAGGACACCCTCGACGAAGCCCTGAACAAGGTCTTCGGCGCGGACGGTTCGACGACCCAGCCACCGGATGACGACGGCGGGACCACCAAGCCGCCGCCGGCCTCCGGCAACCCGACGGTCCAACAGGCGCTGGACGACGCCCAGAAGGCCTTCGACGCCGGCCAGGAAGCCCTGAAGAAGGGCGACTGGGAGGCGTACGGCCGGGCCCAGAAGGATCTGGAGGACGCGCTCAAGCGGGCCGAGGACGCGCAGGCCGCGGCGGACAAGAGCGGCGGCAGCAGCGCGAAGCCCAGTGGCAGCCCGAGTCCCAGCGGCAGTCCGAGCCCCAGGAGCAGTCCCAGCAGTAGTCCGAGCGCCAGTCCGAGCGGCTGATCAGCAGCTGGTCAGATGCTCACCCCGCGCCGTGATACGGTTGCAACACAACGGCGCGGGGTGGAGCAGCTCGGTAGCTCGCTGGGCTCATAACCCAGAGGTCGCAGGTTCAAATCCTGTCCCCGCTACTGGAAACGAAGGCCCGGATCCTGAAAAGGATCCGGGCCTTCGTGATGTGCGAACGCATGTGCCGAGGAATCGACGGCCGTGCCGCCGGGGGCAGTTGGCGGGAACTGTGTTTCACTTGTCGTTCTGTGGGCATGTCGACAAAACGCTGAAGTGACCTCACTGGCTGCGGTATACCAGGTGTACCCAGGTTGCAGGTGGTGCGACGATGGACGTTATGGGGGACAAGGCAACTCTGTTGGAGACAGGGCGTTTTGTGCAGCCTGCCGATTTTTCGGAGTCGACGGGCGACTTGTCGCAGCCCATGGACCGGGACGAGACCGGGGAGGCTGCCGAGGAGGCACGTCAGCGCCTTGCCGCGCAGACCGGTGACGTCGAGGCGATGAGCGTCCTCGGCGCCCTCCTGCTGCGCCGCGGCGACCTCGACGGAGCCGAGCCCCATCTGCGTGCCGCCACCGCCGCGGGCGACCGGGCCGCCGCCAACAACCTGGGTGTCCTGCTGCACCAGCGCGGTTACGCCGAGGACGCCGCCGGCTGGTGGCGGATCGCCGCCGTCGCCGGATCCGCCGCGGCCGCGCACGCGCTGGGACGCCACCACCGTGAGCGGGGCGACGAGCCCGCCGCCGAGTACTGGCTGCGCCAGTCCGCCGAGCAGGGGCACGCGCTGGGTGCCTACGCGCTCGCCGACCTGCTGGAGCACCGCGGGGACACGGGCGCCGAGCAGTGGATGCGGATCGCCGCCGAGCGGGGGCACCGGGAGGCTGCCTACCGGCTGGCCCGCGCGCTCGACCGCCGGCTGGGTCCCGAGGGGGACGTCGGGGACGACCACGGTGCGGGGGCCGAGGCCGAGCAGTGGTACCGGCAGGCCGCCGCGCGGGGGCACCGCCGGGCGGCGCTGCATCTCGGGGCGATACTGGAGCGGCGCGGTGCACTCAAGGAGGCCGGGCGCTGGTATCTGACGTCCGCCAAGGACGGGGAGGCGCGGGCCGCCTGCGCCCTCGGGTTCCTGCTGAGGGACGCCGGTGACACCGAGAGCGCCGCCGTGTGGTGGCTGCGCGCCGCCCAGGACGGGGACGGCAACGCGGCCAACGCGCTGGGCGCCCTGCACGCCGAGCGCGGCGAGTCGCAGACCGCCGAGCGCTGGTACCGGGCGGCGATGGACGCCGGTGACGACAACGGCGCGTACAACCTGGGGCTGCTCTGCGCCGAACAGGCGCGGACCGCGCAGGCCGAACAGTGGTACCGGCGGGCCGCGTACGCGGGGCACCGGGAGGCGGCCAACGCGCTCGCCATTCTGCTGCTCCAGGGCGGGGACACAGCCGGGGCGGAGCCCTGGTTCTCCAAGGCCGCGGAGGCCGGGAGCGTCGACGCCGCGTTCAACCTCGGGATCCTGTTCGCCGGGCGGGGCGAGGAAGCTGTCGCTCTGCGGTGGTACGAGCGGGCGGCTGCCGCCGGACACACCGAGGCCGCGCTGCAGGTCGGCATCGCCCGGCTGCGGGACGGGGACGAGACCGAGGCCGAGCGGCACCTGCGGTGTGCGGCGGGGGGCGGCAGCGCGGAGGCCGCGTACCGGCTGGCGACCGTGCTGGACGCCCGGCGGCCGCCGGTGCCCGCGCACTCGCTCGGTGAGCCGGTGCACGCGGGGAAGAGCGAGTGCGAGGAGTGGTACGAGCGGGCGGCCTCCCAGGGGCACCGGCGCGCTCAGGTGCGGGTGGGCATGCTCGCCGCCGCTCGGGGTGATGTCGTGGAGGCGGCCCGGTGGTACCGGGAGGCCGCGGAGGCGGGGTCCCGGAACGGAGCCTTCAATCTGGGGCTGCTGCTCGCCAGGGAGGGCAGTGACCCGGAGGCCGCCGTGTGGTGGACCCGGGCGGCCGACGCGGGGCACGGGCGGGCGGCGTTGCGATTGGCCCTCGTCTACGCGCGTCGGGGGGAGCTGGCCGAAGGGCAGCGGTGGGCTGATCGGGCGGTGGCTCTGGGGCCGGCCGAGGTGTCCGAGCGGGCTGCTCGGCTGCGGGACGCGTTGCGTGAGGAGCTGTCGGCGTAGCGATGCGCGGCGGAGCGCTGGAAGCGATTTGCCTCTGGCCTCCTCCTTCACGTAACGTTGCATTCATCGCCGCGGGGTGGAGCAGCTCGGTAGCTCGCTGGGCTCATAACCCAGAGGTCGCAGGTTCAAATCCTGTCCCCGCTACTGAAGGCCGAGGGCCGGAATCCGAAAGGGTTCCGGCCCTCGGTGTTTCTCAGGGGCGGTGGCCCACCGCCTCCTCGTACAGGGTTCTGTTCACCGTCTTCGATTCCGGCAGCGGCTCGCCCTCCGCCACGCCCTGGGACGCGTACGCCGCCTGCAGCCGGTCCGTCGTGCCGGACCTGATCTCCCAGTCCATGCGCAGGGACGGGGTGGACCTGAGGACCGCCTCGTCGGTCTTCAGGAGTTTCGCCAGGTAGGTGACGAAGGTCGCATCCGACTTGTAGTCGGCCGCGAAGTAGGTGTTCACCGTGCGGATGTACGCCCGCAGCAGGGCGACCCCGGCGTCCACGTCGTCGTTCAGCAGCCCGGGGCCGTAGAGCATGCCGCCCAGGGGCTCGCCGACCGGCTGGCCGCCGAGGAAGGCGTAGCCGGGCTCGCCGTCGACCCTGCGCCAGACCGGGTCCAGGAGCCAGGCCGAGTCGACACCGCCGTTCTGCAGGGCCGTGAGGACGTCGGCCGAACCGAGCTGCTGGTACTGGATCTCGTCGAGGCCGCCGCCGTGCCTCTCGAGGGCCTTCTCCATGGGGTACGCGATCACCGAGCCCTTGCCGATCATCGTGCCCATCCTGCGGCCGGCCATCTTCGCCTGGTCGCCGGTCTCGCCGTCCTTCAGCCGTACCCACAGGCCGCTCTTCGACTTCGGGTCGGGCGAGAAGTTCGCGGCGACCCAGCGGATGTCGAAACCGCCCCGGACGCCGTTCATGACCGCCGCCTCGGGGGCCGCCCACAGCGCGTCGATGTCGCCCTTGGCGAGGAGGGGCAGCGAGTCGGGGGTCGGCAGCACCTTCAGGGTGACATCCAGACCCTCCTTCTTGAACTCGCCCTTGTCGAGCGCCACTTGGAGTGGTGCCACGTACTCCGCGTTCAGTGTGCCCGTCGCGATCGTGAGCTTGCGGGGCTCGGAGAGAGGGGCAGGGGCGGGGGAGCCGGGCGCGCAGCGGGCCGGGGTGCGGGCCGGGGAGAGGTCGGCGGGGTCCGTCCAGGAGTCCGCGCCGCAGCCTGCCACCGGGCGGACGGTCCGCGTCCCACCCCCGCCCGCCTTCGACTCCGAGCTCGTCGGATCTTGTGACGCCGTGCATGCTGTCGACGTCAGCAGGAGGGCTGCGGTCAGTAGTGCGCCGTAGAACCGTGGTTTCACGACTGGCCCCTTCCGCGGTCCCTGGGTGCCCATGGGGTGAGCAAGCGGCCCACGATGCGGACCAGTTCGGAGAAGAGGACTCCCAGGGCGGCCACGCAGACGATGCCGACGAACATCACGTCGTTCTGGAACAGTGCGCGCGAGTCGAAGATCAGGTGGCCCAGGCCGTTCGTCGCGGCGATCTGTTCCGAGGCGACGATCACCAGGACCGCCACGCCCGCCGCGATCCGGGCGCCGACCAGGACGGCCGGGAGGGAGGCGGGGAGCAGGACGTGGCGGAACATCTGCCACGGGGAGGCGCCGAAGACCTGGCCCGCGTCGCGGTGGCCGGAGGGGATCGAGATCACCGCCGACATCGTCTGGATCCATACGAAGAAGAAGACCGTCGCCGCCACCAGGGCTATCTGGGGGCCCTCGCCCAGGCCGAACATGTTCAGAAAGACGGGCAGCAGGGCCAGTTTCGGGACGACGTACAGGGCGTCCAGCAGGGGTTCCAGAGCTGCCCTCACCAGGGGCAGCGAGCCCATCACAAGGCCCAGCGCGTAGCCCGTGGCCGTGCCGATCGCGTAGCCCGCCAGGACGCGTTTCGTGGTCGCCCACACGTCCGGCCACAGGTCGCCGGCCGCCGCGCGGTCCCAGCCGTCGGCGAGGATCGTGGAGGGGGCGGGGTAGACGCGGTCGTCCAGCCAGGCCTGGGTGGCGGCCAGCTGCCACAGGAGGACCAGGAGCAGGGGGACCGCTGTCGCCAGGGTCAGTTCCAGGGCTCGTCTGCGGCGGTGGGTGCGTACCGGGTGCAGCTCTTCCGGGCCCGGGCGGCGTACGAGTACGGAGACCTTCTCGGGAGCCACGGTCGTCATGCCGGTATCGCCTCCTTGCGCAGCAGGTCCCACAACTCGCTCTTCAGGGACGTGAATTCGGGTGCCGAGCGAATGTCGCCGGTGCGCGGGCGGGGGAAGGGCGGGCGGTGTTCGGCGATCAGACGGCCCGGGCGGGCGGACATCACCAGGACGCGGTCACCGAGAACGATCGCCTCCTCCAGGCTGTGGGTGATGAAGAGGGTGGTGGTGCGCAGGGTCTGCGTGATCTCCAGCAACTCGTCCTGGAGGATCATGCGGAGTTGGGCGTCCAGGGCGGCGAACGGCTCGTCCATCAGGAGCAGTTCGGGTTCCACGGCGAGGGCGCGCGCTATCGCGACACGCTGGCGCATGCCTCCCGAGAGGGTCGCCGGGTACGCGTCGGCGAAGTCCGACAGGCCCATGCGGGCCAGCCACTCGTCGGCACGGGTGTTCGCCTCGCGGCGTGGGACGCGCTGGATGTCCAGGCCGAAGCGGACGTTGGCCCGGACGGACTTCCAGTCGTAGATGCCGTAGTCCTGGAAGATCATGGCTGCCGGGCGCGATGCGGTCGTGCGGATCTCCAGGGTGCCCGTGCTCGGGCGGAGCAGGCCCGCGGCGATACGCAGCAGCGTCGACTTGCCGCAGCCCGAGGGGCCGACCAGACAGACGAACTCGCCCGGGTCGACGGTGAGGTCGAGCGGGCCGAGGGCTTCGACGGAACGGGGCGGGCGGCCGAAGGTGCGGGTCAGGGCGGTGGCGTGGAGTTTGGGGCGCGGATGGTCCGGGGCGGACTGCGGTGGCGGTTCTCCCACGGTGGGTTCGGGGTGCGGATCTCCCACGGTTGCTCCTTGCGGAGTTCGGTACGGAGAGGGGGTGGCCGCACGACGATATGACGGTCCGTCAGATTCAGGAACCCCGTGGGCAGCACAAAGCCCCGGCGTCCGCGAGGGATGCCGGGGCTTTGTGCTTGGCGCTTCGCGCTTGGGTGAAGCTGTTACGCCGCCGCGCAGTTCGGGCAGACGCCCCGGTACGTCACCTCGACGCCCGAGACGGTGAAGCCGAAGCGCTCCGAGTCGGGAAGCTCGGTCAGCGGGTCACCCGTGGGGTGGACGTCCCGGATGGCGCCGCACTGGGCGCAGACCAGGTGGTGGTGCGGTCGGTGGGCGTTCGGGTCGTACCTCTTGGCGCGCTTGTCGGTGGCGACCTCGAGCACTTCGCCGAGGCTGACCAGCTCGCCCAGCGTGTTGTAGACGGTCGCCCGGGAGATCTCGGGCAGCTTGGCCACGGCGCGCGCGTGGACCTCGTCGGCCGTCAGGTGGACGTGTTCGCCGTCGAGGACCTCGGCCACGACGCGCCGCTGCGCGGTCATCCGCCAGCCGCGGCCGCGCAGTCGTTCCAAAAGGTCGCTCATGCGTCCCAGCCTAACAGCAAGGGACCAGAATCCGAATGGGTGTGATTTTGGATGCCTGCTGGATTTGGATCGAGTCCAGATCAGGAGCGGGCCGGTACACGCTGTCGGACGGGTGCCCAGCAGCGGATGATGTCGCGGACCGAGACGATGCCCGCGGGCTCGCCGCGGTCCAGGACGATGAGGTGCCGGAAGCCGCCGTGGGTCATCGCGTGCGCCGCCTCCTCCAGGGTCCAGGTCGGGGCGGCGAAGACGACGTCGGTGGTGGTGTGGGCGTGGGCGTACTCCGCGTCCGGGCTCTGGCCGAGGCCCACGGAGTTGAGAAGGTCGCGCTCGGTCAGTATGCCGATACCGGTGCCGTCGGGATCGAGGACCACGGCCGCGCCCACCCGACGGGTGGACATCAGGGCGGCGGCCTGGCGGAGAGTGTGGGCGGGGCCGATGGTGAGGACCACCGTGCTCATGGCGTCGCGGACGAGCATGGGTTCGCAGTCACCTCCTGGGAGCCGGTGTGTCAGTTCACCGGTTCACAAGTTCACAAATGAGGGTCCCCCCAGAGTCGCAGGTAAAGCGAGGGTCAACAAGAGGGCGCACGCCGCCAATTGAGGGCGTGCGTGCTCAGATGTGCTCCCCGGAAGCGCTCCTCGGTCCCTGGCGGCGGATCGCCGGCGGCGTCTCTGGCAGCGGGTCTCTAGTAGCGCTCGTTGAGGTAACCCAGGAACTCGTCGTGGAGCAGGCCGTTGGAGGCGGCCGCGTTGCCGCTGTGTGGGCCGGGGCGGCCGTCGAGGCCGGTGAAGGTGCCGCCGGCCTCCGTGACGACGATCGCGTTCGCGGCCATGTCCCAGAGGGAGAGCTCCGGCTCCGCGCAGAGGTCGATCGAGCCCTCGGCGACCATCATGTACGGCCAGAAGTCGCCGTACGCGCGCGTGCGCCACACCTCACGGGTCAGGTCCAGGAAGCCGCCGAGGCGCCCCTGGTCCTCCCAGCCGGTGAGGGAGGAGTACGCGAACGAGGCGTCCGAGAGCTTGCCGACCTTGGAGACGCGCAGGCGGGACGCCGCGGAGAGGCTGCGGCCGGTGTAGGCGCCGTGGCCCTTCGCGGCCCACCAGCGGCGGCCGAGGGCGGGGGCGGAGACCACACCGACGACGGGCTGGTAGCCGCCCTCCGCCGCCTCCATCAGGGAGATCAGCGTGGCCCAGACGGGAACGCCCCGCACGTAGTTCTTGGTGCCGTCGATGGGATCGATGACCCAGCGGCGAGGGCCGGTGCCCTCGATGCCGAACTCCTCGCCGAGGATGGCGTCGCGGGGACGGGCGCGCTTGAGGTGGCCGCGGATGAGTTCTTCCGCCGCCTTGTCCGCCTCGCTGACCGGGGTCATGTCCGGCTTTGTCTCGACCTTGAGGTCCAGTGCCTTGAAGCGCGCCATGGTGGTCGCGTCGGCCGCGTCCGCGAGGACATGGGCGAGACTGAGGTCGTCGAGGTAGTCGGGCATGTGGCGAACGGTATCTGTCGGTGTCGGTACGAGGCCAGCGGGCCCGGTGTGTGGACGGTGCGGGGGTTCGTGCAGACAGGGCCCGGTTTCACTCGCCCACGCTCGTGAGGCGCCGCCGCGCACGCCCCTTCATGTCCCCGCGAACCCTTGACAGTGCTCCCGTGCGCGTCAAATCTGGGCGCAGAGCTGCTTGCTCCCTGGGAGGCGATGATGCCTGCTGCGCGGGAATCGCTGCTGGATGCCGCTTATACGGCATTGGCGCGTCGGCCGTGGTCCGCCGTGAGGATGGTGGATGTCGCGGCGACGGCCGGAGTGTCCCGGCAGACGTTGTACAACGAGTTCGGGAGCAAGGAAGGGCTGGCCCGCGCGCTGGTCAGACGAGAGGCCGACGGGTATCTCGTCGGCGTCGACCGGGCGCTCACCGCGCACGGCGACGCCCGGGAGCGGCTGACCGCGACCGCCGAGTGGACCACCGCCTCCGCCCGGGAGAACGCGCTGGTACGGGCCATGCTCACCGGCTGCTGGAGTGAGCGGCTGCCCTCGCCGACCCTCTCCGCGGTGCCGTCCTCCTCCGCGGTGCCGGCGCAGCGCCGGGCCGACGGAGCGTTGCCGTCGCCCGGCGACTTCGTGGCACTGGTGCGCGACCGTGCCGTGTCCGTCCTCGCCGGACCCGGTGTGCACAAGTCGGACGTCCCCGACCTCACCCGCTCCTGCGAACTGGCCGTCCGGCTCGCCCTGTCCTGTGTCGCGGCCCCGCCGGGCGAGGGCGGGGTCGGGGACCTGGTGCGGAGCGCTCTGCACCGGCAGCCGGTGTGATCTAGTGCGAGGACCCCGACAGCTGGAGTCCGATCACGCCGATGATCACCAGGCTGATCGAGACGATCTTCAGTGTCGAGACGAGGTCGTCGAAGAAGATCATTCCGTAGATCGCGGTGCCCGCCGCGCCGATGCCGGTCCACACCGCGTACGCGGGGCCGACGTCCAGCTTCTTCAGGGACAGGGTCAGCAGGCCGAAGCTGCCGAGGGCGAAGATGCAGAACGCGATCGTCGGCCACAGTCGGGTGAAACCGTGAGAGAGCTTCAGACACACGGCGAAACCGGTCTCGAGCAACCCGGCCACCACCACCAGCAGCCACGCCATGTGCTGTCCTCCCGTATGTCCGGCTCGGTGCGATTATGCACTTACCGAACTCGCGTATGGCCAAACCATGCGGAGGTCAGTCCCCCGGCCCGCTCCCTCAGTCCCCCTCCGTCCGCTCCCGCGTCGAGAGCAGCCGCCGCAGGGAGTACAGCCGGGCCGGATCGGCGTGCCCCTCGGCCACCCACGCGTCCAGCGCGCAGTCCGGCTCATCATGACTGCACGCGCGCGGGCAGCCCTCGGTTCCCGGCACCAGGTCGGGGAACGCGAGGATCACGCGGGAGGGGTCCACGTGGTGGAGGCCGAACGACCGTACGCCCGGTGTGTCGATCACCCAGCCGGCGTCGCCCGCCAGGGGAAGCGCCAGCGCCGAGGTCGTGGTGTGGCGGCCGCGGCCGGTCACCGCGTTCACATGACCCGTCACCCGGCGCTGCTCCACCGGGACCAGCGTGTTGACCAGAGTCGTCTTGCCCACGCCCGAGTGACCGACGAAGGCCGTGATCTTGCCGTCGAGGTGGTCGCGCACCACGTCCGCCGCGCTGCCGCTCTCCAACTCCTCGCGGCTGGTGACGACGTACGGGATGTCCAGGTGGCCGTACAGCTCCAGCAGCTTGTCGGGCTGGGCCAGGTCCGACTTCGTCAGGACCAGCAGGGGGGTCAGACCGCCGTCGAAGGCAGCCACCAGGCAGCGGTCGATCAGACGGGGGCGGGGTTCCGGATCGGCGAGGGCCGTGACGATGGCGAGCTGGTCGGCGTTGGCGACGACCACGCGCTCGTAGGGATCGTCGTCGTCGGCTGTGCGGCGCAGGACCGAGGTGCGCGGCGAGATGCGGACGATGCGGGCCAGGGTGTCCTTCTCGCCGGAGAGGTCGCCGACGATGTCCACCCGGTCCCCGACGACCGCGGCCTTGCGGCCCAGTTCGCGGGCCTTCATCGCCATGACGACCCTGTCGTCGACCAGACAGGTCAGACGGCCCCGGTCGACGGTGAGGACCATGCCCTCGACCGCTTCCTCGTGCTTGGGGCGGATGTTCGTACGTGGACGGTTGCCCTTGCGGTTCGGGCGGCTGCGGATGTCGTCCTCGTCGGTGTGCTTGCCGTAGCGGCGCATGGCGTGAGTCCCCTACGCCTTCTCGCTCCCGAGCATCCCGCTCCACATGTCGGGGAAGTCCGGCAGGGTCTTGGCCGTCGTCGCGACGTTCTCGATCTGTACGCCCTCGACCGCGAGGCCGATGATCGCGCCGGCCGTGGCCATGCGGTGGTCCTCGTAGGTGTGGAAGATCCCGCCGTGCAGCCGGCGCGGGCGGATGTGCAGACCGTCGGCCGTCTCGGTGACGTCACCGCCGAGCTCGTTGATCTCCTTGGTGAGCGCGGCCAGCCGGTCCGTCTCGTGCAGGCGCAGATGGGCCACCCCGCGCAGGCTGGAGGGGGAGTCCGCGAGGGCCGCCAGCGCCGCGATGCCGGGGGTCAGCTCGCCGACCTCGCCGAGGTCGACATCGATGCCGTGGATCGCACCCGAACCGGTGAACACCAGGCCGTACTCGGTGAGTTCGCAGGAACCACCCATCTCGGTGAAGATCTCGCGCAGCCGGTCACCGGGCTGGGTGGTGTGGCGCGGCCAGTCCGGTACGACGACCTTGCCGCCGGTCACCAGCGCCGCCGCCAGGAACGGCTGGGCGTTGGAGAGGTCGGGCTCGACGGTGAGGTCCCGGCCCAGCAGGGCACCCGGCGTGACCCGCCAGACGTTCGGCTCGCCGCCCGACTCCGGGGTGTCCACCTGGGCGCCCACCGCGCGCAGCATGTCCACGGTCATCCGGATGTGCGGCATCGACGGCAGGGCGGAGCCGACGTGGCGGACCTCGACGCCCTGGTTGAAGCGCGGACCGGACAGCAGGAGCGCCGACACGAACTGGGACGACGAGGACGCGTCGATCTCGACCGGGCCGCCGTCCAGGGCGCCCCCGCCGTGCACCGTGAGCGGCAGCGCGCCGCGGCCGTCGTCGTCGATCCGGGCACCGAGGACGCGCAGGGCGTCGATCACACCGTTCAGGGGGCGTTCGTACGACCTCGGGTCGCCGTCGAAGTGGATCGGGCCGTCGGCGAGCGCGGCGACCGGTGGCAGGAAGCGCATCACCGTGCCGGCGTTGCCGACATCGATCGTGGCCGGGCCGGCGAGGCCCGTCGGAAGCACCCGCCAGGCCTCGCCCGAGCCGTCCGGGCCCACGCCCTCCTCGATCGCCACGCCCATCGCCCGCAGGGCGCCCGCCATCAGCAGGGTGTCCCGGGAACGCAGCGGGCGGCGCAGCCAGCCGGGCTCGGAGGCGAGGGCGGCCAGCACCAGCGCGCGGTTGGTGACCGACTTGGACCCGGGCACATGGACCGTTGCGTCGACGGCTCCGCTTGCGTGGGGGGCGGGCCAGAGGGCGGTGTCTGCGGGGTTCGAGGCCATGGGGTCCACTTTAGTGGGGGTCGTCCGTGGGAGGCGGCGCCGTCGTGGCTGGTCGCTCCCCCACTCTCGGCTTCGCTCGAGCGGGGGGACCCCCATCGCGGCGGAGCCGCCGGTGTCACGGCCCCGCGCCCCTGAGCCGGCTGGTCACACCTCCAGCAACCAACGGCCCCCGCCGATCAGCGAGCACAGCGACACCGCGTGGAACAGGAACAGCCACAGCCCCGCCGGGACGTTCGTGAGGCGGGAGAGCTGGTCCGCGTCCGAGTCGCCGGCACCGCCACGCGCCCGCTTCGCCTGAAGCTCGAAGGCCGGACGCACCCCGCCGAGCAGCAGGAACCACACCACGGCGTACGCGAACGCCGCCTGCACCTGGGGCCCGGCGAGCCAGGACACCACCACGAAGGTGCCGCCCGTGAGCACCACCGTCAGCGCCCCGTACGCGTTGCGGATCATCACCAGCATCACCACCAGCAGGGCCGTCGCCGCCCACAGCAGCAGGGTGATCCGGCCGGCGGCCAGCAGGGCGGCGCCGCCGAGGCCGAGCAGCGGGGGAGCGGTGTAACCGGCCGCCGCCGTGAGGATCATGCCGATCCCGTGCGGCTTGCCCCGGCTGACCGTCAGTCCGCTGGTGTCGGAGTGCAGCCGTATGCCGGTGAGCTGACGTCCCGTGAGCAGGGCGACCAGGCCGTGGCCGCCCTCGTGGGCGATGGTGATGGCGTTGCGCGAGAGCCGCCACAGCGTGTGCGGGACAACTATGGCGAGCGCCGCCACCATGGTGGCCAGCACCACCCACAGGTCGGGGTCGGGTTGCAGGCCGACGAGGCGGTCCCAGAGGTCGGGCAGCGCGGTCGATGCGGTGCTGTCCATGTTTCCCGGTGGCTCCCTCTCCTCGTACGGAGTCTGGCAGTGTGGCACGTATGTGCGGACGGTATGCAGCGAGTCGTGGGCCCGAGGATCTCGCAGGAATCTTTGAGATCGAGATGGGGGTCCCCCCAGGGCGAGCGGAGTCGAGCCTCTGGGGGAGGGAGCCCGAGGAGACCCTGGAGCCCGACTACAACGTGGCCCCGACCAAGGAGGTTTACGCCGTCCTCGACCGTCCCCTCAAGGACGTCGAGGATCCGCGACCGGTTCGGCAGCTGCGGAAGCTGAAGTGGGGGCTGGTCCCGAGCTGGTCGAAGACCCCCGAGGGGGCTGCCCGGATGATCAACGCGCGTGCGGAGACCGTGCACGAGAAGCCGTCGTACAAGAGGGCCTTCGCCACCCGCCGCTGCATCATCCCGGCCGACGGCTACTACGAGTGGGTCACCGGGTCCGGCGAGCGGGAGCTGGAGGTCGAGGGCAAGAAGAAGCGGCCGCGCAAGCAGCCCTACTTCGTGCTGCCCGCCGACGGCTCGGTGTTCGCGATGGCCGGACTGTACGAGTTCTGGCGCGACAAGACCCTGCCCGACGACCACCCGCAGGCCTGGTGGACGACCTGCTCCGTGATCACCACCGAGGCGGAGACGGGCCCGCTGGCCGTCTCCCCGGCCGACGGCCCGCGCTCGCTCGCCGACATCCACCCCAGGATGCCGCTGATGCTGACCCCGGACCGCTGGGACACCTGGCTCGACCCGTCCCGCACCGAGCTCGACGACCTGCGCTCCCTGCTCGCGGCGCCGCCCGAGGGGCTGATGCGGGCTTATCCGGTGAGCACGGCCGTCAGCAACGTCCGCAACAACGGGCCGGAGCTGCTCAAGGAGCTGGAGGGGCCGGAAGAGGGCACACTCTTCTAGCCTTCTGGTGTGAAGACCGAGATCATCAGCACGGAGGCAGGGGACGCCCGCATCACCTGGCACCCGGCGAACAAGGCGCGGCGCGTGCTGGCCGTGAGCCATGGCGCCGGCGGCGGTATCGAGGCACGGGACCTCCAGGCGCTCGCCCGGGTCCTCCCCGGCCATGGCGTGAGCGTCGCTCTGGTCGAGCAGCCCTGGCGGGTGGCCGGCAAGAAGGTCGCGCCCGCGCCGAAGACGCTGGACGTGGGATGGCGGGGCGTCTGGCCCTCGCTCGTGAGGCCCGGCCTGCCGGTGATCTCCGGCGGGCGCAGCGCCGGGGCCCGGGTCGCCTGCCGTACGGCCGTGGAGCTGGGCGCCGCCGCCGTCCTCGCCCTGAGCTTCCCGCTGCACCCGCCCGGTCGGCCGGAGAAGTCCCGCGCCGGGGAGCTGCTCGGATCCGGGGTGCCCACCCTGGTCGTACAGGGCGGCAACGACCCGTTCGGGAAACCGGAGGAGTTCCCGGACGGATCCTTCGAACTGACCGAGGTGCCCTACGGCGATCATGGCTTCGCCGTGCCGAAGCGGGCGCAGATCACTCAGGAGGAGGCCGTGACGGTCATCACGGACGCGGTCGTGAAGTGGCTCGGGTCACTGGGGTGAAAGCCCGGGAATGCTGCGCCGCGAACCTCTGTTGAGGCGGACAGAAGCGCTGAAGAGCAGCGCAGACCGTCGTAGGAGAGGAAGACCGCCGCATGGGTTCGACCTTCTGCCCGAGCCGCAGCAGCCGCGCTGACCTGGACTGGACGGTGCTGCATGCGGCCAAGACCACCCCGATTCGAGGGGCGGCCGGGACGGGTAGTCGTCTATCCTCCAATTCCGGTGGCACCGGTTTCGGTGCTGCCCGGAATCTTGAGGAGGTGGGTCCGGTCACTGGGATCGACGCAGGGACCGACAACGGCCAGGCGGAGCAGCCCGAGGGCCAGGGCGCGAGCACGGAGTCGACTGCGGAGCGCACTGCGCGCTTCGAGCGGGACGCGCTCGAATTCCTCGACCAGATGTACTCGGCCGCTCTGCGTATGACGCGCAATCCGGCCGACGCCGAAGACCTGGTGCAGGAGACGTACGCCAAGGCGTACGCGTCCTTCCACCAGTTCCGTGAGGGGACCAACCTCAAGGCGTGGCTGTACCGGATCCTCACCAACACGTTCATCAACTCGTACCGCAAGAAGCAGCGCGAACCCCAGCGCTCCGCGGCCGAGGAGATCGAGGACTGGCAGCTCGCCCGCGCCGAGTCGCACATGTCGACCGGTCTGCGCTCCGCCGAGTCGCAGGCGCTCGACCACCTGCCCGACTCGGACGTGAAGGAAGCGCTCCAGGCGATCCCCGAGGAATTCCGCATCGCCGTCTACCTCGCTGACGTAGAGGGCTTTGCGTACAAGGAGATCGCGGACATCATGGGGACACCCATCGGAACGGTGATGTCCCGACTGCACCGGGGCCGCCGTCAACTGCGCGGCATGCTCGAGGACTACGCCCGTGAGCGCGGGCTCGTCCCGGCCGGTGCCGGAGAGTCGAACGAAGCGAAAGGCTCGGGCTCATGAGCTGCGGAGAGCCGCACGAGACGGACTGCAGTGAGGTACTCGATCATCTCTACGAGTTCCTCGACAGTGAGATGCCGGACGTCGATCGCGTCAAGTTCAAGCAGCACTTCAACGAGTGCTCTCCGTGCCTGGAGAAGTACGGTCTCGAAGAGGCCGTCAAGAAGCTCGTCAAGCGGTGCTGCGGCCATGACGACGTGCCGACCGACCTGCGCTCCAAGGTGCTGGGGCGGCTCGACCTGATCCGCTCCGGACAGGCCGTGCCCGAGCACGACGTGACGGCCTCGCCGGTGACACAGCAGGAGTCCTGAGCGTCCGGTCGTCGTTCACTCGAACGTGCTAATCGGCAGGTGATCGGCCCACACCACCTCCCCTCGCCGTCCTAGGCTCCTCGCAGCTGTGCGGACTCGGGGCTGGAGGGGCGAGATGGAGGCGGTGCCGGCACGCGCGCGTGCGTACGTCGCCTGTGTCGCCGTAGCCGCACTGCTCTGTCTGCTGCCGCTGCCGGCCGTACGCACCCCCTGGTGGGAGGTCGCGCTGCTCGCTGCGCTCTCTGCCGGATGTGAGCAGGTCGCCGCGCGCTGGCGGTTCGCCGGCACCTTCCTTCCCGTGCTGCTCGCCGGCGCCTTTCTGCTGCCGCCCCCGGCCGCCGCCCTCGTGGCCCTGCCGGGGGCGCTGCTGTCCCCGGTCGAGCAGCGCCCGCGTGGGCTGCGCCGTGTCTGGCGGGCCGCGCAGCTCATGGTGGGGGTGTGGGCGGCCGCACGGGTGCACGGGGCGACGGGCGGCCGGGACGCGGTCGTGGCCTCCGACTTCCCGTACGCGCTGGTCCCGGCCGGGGCCGCGGTGCTCGTCTTCTGCCTGGTGCTGAGCCTGCTGGACGGGGGGATTCTGGCGCTGGCCGAGCGGATTCCCGTACGGCGGGCCTGGCGCGGCCTGTTTCTCCGCTCTCTCGCCCCCGTCGCCGTACACGGGCTGGCCGGGCTCATGATGGCCGTCCTGTGGCGCAGTCCCTACGGTCCTGTTGCCGCGTTGCTGGTGCTGCTGCCGATGTGTGTGTCGTGGTGGGTGTTCGCGCAGTACCACCGGGAACGCGCAGCCCACCAGGCGACCATCCGGGCGCTGGTGCAGGCAGTCGACATCAAGGACGAGTACACGCGCGGGCACAGCGAGCGGGTCGGGCAGGCGTCGATGATGATCGCGCGGGAGCTCGGCATGGACGACGCCAGGATCGAGGTGCTGCGGTTCGCAGGGATTCTGCACGACGTGGGAAAGCTCGGGGTGCCGACGCGGCTGCTCAGGAAGGACGGGCCGCTGACCCCTCAGGAGCGGCGGATCATCGAGCTGCATCCCGAGTACGGGCACGAGATGGTCCGGGGCATCTCCTTCCTCGGGGAGGCCCGGGCCGCCGTACTGCACCACCATGAGCGGCTGGACGGGAGCGGGTACCCGTACGGACTGACAGGGGGCCAGATACCGGAGTCCGCACGGGTCGTGGCCGTGGCCGATGCCTTCGACGCGATGACGTCCACCCGCTCCTACCGACGGGCCAGGCCCGTCTGCGCCGCGCTGGAGGAGCTTCAGCGGTGCGCCGGCAGCCAGTTCGACCCACGGATGGTGACGGCCCTCGTCCGCGCCCTGTCCCGGCACGGCTGGCATCCGGCGGTCACGGCCGACGAGCCCGGTGTGCCGCGTCCTCGTCCGGCGGTCACCGGGCGGCCGGGGGTACGCCGTTGAGCGCCCGGAGCGCGCCCAGGACGTCCCACCGGGTGCCGCCCCTCCTCACCCTGGTCCACACCTCCGCCGCTCTCCTCGCCACCGGCTCGCTCGCCTTCGTCCTCTGGACCGGTCTCGAGGAGCGCGGCACCGCCCTCACCTTCGGGGTGCTGATCGCGGTCGGTGAACTCAACCGCCGCGGCGGTCTCCATGTCAGGGAGGCCGCGCCCCTCGGTGCCGCCGGGGCGCTGTCCTACGCCCTGCTCGGCGAGAACGCCAGTGCGCCCACGCATCACGGCGTCGTCCAGGTCGTCACCGTCGTCCTCGCCGCCTCCCTCGTCGGCAGCGTGCCGCACGTCGGACGCGGACAGGGCCCCACCGCCGACCAGCTCGCCCGCCGCGTCCTGACCGTCGGATTCGCCGCCGTGTGCTTCCAACCCCTGTACAACCAGGGGACCTTCGCGCAGTGGAGCGGTCCCGCGTACGCCCTGCTCCTGCTCGCCCTGCTCTCGCTCACCGCGCTGTGCGACGCCGTGCTCGCGGCCGCCCTGGCGCACTCCCGCACCCGCTGGCCCTTCTGCCCGCTGCTCAGGGACGAGCTGCGGACCCTGCTCGGCATCGGGTCCGCCGTCGTGGCCACCGGGGCCGTGATGGCGCTCGCGGTCGCCGTCGCGGGACTGTGGGCACTGCCCGTCTTCTCGGTCCCGTTGCTGCTCACCCAGCTCTCCGTCCGCCGGTACGCCGCGGTCCGTTCCACCTACCGGCAGACCATCGCCTCCCTCGCCCGTGCCACCGAGATAGCCGGGTACACGCCCGCCGGGCACGCCCGCAGGGTCGCCGCGCTCAGCCGGGAGGTCGGGCGCGACCTGGGACTGTCCCGGCCCGAGCTCACCGTCCTGGAGTACGCAGCCCTCATGCACGACATCGGCCAGCTGAGCCTCGTCGACCCGGTGCCCGCGGGCGCCACCGCGGGCCTGCCCCTCGTCGAACAGCGCCGTATCGCGCTCCTCGGCGGGGCCGTCGTACGGCAGACGGGTGTGGACGCGGCCGTCGCCGTGGTCGTGGAGCGGCAGGCCGACCCCTGCCGGGAGCAGCCCCTGGCCGCGCGGATCGTGCGGGCCGTGAACGCGTACGAGGAGAAGGCGCGGGACGCCGGACCCGGCGGGCCACTGACCGCGCTCGAGGAGCTGCGCCTGGGCACCGCGGGGGACTACGCTCCGGAGGTCGTGGAGGCGCTGGCCAGGGTGCTGTCGAGAGACTGTCTGACCTCCCCCGTGACGGGGTAACCCATGGGTAATGAGCGCCCTTCCAAGCACACGTGGTTGGATGCGAGAGAGAGGGTGTCCGGGGGCACAGCCAGCCCACTCGACGGAACTGGCAGGCGGGAATCGTGAGGATCTTCGGCAAGGGACGGCACCGGCCCTCCGCCTCCTGGCGGCAGGCCACGGACCGCGCGTTCACGCTGATCGGCGACGGCCGCTACGAGGACGCGGGCGCGCTGCTGACACGTGCCGCGGACCTGGAGCCGTGGCTGTCCGAGTCCTGGTTCAACCTCGCCCTGCTCCACAAGTTCCGGCACGACTGGGAGCAGGCACGGGCCGCGGGCCTCAGGGCCGTGGCGCTGCTCGACCGGGAGACCGGGGCGCCCGACTGGTGGAACGTCGGCATCGCCGCGACCGCGCTCCAGGACTGGCCGCTGGCACGGCGGGCCTGGCAGGCGTACGGGCTGCGGGTGCCGGGAGGGGCGACGGCGGCCGGTGAGCCGCTCGGCATGGACCTCGGCAGCGCGGCGGTACGGCTGTCCCCCGAGGGGGAGGCCGAGGTGGTCTGGGGGCGGCGGCTCGACCCGGCCCGGATCGAGGTGCTGTCCATTCCGCTGCCGTCCTCCGGGCGGCGGTGGGGCGAGGTCGTGCTGCACGACGGGGTGCCGCACGGCGAGCGGACCACGGCGTCCGGGCATGCCTATCCCGTCTTCGACGAGATCGAGCTGTGGGCTCCCTCACCCGTCCCCACCTGGGTGGTCCTCCTTGAGGCGGCCACCGAGGCGGACCGGGACGCGCTGGAGCAGCTCGCGGCGGACGCCGGGTTCGCGGCGGAGGACTGGTCGTCGTCGGTGCGGTTGCTGTGCCGGATGTGCTCCGAGTCGCGGATGCCGTCGGACGAGGGCGACGGGGAACACCTGGACCCCCATGACCACAGCGAACCGGGACACCCCGGGCCCCTGGGGCACCGCACGGACGGTCAGCTGTGGGTGCCGGAGCGGGAGTGCGGGGTGGCTGCGCCGGCCTCGCTCGTACGGGGCCTGCTGGACGGGTGGGTCGCGGACAGCCCGGACTCCAGGGACTGGCGGGATCTCGAAGAGGTCTGCTGACCGTTCGCCGTACCCTGTATCAGCGTCACACCCTCTTTGTTCTTTGTTTGTGCAGGAAGGCGATCCGTAGGTCATGGCCCAGCAGGACACCGATCAGCAGCACGCGGGCGTGCTCCCCGTCGACGACGAGGGGTTCGTCATCGACACCGAGGACACTGAGGAGCGGGAGAACGCCTGGCGTGAGCGCGGCACCTCGCGGCCCATCACCGTCGTCGGGAACCCCGTGCTGCACAAGGAGTGCAAGGACGTCACCGAGTTCGGTGAGGAGCTCGACCAGCTGGTCGCGGACATGTTCGCCAGCCAGCGCACCGCCGAGGGCGTCGGCCTCGCCGCCAACCAGATCGGCGTCGACCTGAAGGTCTTCGTGTACGACTGCCAGGACGACGAGGGCCGGCGGCACGTGGGGGTCGTCTGCAACCCCAAGCTCGTGGACCTGCCCGCGGACAAGCGCCGCCTCGACGACAGCAACGAGGGCTGTCTGTCGGTGCCCACCGCGTACGCGCCGCTCGCCCGCCCCGACTACGCCGAGGTCACCGGGCAGGACGAGAAGGGCAATCCGGTCAAGGTCCGCGGCACCGGCTACTTCGCCCGGTGCCTGCAGCACGAGACCGACCATCTGTACGGCTACCTCTACATCGACCGGCTCTCCAAGCGCGAACGCAAGGACGCGCTGCGGCAGATGGCCGAGAACGAGCCCCGCTACCCCGTGGTCGCGAACGACTGACGCCTCACAACTGCCGCCCGTACGGCGCCTGCTCAGGAATCACTCCCCGAACAGGCGCCGTTCGCATGTGCGTCGTACGTTCGATGGGACGCGTCGCGATACTCCCCCGGCAGCGAAACCGTCGCGGCCACGGTCATGTGGTTGCTCCAGGCTCTTGCCGCACACCCGGAACACGCGGACAAGGTGTGCGCGGAAGTCGAATCGGTCACCGGTGGACGTCCGGGCGCTCACCTACAGGAACTGTCCGGTGATCGAGGTCATGCGTTTACGGCCCGCCGTGTGGATATTGACGCAGCGGGCGGTGCGGGACACGGAACTCGGTGGCTGTCGCATTCCGGCCGGGGCCGACGTCGTGTACGGCCCGTATGCGATCCAGCGCGATCCGAAGTCGTACGACGACAGTCAGGAGTTCGATCCCCTGCGCTGAAGTCCGGAGCGGGCCAGGTCCGTGCCGAAACACGCCATGAGTCCGCTGGCACGGGTAACCGGAAGTGCCCGAGCGACCATTTGGCGATGGCCCAGCTGAGGCTGATCACGGGGGCGCCGGCCCGGAAGTACCGCTTCGACCAGGTGCCCGGATCCGACGACACGCCACGGGTGGGCATCACGCTGAAGCCGGCCGGGCTGTTGCTGAAACCCGTACCGAGGACGTAGGTCAGGCGGCCGCCTCCGGGCCCTGGAAGGTGCGCCGGTAGGCGTTCGGGGTGGTGCCCACCGCGCGCAGGAACTGGTGACGCAGCGCGGCCGCGGTGCCGAACCCCGCCCGGCCGGCGATCGCGTCCACCGTCTCGTCCGTCGCCTCCAGCAACCGCTGGGCCAGCAGCACCCGCTGGCGCAGGATCCAGCGGTAGGGAGTCGTACCCGTCTCCTGCTGGAAGCGGCGGGCGAAGGTGCGCGGGGACATGTGCGCGCGCTCGGCGAGCTGCTCGACGGTGACCTCCTCGTCGAGGTGCTGCTCCATCCACACGAGCACCTCGCCGACGGTGTCGCACTTCGACCGGGGCAGCGGCCGCTCGATGTACTGCGCCTGTCCGCCGTCCCGGTGCGGCGGTACGACCATCCGCCGGGCGATCTTGTTGGCGACCTCGGTGCCCTGCTCCTTGCGCACGATGTGCAGACAGGCGTCGATACCGGCGGCGGTGCCCGCGGAGGTGATCACCGGGTCCTCGTCGACGTACAGGACGTCCGGCTCGACCGTCAGCCGCGGATACGCGAGCGCCAGCTCCTCCGCGTGGTGCCAGTGCACGGTGCAGCGCCGGCCGTCGAGCAGTCCGGCCGCGGCGAGCACGAAGACGCCGGAGCACACGCTGAGCACCCGTGCCCCGCGGTCGACCGCGTTGCGCAGGGCCTCCAGGAGCTCGGGTGGAAAGTCCCGCGTCTCGTAGCGGGCGCAGGCCGGCACGGTGATCAGGTCGGCCGTCTCCAGCCGCTCCAGGCCGTGTTCGACGTGTACGGCGAAGCCCGCGCGGGAGGTCAGCGTCGGGCCCTCGGCCGAGGCGACCGCGAAGTCGTACACGGGCAGTCCGTCGTCGCTGCGGTCGGTCCCGAAGACCTCGCAGACGACACCGAGCTCGAAGGGATTCACACCGTCCAGGACGACAGCGGCCACGTTCTTCAGCATGCTGCCAGTGTGCCTCAGGGGTGGCAGTAAATCGAGGGTGTGCGGCAGTCCTGCCACTGTTTGTCAGCAGTCAACGGCGCGAGAGTAGTGACATGACTTCAGCGCAGACAGAAGGACTGATCGCCATGCTGACTGTTTTCACCCTCCTCGTCCTCCTGGTCCTCCCGTCGGTGATCGGGATCGTGCACGACCGTCGCATCGACCGGCAGATCCGCGAGGCCGAGCGGGCCCGCCGGGAGACCGAGGGGCAGCTTCCCGAAGCGCGGCGGCCCGCGCGGCAGCGCTACTTCACCCGCACGGTGACCCACCACTCCTGAATGCCCTTGCACGAGACCCGGCCGGTCTCGGCGGCGCACAGCGGACGTGAGGAACTGAGCCGTACCGTGCCCGCCGACACCGCCTGGTACGCGGCGTTCGCATCGCCCGGCAGCAGGACGACCCCGCTGTTGGTGGCCTTGAGACCACTGCCCTCGACGGCGATCGGCTTCCACGGGCGGCTCTTCGTCCCGTCCAGGCCGACCCGGACCGTGTTCCCCACCGCCAGGCAGACCGTGTCACCGCTGTCGGCCGCGTCGAGCCCGGACCCGGAGGCGCAGCCGGATGAGGGCGCGGCGGATGACGGCGCGGCGGATGACGGCGCGGCGGATGACGGCGACGGCGACACGGTGCCGCTGCCGTCGCCCCCGTCGCTGCCGGCTTGGCTGCCACAGCCCGCGCTCGCGAGCAGCAGGGTCAGCGCGGCGAGCGCGAGGGTCGTGTGACGGTTCCTAGGGCGCATGAAGGGCCTCCTCTTCCCCTTGGACGTGTGACCCGTACACCTGGATCCAGGCCGGGCCCCGGTCGCGGAAGCCGCGACCGGGGCCCGGTCATGAGGGGGAGGTCAGCTGGTCGTCACGGCGGTGTCGTCGAGGACGAAGCTGGTCTGGAGCGAGGAGTCCTCGACACCGCTGAACTTCAGGGTGACGGTGGAGCCGGCGTACGAGGACAGGCTGAAGGACTTCTGGGCGTAGCCGGAAGCCGCGTTGACGTTGGAGTAGGTGGCCAGGGTGGTCGAACCGGCGGTGACCGTCAGCTTGTCGTAGGCGGTGCTGCCGGTCTCCGCGGTGTCGATGTGCAGGTAGAAGGTGAAGGTGGCCTTGCAGCCGCTCGGCACGGTCACCGACTGGGACAGGGTGTCGGTGTGCGCGGAGCCGTACCCGTCCAGCCAGGCGTAGTACGAACCGGTGTGCGCCGGCTCACTGCTGGAGTTGGTGATGACGCCGCTGGAGGAGGTCCAGGTGGTGCTGCCCGACTCGAAGCCGGGGTTGCCGAGCAGCTGGGACGAGGTGCAGGTGCTGCCGCTGGAACCGACCGTCCAGGTGAAGGAGGCCGAGCCGGAGGCGCCGGTCGAGTCCTTCGCGGTGACGGTGACCTGGTAGGTGCCCGCGGTGGACGCCGTACCGGAGATCTTGCCGGTGGAGCCGCTGATCGACAGCCCGGTCGGCAGGCCGCTCGCGCTGTAGGTGAGGGTCGCGCCGGCGCTGTCGCTCGCGCTGATCTGCAGGCTGGCCGAGCCGCCGGTCGTCGTGGACTGGCTGCCGGGGTTGGTGACGGTCACCGTGTTGCCCGAGGTGGTGCCCGCGGTGAAGGCGGCCGTGCCGTGGGGGGTGCCCCAGCCGGTCGGGCCGTCGTAGCCGGTGGCCGCGGTGCAGAAGTACGAGGTGGAGCAGGAGCCGTTGTTGCCGCTGGTGACGTCGTACAGGTTGCTCGTGTGGCTGTACGGGTACTTCGCGGGGTAGTCGCTGGAGCCCGGGGTGCCCGCCAGGGCGTAGACCCCCGCGATGATCGGCGACGAGGCGCTCGTACCGCCGTAGACGGCCCAGCCGGAACCGCCGTAGGTGTCGTACACGGCCACGCCGGTGGCGGGGTCGGCGACGGCGGAGACGTCGGCCTCCATGCGCTTGGTGCAGCCGGTGTCGGTCTGCCAGCTCGGCTTGGGGTCGTAGGCCGAGCAGCCGGAGCCGGTGCCCTCGGTGGAGCTGGTCTTCCACACGGACTCGGTCCAGCCGCGGGAGTTGGAGGACGTGGACAGCGCGGTGCCGCCGACCGCGGTCACGTACTGGGAGGTTGCCGGGTACTCGGCGCCGTAGGCGGAATCACCGGCGGAGACGGTGATGGCGACACCCGGGTGCTTGAAGTACGAGGTGTCCTCACCGGTCTGCGAGGACGACTCGGAGCCGCCCCAGCTGTTGGACACGAACTTGGCGCCGAGCGCGACGGCCTCGTTCTCGGCGATGCCGAGGTCGGAGTCGTTGGCGGAGTTGGCCTCGACGAGGATGATGTTGCAGTTCGGGCAGACGGCGCTGACCATGTCGATGTCGAGCGCTTCCTCGCCCGCCCAGCCGGTGTCGTTGGTCGGCAGCGAGGTGGTGGAACCGGTCTGGCTGACCTGCTTGAAGCATCCGTTGGCGACCGTGCACGCCGACAGGCCGTAGGTCGAGCGGTAGGTCGCCAGGTCGGCGGCCGCGTTGGGGTCGTTGTACGCGTCGACCACGGCGACGGTCAGGCCCGAGCCGCCCGTCGAGGGCAGGTTGTAGGCACTGTGCAGATTGGCCGGGCTGAGCCCGGAGGGAGTGGCGGCGGCGACCGCGGACGCCAGACGTTGCTTGATGTCGGTCCGGCGCTGGGCGAAGCAGGACGCCTGTCCGGGGGCCGCGGTGGCACACAGGTGCGTGGTCGGCACCTTCTGGCCGGCCTTGCCGGTCGAGTGGAACGTCTGACGGCCGGGTGAGGTGAGCGCCTTGGAGTTCTGGGTGACGCGAGAGGTGTGCGTGGCGGCGGGCGCTGCGTGCGCCGGCACCGAGACGAGTCCCGCCAGGCTGAGGGCGAGGGCGGGTATGGCGGCGGTCAGGAGTCTTCGCAGGTTACGTCCGGACTTGCCGGTGCGTGTCTGACGCATGGGGTACTGCCTCCGTCGGGGGAGTGAGGTTCTCGACGTTGGTGGCAGGCCTTTGACGCGCGTAGCGGCGGCGGTGCGCGATGCCGTCATGGGCATGACACTTGAACGTCCTGTGCATGTGATGTGTGGACATGACAGGACGGCCAGAACGTAACCGGGCCGGACGAGACCGGAACAGATGCCTCAGCAGAACTTTGCCGCCCCATAGGTGGTCCATGGACGGCCGATGGCCGGTCCATGGTCCACTCCCGGCACGGTCAACTCGGGCCGCTGCCGTCGCCGAAGCCGCCGCCTCAGAAGTCCTCGTCGAGATCCACCGTGCCCTCCACCGCGACCTGGTAGGCGGACGGACGCCGCTCGAAGAAGTTGGTCAGCTCCTGGACGCCCTGGAGTTCCATGAAGGAGAAGGGGTTCTCCGAGCCGTACACCGGCGCGAAGCCGAGGCGCGTCAGGCGCTGGTCGGCGACACACTCCAGGTACTGGCGCATCGACTCCGTGTTCATGCCGGGCAGTCCGTCGCCGCACAGGTCGCGCGCGAACTGGAGTTCCGCCTCCACGGCCTCCGCCAGCATGTCGGTCACCTGCTGCTGAAGCTGCTCGTCGAAGAGCTCCGGCTCTTCCTTGCGGACGGTGTCGACCACATCGAAGGCGAAGGACATGTGCATGGTCTCGTCCCGGAACACCCAGTTGGTGCCGGTGGCGAGGCCGTGCAGCAGGCCCCGGCTGCGGAACCAGTAGACGTACGCGAAGGCGCCGTAGAAGAACAGGCCCTCGATGCACGCGGCGAAGCAGATCAGGTTGAGCAGGAAGCGGCGGCGGTCGGCCTGGGACTCCAGCCGGTCCAGCTTCTCGACCTCGTTGATCCACCTGAAGCAGAACTCCGCCTTCTCGCGGATCGAGGGGATGCTCTCGACGGCGTCGAAGGCCGCGGCCCGGTCCGCCGGGTCGGGGAGGTAGGTGTCGAGGAGCGTCAAGTAGAACTGGACGTGGACGGCCTCCTCGAAGAGCTGGCGGCTCAGGTAGAGCCGCGCCTCGGGGGAGTTGATGTGCTTGTACAGCGTGAGCACCAGGTTGTTCGCGACGATCGAGTCGCCGGTCGCGAAAAAGGCCACCAGGCGGCCGATGAGGTGTTGTTCGGCGGGGCTGAGCTTCGCCAGGTCGGAGACGTCCGAGTGGAGGTCGACCTCCTCGACGGTCCAGGTGTTCTTGATCGCGTCCCGGTAGCGCTCGTAGAAGTCCGGGTAGCGCATGGGGCGCAGCGTCAGCTCGAAGCCGGGGTCGAGCAGGTTCTGGTCAGTCATTGCTGTCGGCGCGGAGCGCCGTCCTCCAGGGGTGGTGGTCGGGTGGCGGGCGGGAATTACTGACAGGCCTCGCAGGACTCGGGGTTTTCCAGGGAGCAGGCGACCGCGTCTTCGGGGGCCGGCTGCTGAACGGGGACCGTCGCCTGTGCGGCGCGGGCGATACGGGTCGCCGGGCGCGAGCGCAGGTAGTACGTCGTCTTCAGCCCGGACTTCCAGGCGTACGCGTACATCGAGGAGAGCTTGCCGATGGTCGGCGTCTCCAGGAAGAGGTTCAGGGACTGGGACTGGTCGAGGAACGGCGTCCGCGCCGCGGCCATGTCGATCAGACCGCGCTGCGGGATCTCCCACGCCGTGCGGTACAGCGCCCGTACGTCCTCGGGGATCCACGCGAAGTCCTGCACCGAGCCGTTCGAGTCCCGCAGCGCCTCACGGGTGCGGGCGTCCCACACGCCGAGCTTCTTCAACTCGGCCACCAGGTACGAGTTGACCTGGAGGAACTCCCCGGACAGCGTCTCGCGCTTGAACAGGTTGGAGACCTGCGGCTCGATGCACTCGTACACACCGGCGATCGACGCGATGGTGGCGGTGGGCGCGATGGCGAGGAGCAGGGAGTTGCGCAGTCCGGTGACGGCGATACGGTCGCGCAGGGCCGCCCACCGTTCGGGCCAGGTGAGTTCGACGCCGTAGTGGTCGGGGTGCAGGACGCCCTGGGCGGTACGGGTCTTCTCCCAGGCCGGCAGCGGGCCGCCCCGCTCGGCGAGGTCGGCGGAGGCCTCGTAGGCGGCGAGCATGACGCGCTCGGCGATCCGGGTGGAGAGTTCCTTGGCCTCGGGGGAGTCGAAGGGCAGCCGCAGCTTGAAGAAGACGTCCTGGAGGCCCATCGCGCCAAGGCCGACGGGGCGCCACTTGGCGTTGGACCGCCCGGCCTGCTCGGTCGGGTAGAAGTTGATGTCGACGACCCGGTCGAGGAAGGTCACGGCGGTGCGGACGGTGGCGTCCAGCCGCTCCCAGTCGATGTCGTCACCGGTGACGAACGCGCCCAGGTTCACGGATCCCAGGTTGCACACCGCCGTCTCCCCGTCGTCCGTGACCTCCAGGATCTCCGTGCAGAGGTTGGAGGAGTGGACGACATGGCCCGGGGTGGCCGTCTGGTTGGCCGTGCGGTTGGCGGCGTCCTTGAAGGTCATCCAGCCGTTGCCGGTCTGCGCGAGGGTGCGCATCATGCGGCCGTAGAGGTCACGGGCCGGGATGGTCTTGCGCGCGAGGCCCTGCTCCTCGGCCTTCCGGTACGCGGCGTCGAACTCCTCGCCCCACAGATCGACCAGCTCGGGCACGTCGGCGGGGGAGAAGAGGGACCACTCGGCGTCCGCGTTCACCCGGCGCATGAACTCGTCCGGGACCCAGTGCGCGAGGTTCAGGTTGTGCGTACGGCGGGCGTCCTCACCGGTGTTGTCCCTGAGCTCCAGGAACTCCTCGATGTCGGAGTGCCAGGTCTCCAGGTAGACCGCGGCCGCGCCCTTGCGGCGGCCTCCTTGGTTCACGGCGGCGACCGAGGCGTCCAGCGTCTTCAGGAACGGGACGATGCCGTTGGAGTGTCCGTTGGTGCCGCGGATCAGCGAACCGCGGCTGCGGATACGGGAGTACGACAGACCGATGCCGCCGGCGTGCTTCGAGAGGTTGGCCACCTGGTGGTAGCGGTCGTAGATGGAGTCGAGCTCGTCCTTCGGGGAGTCGAGGAGGTAGCAGGACGACATCTGGGGGTGCCGGGTGCCGGAGTTGAAGAGGGTGGGGGAGGAGGGGAGGTAGTCGAGACGGCTCATGAGCGCGTAGAGCGCGGCGACTTCGTCCAGTGCCCTGACCGTGTCGTCCTCGGCGAGGCCGGACGCCACCCGGAGCAGGAAGTGCTGGGGTGTCTCGATCACCTTGCGGGTGAGGGGGTGCCTGAGGAGGTACCGGCTGTGGAGGGTCCGGAGACCGAAGTAGCCGAAGCGGTCGTCGGCGCCGGTGTCGACCAGGGCGTCGAGCCGCTCGGCGTGGACCCGCACGAACTCGGCGGTGCGGTCGGCGATGAGGCCCTCGCGGTGTCCGACGGCGACCGATCCGGTGAACGAGGTCACGCCCTGCGAGGCGGCCTCCGCGGCGATGGTGACGGTCAGCAGCCGGGCCGCCAGCCTGCTGTACGCGGGGTCCTCGGAGATGAGGCCGGCCGCCGCCTCGGTGGCCAGCTCGCGCAGCTCCACGTCCATTTCGGAGGAGGCACCCCGCGAGGACCGGCCGCGCAGCGCGGCGGCGGCGACCCTGCCGGGGTCGGTGTCGGGGAGGTCGGCGGTCAGCGCGGTCAGGGTCCGCAGCAACGCGGTTCCGGGACCGTCCTCGTCCACAAAGGTGGTCGCTGAAGCCGGGTCGGCTGGCGCGATGGTCACGTGGGGCTCTCCCTCGCTGGGCACGGGGCCTTGCGGAGGGCAGGAGGCAGCACACGAGCGCACACGGCGTCGCGTCCACCGGCCCATTCCACGAGGCCCGGACGTCAGGACACCCGGGCCGTATGGCTCGGGCGTGCTGTCGGCAGGTCCTCGGACTGACTCTCATGTGTGCTTATGCACGCATGAGTACACCGTTGCGGGACAGTTCCGGATTCACACCGGATTCCCCTGCGGCGACAGCGAGCATGAGCATACATCTTGTGCTGGGTTCTGGCGGCACCCCTATATGTTGTGTCGCGGCGGCTTCGGAGAGTGTTTATCACCAACAACCACCCCCTCAGAGGGCCCGCGTTCGGTGTTCGCTGGGCATGAGGGATGCGCTCGGCCCCGTCGCTCGATCGGGTGATCAATTGCGAACATGCAGATGCAACTCGTGTGCTTGTCTACGTTTGGTGCTTGTGAAGCTGGTGGTACAGGTCAAGCTGCTGCCGACGCCCGAGCAGGCGGCGGCACTCGAGGCGACCCTGCGCGCCTGCAACGAGGCCGCCACCTGGGTGAGCGAGGCGGCTTTCGAGCGCAGGGAGTTCAAAAATTCGCCCTGCGCAAACACGCCTACGACGCGGTCAAGTCCCGCTGGGGTCTGGGCGCGCAGGCCGCCCAGCACGTCATCAAGAAGGCGTGCGACGCGTACACCACGCTGAAGGCGAACCTGAAGGCCGGAAACCTTGGCAAGCCCGGCTCGAAGCGCTACCGCCGGGCCACCGAGAAGCCGATCTCCTTCCGTGCCCGGGGCGCGCAGCCCTATGACGACCGGATGCCGTCCTGGCAGATCCCGGACCGGACGGTGTCGATCTGGACCACCGGCGGGCGGGTCAAGAGCGTGGCGTTCACTGCCTCGGTCGAGCAGCTGGTCACCCTGGCCCTGTACCGCAGGGGCGAGTCCGACCTGCTGGAGCGGGACGGCATATGGTTCCTGAACGCCACCTGCGAAGTCCCCGAAGCGCCGCTGAACACGGAGCCGGTGGACTTCCTCGGCATCGACCTGGGCATCGTGAACATCGCCACCACGTCCGACGGCGAGATCATGGCCGGACGCGAGCGGACCCGCGTCCGCACCCGCGAGCGCGGGCTGCGCGCCAAGCTGCAACGCAAGAACACCCCGTCCGCCAGGCGCCGGCTGAAGAAGCGGCGGCGCAAGGAGGCGCGGCGGGCCAAGGACATCAACCACAAGATCGCGAAACATGTGGTGGCCGAGGCTGGGGGCACCTCCCACGCCCTTAAGGCAGTGGGGGAGCACCGGTCGCGGAATCGCCCTGGAAGACCTGACAGGCATCCGCGAGCGGGAACGGCTTCGCAAGCCTGGGGGTACCTCCCACGCCCATTAGGCAGTGGGGGAGGGCTACCCACTCCACCTGGTCGTTCGCCCAGCTGGGGGCGTTCATCTCGTACAAGGCCCGCAGGGCGGGGGTGCCGGTGGTGCACGTCGATCCGGCGTACACCTCGCGGACCTGCGCCGAGTGCGGACACATCGACAGGGCGAACCGGGTGAGTCAGGCCTGGTTCGCGTGCCGGAACTGCGGATTCGTTGATCACGCAGACCGGAACGGCTCCCGCAACATCCAGGCTCGCGCCCGGGAGTTGTGGCGACGCGGGGCCCAGTCAACGACCCCTGACCCACTCCGAACACCTCGGAGTGAGACTGGACGCAAACGCAGCACCACCGCCAGTGATGCCCGTTGTGCAAGCCCGGCGCGCTTTAGCGCCGGGTAGTTGACAGCGTCAACTCGTAGGTGAGAAGCGTGAAGTCGTCGCCGGGTATCGGGTTCCAGTCGCGCTCGGGAACGCGGGTGAAGCCGAGGCGTTCGTAGATGCGGTGGGCGGTGTGCATCGTGGGCTGGGTGCACAGGACGACGCCGGTGGCCACGCCGCTCGCGCGGTCGACGCAGGCCTGGACGAGGGCTTGTCCGATGCCTCTGCCCCGGGCCGCGTGCGCCACCGCGAGCATGCGGATCTCCGCCTCTCCGGGGCGGGCGAGGTCGGCCAGGGGGCCACCGGAGGGGACGAAGGTGACTCCGCCGAGGAGGTCGTCGTTCTCGGTGGCCACCAGGACGTCCGCGGCGGACGCCCTCTTGGCCACGTCCTTGAGTTCTTCGAGGTACCAGTCGCTCTCACCGAACAGGAGAAGGCCGTCCCGGAGGTAGGCCTGGGCGGTGATCTCACCGAGGGGTTCGTAGTCGGCGGGTACCGCGGGGCGGATCAGAATGTCCATGCGGGTGAGTGTGCCCGACGGGTACGGCAACGGGCCGCCGGACGAGAACTCCGACGGCCCGTGCACCAGGGTGACTAGTGGGTCGTACCCGCGGTCGCCGGCGGAAGCTCCACCTGGACCCCGGGGTCGCCCGCGTCCGCCGAGTAGTCCTCCGGGCTGGTCTCGTCCACGCCGTCGGGGACCTTCGCCGCCTTCAGGGCGAAGGTCAGGACCACCGTCACGACGACGTTGAGCACGAACGCCGTCAGGCCGATGTAGCCGATCTCGCCGATGCCCGGGATCTCCTTCGCCGAGCCGCCGAAGTGCTTCTGGGTCGGGGAGGCGACGCCGTACGCGGCGACTGTGCCGTAGATCATGCCGACCGCCCAGCCGGCGAGCAGGGCCCAGCGGTGGAACCAGCGGGTGAAGAGGCCGCCGACCAGGGCCGGGAAGGTCTGGAGGATCCAGATGCCGCCCAGGAGCTGGAAGTTGATGGCGACCGTCTTGTCCATCGTGAGGACGAAGACCAGCGCGCCCACCTTCACCAGCAGGGACACCAGCTTGGAGACCTTGGTCTCCTGCGCGGGCGTGGCGTCCGGCTTGATGAAGTCCTTGTAGATGTTGCGGGTGAACAGGTTCGCGGCCGCAATCGACATGATGGCCGCGGGCACGAGCGCGCCGATGCCGATCGCCGCGAAGGCCACGCCCGCGAACCAGTCCGGGAACATGTCCTCGAAGAGCTGCGGGATCGCCAACTGCGGGTTGGTGACCTTGACTCCGGCCGCGATCGCCATGAAGCCGAGCAGCGCGAGCAGGCCCAGCATCAGCGAGTACAGCGGCAGGATCGTGGTGTTGCGGCGGATCACCTCACGGCTGCGGGAGGAGAGCGTCGCGGTGATCGAGTGCGGGTACATGAAGAGCGCGAGGGCGGAGCCCAGCGCCAGCGTGGCGTACGTCCACTGGCCCGCCTCCAGCGGGACGAGGCCGCCGGCCTTGGCCGCCGTGTACTTCTCGCTCGCCGCGCCGAAGACGTCGTCGAAGCCGCCCAGCTTGATCGGGATGTAGATGATCGCCACCGCGATGACGATGTAGATCAGCGTGTCCTTCACGAACGCGATCATCGCGGGGGCCCGGAGCCCGGAGGAGTACGTGTAGGCCGCGAGGACACCGAACGCGATCAGCAGCGGCAGGTCCTTCACGAGCCAGTTCGTGTTCTCGCCGCCGCCGACGCCCATCACATCGAGGACCGCCTGGATACCGACCAGTTGGAGCGCGATGTACGGCATGGTCGCGAGGATGCCGGTGACTGCCACCGCCAGCGACAGGCCCTTGGAGCCGAAGCGGCCGCGCACGAAGTCCGAGGTCGTCACGTATCCGTGCTTGTGGGAGACCGACCACAGGCGGGGCAGGAACGTGAAGATCAGCGGGTACACCAGGATGGTGTACGGCACCGCGAAGAAGCCGGCCGCGCCCGCCGCGTAGATCGCCGCGGGGACCGCGACGAAGGTGTATGCCGTGTAGAGGTCGCCGCCGAGCAGGAACCAGGTGACCCAGGTGCCGAACGACCGACCGCCCAGACCCCATTCATCGAGGCTGTGCTCGTTCTCGGCCTTGCGCCAGCGCGCGGCCAGGAAGCCCATGACCGTGACGGCCAGGAAGAAGATGATGAAGACGGCGAGTGCCACGCCGTTGACGCCGTCGTTCACTTGGTACCTCCGTGGCGGGCACGCTGGTCACGCTGCCACAGCTTGTACGCGGTCATCGTCAGCGCGGTGGAGATCAGCACCCACAGCATCTGGTACCAGTAGAAGAACGGGATGCCGATGAACGTGGGGTCGACCTTGGCGTACGAGCCGACCCACAGCATCGCCACGAACGGGGCGACGAGGCAGAGGGCGATGACCACCCTTGCCGGTGTCACCACCGGCGGTCTCACTTCAGGTGCGTCCGACATTCCGCGACTCCGTCCCCTGGCTGATCACCTGTAACGCGCAGGCAATCTAGGTCACGGTGTCAGGTGAGCGGAAGACCTCGTCCGCATATCGGTATGTCGATTCTGTGAAGCATCAACAGCAGCATCAACAGCAGCGGAAGCCCTGGCGGGGATCTTCTTCCTGACGTTCCGCCCGCATCCGTTCGAACGCACGCCGTGTCGGCACCGGCGCCTGCGGGTGGTCCTGGCGCACATGCGCGACATAGCGGTCGTAGGCCGACTCGTCGGTCAGCTCACGGACGTACCAGCGTACGGCCCTAAACGCCCGTCGGAGTGACCGCATCCCGCGCCTCCTCCCTCTCCTCCCGGGTCGGGATCAGACCGGCCGGGGCCAGGATCTTCGACTCGACGTACGGCGCCTCGCTGAGTGTGGACAGCGCGGGACGGCGCAGGTGCCGGACGCAGACCCGCAGGGCGTCGGCGATCACCACCACGATCAGCAGGGCGAGGACGGCCGTGAGGACGCCGTCGACCGTGGAGTTGGTGACCACGGTGTGCATGTCGTCCATGCTCTTGGCGGGCGGCAGGACCTTGCCGTCGTCGATGGCGTCCTGGAACACGGACCGCTGCTTGAAGAAGCCGACCTTGGGGTCGCCGGAGAACACCTTCTGGAAGCTGGCCGTGAGCGTCACGGTCGCGTCCCAGACGAGCGGAATCCCGGTGATCCAGGCCCACTTGAGGCGCCCCGACTTCACCAGCAACGTGGTGCAGACGGCCAGCGCGACCGCGGCGAGCAGCTGGTTGGAGATGCCGAAGATCGGGAAGAGCTGGTTGATCCCGCCGAGCGGCTCATGGACGCCCACCCACAGGAAGTAGCCCCACAGCGCGCACACGATCGCGCTGGTCAGGACCAGTCCCGGCTTCCAGCTCATGTTCTTGAACGGCCGGTAGACGGTGCCCAGCATGTCCTGGAGCATGAACCGGCCCACGCGCGTCCCCGCGTCCAGTGCGGTCAGGATGAACAGTGCCTCGAACATGATCGCGAAGTGGTACCAGAAGGCGCGGAGGCTCCCGCCGGTGACCTTGGAGAAGATCTCCGAGACGCCGACGGCGAGGGTCGGGGCGCCGCCGGTGCGGGAGAGCAGGGTGGCCTCCTCGACGTTCTTCGCCGCCTGGGCGAGCTCGGCGGGGGAGATGGAGTAACCCCAACCGGTCACCACCTGCGAGGCGTTCTCGACGGTCGTGCCGATCGCACCGGGCGGCGCGTTCATCGCGAAGTACAGCCCCGGGTCGATGATGCTCGCCGCGACCAGGGCCATGATCGCGACCGACGACTCCATCAGCATGGAGCCGTAGCCGATCATCCGGACCTGCGTCTCCTTCTGGATCATCTTCGGCGTCGTACCGCTCGAGATCAGGGAGTGGAAGCCGCTCAGTGCTCCGCAGGCGATGGTGATGAAGACGAAGGGGAACAGAGAGCCCGCGAACACCGGACCGTCGCCGCGCGAGGCGAAGTCCGTCACCGGGTCCATCTTCAGCGTCGGCAGCGCGATGACGACACCGAGGGCGAGCAGGGCGATCGTGCCGATCTTCATGAAGGTGGAGAGGTAGTCGCGGGGCGCCAGGAGCATCCACACGGGCAGGATCGAGGCGATGAACCCGTACGCCACCAGCCAGACGACCAGCGTCGAGGGCGCGAGAGTGAAGGCGCCGGCCCACGAGGACTCGGCCACCCAGCGGCCCGCGACCAGCGCGAGCAGCAGCAGGCCCACGCCGATGAGGGAGACCTCGGCGACCCGGCCGGGGCGAAGTACCCGCAGACAGAAGCCCATCAGCAGGGCGATCGGGATCGTCATCGCGATGGAGAACGTGCCCCAGGGCGAGGCGGCCAGGGCGTTGACGATGACGAGGGCCAGTACGCCGAGCAGGATGATCATGATGGCGAAGGCGGCGATCAGCGCGGCCGCGCCACCGAAGGGGCCGATCTCCTCGCGGGCCATCTGCCCGAGTGAGCGTCCGTCCCTTCGGGTGGAGAAGAACAGCACCACCATGTCCTGCACCGCGCCCGCGAAGATGACCCCCGCGATGATCCAGACCGTGCCGGGGAGATAGCCCATCTGCGCGGCCAGGACCGGGCCGACGAGCGGTCCGGCGCCCGCGATGGCGGCGAAGTGATGTCCCAGCAGAACACGGCGGTCGGTGGGGTGGAAGTCGATGCCGTTGTTGAGGCGTTCGGCCGGGGTGGCCCTGGTGGCGTCGACCTTCAGGACCTTGTACGCGATGAACTTCGAGTAGAAGCGGTAGCCGATCGCGTACGACCCGAGGGCGGCCGCGACCATCCAGGCGGCGGAGACGTCCTCACCCCGGGCGAGCGCGAGCACGGACCAGCCGGCGGCGCCGACGAGGGCGACGAGGGTCCAGATGACGATGGTTCGGACGTTCGCGGTACGCACGAGGCGGTCCTCCCGTCCAGACGGAGTCGGAAGGACCGTAGAGCAGGATGTGCGGTTGCGCTACACCGCGTGCGGCACCGGAAAGGACTACCGAAAGGGACTACCGGAAAGGACTACTCGACAGGCCTCTTGAGGCGGGCCACGAACTTGTACCGGTCGCCCCGGTACACCGACCGCACCCACTCCACCGGCTCGCCCGTCCTGTCGGACGAGTGGCGGGACAGCATCAGCATCGGCAGGCCCACGTCGGTGCCGAGCAGGCCCGCCTCGCGGGGGGTGGCCAGGGAGGTCTCGATGGTCTCCTCGGCCTCGGCGAGGTGGACGTCGTAGACCTCGGCGAGCGCCGTGTAGAGGGACGTGTACTTGACCAGTGACCTGCGCAGGGCCGGGAAGCGTTTGGCGGAGAGGTGGGTCGTCTCGATGGCCATCGGCTCGGCGTTGGCCATGCGCAGGCGCTCGATGCGCAGCACCCGGCCCCCGGCGGTGATGTCGAGGAGCTCGGCGAGACGGTCGTCGGCGGTGATGTAGCCGATGTCGAGCAGCTGCGAGGTGGGTTCGAGACCCTGGGCGCGCATGTCCTCGGTGTAGGAGGTGAGTTGCAGCGCCTGCGAGACCTTCGGCTTGGCCACGAAGGTGCCCTTGCCCTGGATGCGCTCGAGCCGGCCCTCGACCACCAGCTCCTGGAGGGCCTGGCGCACGGTGGTGCGGGAGGTGTCGAACTCGGCGGCCAGCGTGCGCTCGGGCGGTACCGGGGTGCCGGGCGACTGGGTCTCCGTCATGTCGAGCAGGTGCTTCTTCAGGCGGTAGTACTTGGGCACGCGCGCGGTACGGACGCCTGCCCCGCCCTCGGTCTCCGCACTGCTGACGTCGCTGCTCATGGTCTGCCTTCCCGGCTCCGGATGCGGATCACATCGTGATCCCTTCTGTATACCGTCGCCGTCTCTTTTGGTCTAGTCCACCGAGGTGAGTGGTCTAGCGGACGACAGTACTCCGGTGCCGCTGTTTTCGCTGGCTTCTTTACTAATGGTTCCTGCATATGTAGCTCGCATAACGGCTGGTCAGAGCCATTTGGCGGGCTCTTGACAGGCTTCGTGGTCTGGTCCAAGCTCCCCCTACTGGTCTACACCATTGGTCCAGGTCCCGGCCTGTGGGCGGGAGGTGTGGGCATCCCTGAGGAGGGTGGCGTGAAGCGCAAGCTGGCAGCCGCGATCGGTATCGCGGGCATGGTGGTCTCCGTCGCGGCATGTGGGAACAGCGACAGCGGAAGTTCGGACAACAGCGGCGCGGACGCCAAGGAGCTGACCGTCTGGCTCACCGTCGACGCTCAGAACAACTGGCCCGAGCTGGTGAAGGCCGCGGACGCCGCGGTCCAGAAGAAGCACCCCGGCATCAAGATCAACCACGAGTACTACGGCTGGCCGGACAAGAACACCAAGCTCGACGCGGTCCTCGCCACCGACAAGGCCCCCGACGTGGTCGAGATGGGCAACACCGAGATGCTGGGCTACATGGTCAAGGGCGCCTTCGCACCCCTGGACCCATCGAAGTTCACCAACTCGTCCGCCTGGCTCGACGGTCTCAAGGCCTCGGTGTCCTACGACGGCAAGACCTACGGCGTCCCCTACTACGCGGGCGGCCGCGTCGGCAACTGGCGCAAGGACGTCTTCGCCTCGGTCGGCGTCAAGTCCACGCCCAAGACCTACGCGGAGCTCACCGCCGCCCTGGACAAGGCCCAGAAGAAGGAGGGCGACAAGTTCTCCGCCTGGTACCAGCCCACCCGTGACTGGTACGCGGCCATGTCCTTCGTCTACGACGCCGGCGGCTCCATCGCCAAGGAGGACGGCGGCCAGTGGAAGGCCAGCCTCTCCTCGCCCGAGTCGGTCAAGGGCCTGACCGAGTTCAAGAACGTCGTCGACAAGTACATGCACGGCGACAAGACCAAGGACGAGAACGACCGTTACATCGTCTACGGCCAGGGCAAGTCCGGCATGATCTTCGGCGCGGCCTGGGAGGGCGCGACCTCCGCCGACCCGAAGAACGACAAGACCGGCAAGCTCAAGGACAACCTCGAGAACTTCGTGATGCCGGGTCCCTCCGGCAAGAACATGCCCGTCTTCCTGGGCGGTTCGGACCTCGCCGTCCCGGTGAAGTCGAAGGCGCAGGCCGTCGCCGCCGAGTGGATCAACGCCTTCACGGGTCCCTCCGGCCAGAAGGGCCTGATGGCCAAGGGCAACCTGCCCAACAACAAGACCGACCTCGCCACCCTGAAGAACGACCCGGCGACCGCGGTCCCGGCCACCGCGGCCGAGTCCAACTGGTTCGTCCCGATGGCACCGGGCTGGGGCCAGGTCGAGAAGGCCCAGATCCTTCAGACCATGCTGCAGAACATCGGCACCGGCAAGAAGTCGGTCGAGGCCGCCGCGAAGGAAGCGGACGCCGCGATCGACAAGGTCATCAACACCAAGTGACCGCAGGCAGGGCCCCGTTGAGAACAGCGGGGCCCTGCCTCTCGTACGACGTGAAGGACCGCTGAGGAGCACGCGATGAGTGCCGCAGACACGACCACCCCCACCGAGGTGCCGCCGCCGATGTCGGTACCACCGCCGTCCAGGCCGGTTCTGCCGCGCAGAAAGCGGACCTTCAACGCCACCCCCTGGCTCCTGCTCGCCCCCTGTCTGCTGATCCTGGTGCTGGTCCTCGGCTATCCGCTGGTCCGCCTGGTCACGCTGTCCTTCCAGAAGTTCGGACAGTCCCAGCTGTGGGGTTTCCTGCCCGCTGACTGGATCGGATTCGACAACTTCACGGGCGTCCTCGACGACGGTGAGTTCTGGGCGGTCGTCGTCCGGACCGTCGTCTTCGCGGCCGGGTGCGTCATCTTCACGATGGTCGCCGGCATGCTGATCGCGCTGCTGCTCCAGCAGGTCTCCGGCTGGGTGAAGACCCTCGTCAACATCGTGCTGGTGGCCAGCTGGGGCATGCCGATCGTCGTCGCCACCACGGTCTTCAAGTGGCTGTTCGACGCGGACTACGGCATCCTCAACGCGCTGCTGAGCAAGCTGCCCGGGGTCGAGATGATCGGCCACAACTGGTTCGCGAGCGGTCCCCAGGGCCTGGCCGTGATCATGCTGCTCGTGGTCTGGGGTGCGGTGCCCTTCGTCGTCATCACCCTGAGCGCCGGGCTCACCCAGGTCCCGGCCGAGCTGGAGGAGGCGGCCCGGCTGGACGGCGCGGGCGCGTGGGGCATCTTCCGGCACGTCACCCTGCCGATCCTCAAGCCGCTCATCGTGATGCTCACGACCCTCTCGGTCATCTGGGACATGGGCGTCTTCCCGCAGGTGTTCGTCATGCGCAACGGCCACCCGGAGCCGGAGTTCCAGATCCTGACGACGTACTCGTACGACCGCGCCTTCGTGGTCAACGACTACGGGCAGGGCTCGGCGATCGCCCTCATCACCGTGCTCCTGCTGCTCGGGGTCGTCGCCGTCTACATGCGCCAGATGCTGAAGATCGGAGAGGTCGAATGAGCACGCTTGCTCCTGGGGCCCGCCGGAAGTCGAAGGCCGGCTGGAACCTCCTCGGCCTCCTCGTCTTCGTCACCGCCGGCTTCCCCGTCTACTGGATGCTGAACACGGCGTTCAAACCGGCGAAGGACGCCATCGACCCGGACCCGAGCCTGCTGCCGACGGGCTTGACGCTGGGCAACTTCAGCCGCGCACTGGACATCGCCGACTTCTGGGGCCCGGTCGGCCGCAGCCTCATCGTCTCCCTGTCGGTCGTGGCGATCGGCGTCGTGGTCGGCACCCTGGCCGCCCTCGCCATCTCCCGCTTCGCCTTCCGCGGCCGCAGGGTCGTGATCGTGGGCATCCTCGCGGTCCAGATGGTCCCCCTGGTCGCGATGATCATCCCGGTCTTCCTGCTCCTCAACGACCTCGACCAGTACGACAAGTTGTCGGGCCTGATCATCACGTACCTGACCTTCATCCTCCCCTTCACGGTGTGGACGCTGCGCGGCTTCATCGTCAACATCCCGAAGGAACTGGAGGAGGCGGCGATGGTCGACGGCTGCTCGCCCACGGGCGCCTTCCTGCGGGTGGTCTTCCCGCTGCTGGCCCCCGGCATGGTCGCCACCTCGGTCTACGCCTTCGTCCAGGCCTGGAACGAGTACCTCTACGCCCTCATGCTGCTCAGCCAGAAGAACCAGACCGCGACGGTCTGGCTCGGCAACTTCACCACCAAACACGGCACGGAATACGCCCCCATGATGGCCGGTTCCACCATGATGGCCGTGCCGATCGTGGTCCTCTTCCTCCTCGTCCAGCGCAAGATGGCCGCGGGCCTCACCGCGGGCGCCGTGAAGGGATAACGCCCCCCGATGACGACATTCGCCAGCGGCACAGACACGCTGACCCGCGACGCGCTGACCGTCCTGCAGCCCGGCTTCACCGGCACCGCCGCCCCCGACTGGCTGCTGCGCCGCCTCGGTGAGGGCCTCGCCTCGGTCGGCCTGTTCGGCCGCAACATCGCCTCGCCGGAACAACTGACCGCCCTGACGGCCCAGTTGCGCGCCGAACGCGACGACGTCCTGGTGGCCATCGATGAGGAGGGCGGTGACGTCACCCGCCTGGAGGTGCGCACCGGCTCGTCCTTCCCCGGCAATCACGCCCTCGGCGCGGTGGACGACGTGGAACTGACGCGAGAGGTGGCCGCGGAACTGGGCCGCCGTCTCGCGGCCTGCGGGGTCAACCTCAACTGGGCCCCCTCGGCCGACGTGAACTCGAACCCGTCCAACCCGGTGATCGGCGTCCGCTCCTTCGGCGCCTCCTCGAAACTGGTCGCCCGGCACACCGCCGCCTACGTCACCGGCCTCCAGTCGGCCGGCGTGGCGGCGTGCACCAAACACTTCCCGGGTCACGGCGACACGGCGGTCGACTCCCACCACGCGCTCCCACGCATCGACGTGGACACCTCTGTCCTGGGCTCGCGTGAACTCTCCCCGTTCCGCGCGGCCATCGCCGCCGGAACCCGCGCGGTGATGACCGCCCACATTCTGGTCCCGGCCCTGGACCCGGACCGTCCGGCCACGTTGTCCGGCCAGGTGCTGACCGACCTGCTCCGCGGCGAACTCGGCTACACCGGCCTCATCGTCACCGACGGCATGGAGATGCAGGCCATCGCCGGCACCTACGGCATCGAGCGTGGCAGCGTCCTGGCCATCGCCGCCGGCGCCGACGCGATCTGCGTGGGCGGCGGCCTGGCCGACGACGAGACGGTACGGCGCCTGCGCGACGCCCTGGTCTCGGCGGTGCGCTCGGGCGAACTCCCCGAGGAGCGGCTCGCGCAAGCGGCGGAACGCGTCCGCACGCTGGCCCACTGGACGGCGGCCGGCGCGGCCGATGCGCAGCTGCCGGCCGACGAGGAGGTAGGACTGCGCGCGGCCCGAAGGGCGTTGCGCATCACCGGCGCAGACGGCTTCACCTCCCTCGCCACGGCGCCTTACGTCGCCGCCTTCACCCCGGTGGCCAATGTGGCCGTCGGCGACGAAACGCCCTGGGGCGTCGCCGCCGAACTCGCCCGTCTGATCCCGGGCACGCAAACGGGCAGCTTCGCCGGCGAGGACGCGGGCCTCGCCACCCTGGCCGCGGCCGGCCCCCGCCGCATCGTGGCCGTGGTGCGCGACGAACACCGCCACGCCTGGATGGGAGCGGCCCTGGACACCGTCCTCAGAACCCCGCCCCGACACGATCGTGATCGAAATGGGCCTCCCTCAGGCCCCCGCCCGAGGATCCCTGCACATCGCGACCCACGGCGCCGCCCGGGTCTGCGGCAGAGCGGCGGCGGAGATCATCGCGGGGGTGTAGGGCTGTAGTAGGGCTGTACGGCGCAAAGGTGCCGGTCCCATGAAGGGACCGGCACCTTTGCGCCACCGCGACCGACAACACCCGGCAGACGAGAACCGCCCTAAATCCCCTGCCAGTCGGGCTTGTTGACAAAGGTGTGCCGGAAGTAGTCCGCCAGCTTCAGCTTGGAAGCGGCACCCTCGTCGACCACAACCGTCGCATGCGGATGCAGCTGAAGCGCCGACGCAGGACACACGGCGGCGACCGGACCCTCCACAGTCGCCGCAACCGCATCGGCCTTCCCCTCACCCGTGGCGAGCAGCACCAGATGCCGAGCCTCCAGGATGGTCCCGATGCCCTGGGTGATGACGTGATGCGGGACCTGGTCGATGTCCCCGTCGAAGAACCGCGCGTTGTCCACCCGGGTCTGCTCCGTCAACGTCTTGATCCGAGTCCGCGAGGCCAGCGAGGAACACGGCTCGTTGAAACCGATGTGCCCGTCCGTCCCGATCCCGAGCAACTGCAGATCCACACCCCCGGCATCGGCCAGCGCCGAGTCATAGGCCTCACAGGCACCGGGGATGTCCTCCGCCGTCCCGTCCGGCCCCATGAACGAGGACATCGGCACCCCCAGCGGTTCCAGCACCTCGCGCCGCAGCACCGAACGGTAGGACTCCGGATGCTCGGCCGGCAGCCCCACGTACTCGTCGAGCTGGGCTATCCGCGCCCGCGAGGCGTCCACGGCACCGGACCGCACCTTGGCCGCCAGCGCCTCGTAGATGGGCAGCGGGGTCGAGCCGGTGGCCACGCCGAGGAGGGCGTCGGGCTTGCGCCGGAGCAGCTGGGCCATGGCCCCGGCGATGAGCTCGCCACCCGCCTTGGCGTCCGGAACGATGACAACTTCCACGCTGGGCCTGCCGATCTGAGGAAACGGTCTGATCTGGAGTGACGGTCTGATCTGGAGAAACGGTGTGAACCGAGAGGGCTCTACCGAACCCGGTGCAGCCCATGTGGTTTAGACCAATCTAACAGAATCGGGTTCCCCGGCCCAGGTCCACGAAAGCCATCACCGCGCCACATCCCGGACAGGCCCCATGTCCACGCGGTGGAGCGGGAGGGGGGTGGAATAGAGGCCATGGCCACCGTGAGTGTTGTGCCCGTATCTGGTCACTGCGGACATCACGAACGGTTTTGGGTGACCTGGTCGCCCCCGTACTCCGCCGGATCGGGTGCCCTTGGGCGCGTCGCCCCATCGCGACGTGCCGGGTCGTGCCAGGTGTGGAGATGGTGGTGGGGGCGTCTTGCGTCGTGCCGGGCGGGGCGAAGGTGACGGGGACGCCCTGGGTCGTGGGGACGTTCTGTGCCTTGCTGGGCGGGGAGTGGTGGCGACGACTTTCTGGGCCTGACGTGCGGGACGATGACGGTTACGGAGATCCCCCTCCTGGGCCCTGCCGGGCAGGGTGATGGTTACGGAGACGTCCCGTGCCCTGCCGGGCGCCTCACGGCATCGAACCCCCCGTCGCATCCACCCAGCTCCCGGTCACCCAGCGCCCGTCGTCCGACGCCAGGAACGCCACCACGTCCGCGACGTCAGCCGGTGTCCCCACCTGTCCCAGCGCCGAATATGCCTCCGCCTGCGCCCAGCCGCCCTCGGTGCCGTGCAGGAACCCGGCAGTGTTGTCGGTGTCGATCAGGCCCGGTGCCACCGAGTTCACCCTGATGCCCCGGGCGCCCAGGACCTTGGACAGATCCCGGGAGAAAACGTCCAGTGCGCCCTTCGTCATGGCGTAGGCCATGTTGTGCGGCATGGCGGCGGTGCGGGCGAGTCCAGAGGAGATGTTGATGACCCGGCCGCCGTCCCGCAGTCGTATCGCAGCCTGTTTGACCAGGAAGAACGGTGCCTTCACATTGACCGCGAAGAGCCGGTCGTACTCCCCTTCGTCGATCTCCTCGATGGGGCGTGAGGCGCCGATTCCCGCGTTGTTCACGAGGATGTCCAGCCCGTCCGCGTGCCGGTCGAACTCCTCCCAGAGGGCCTCGACGGCTCCCGGTGTCTCCAGCTCGGCCCCGATCGTGAAGGCGGAGCCGCCGGCCGCCTCGATCGCGGCCACCGTCACCTTCGCCGCCGCCTCACTCCTGCCGTAGTGCACCGCCACCCGCGCGCCGTCCCGTCCGAGGCGCTCGGCGATGCCCCGCCCGATGCCCCTGCTCGCTCCCGTCACCAGCGCTGTCCTGCCCGTGAGCACGCCCATGCCGACGCCCCTTTCACATTTTTCTATCGGTCGCTACAGAAAAACCGTACAGGGCACCTCGGTCCTTTATCTAGTACCCGCTATACAATTCACTCCATGGTGAGCAGCGACGAGACGGAAGCGCAGGTCAAGACCGCAGCCGGGACATCGAGACTCCGCGGTCGACCGCGGTCCTTCGATCGGGCGACGGCTCTGGAGAAGGCGATCCTGGCGTTCTGGGAGCACGGCTACGAGGCCACGTCCGTCTCCGACCTCACCCGCGTCATGGGTATCGGCGCCCCCAGCCTCTACGCGGCCTTCGGTGACAAGCGATCGCTGTTCGAGGAGGTCGTGCAGGAGTACGGAGCGCGGTACGGCTCCTTCGGTGACCGGGCTCTCGCCGAGGAGCCCACCGTCCGGGCCGCGATGGAGCGGATGCTGCGCGAGGCCGCGGTCGAGTACACGGCTCCCGGCCGCCCGCACGGCTGCCTGGTCATCCATGCCGCCACCAACTGCTCCAGCCCGGAGGTCGAGGAGTCGCTGCGGGTGCGGCGCAACGCCAACATCGCCGCCTTCGAGAGCCGTATAAGGGCGGGGATCGCCGCGGGGGAGCTGTCCGCCGACACCGATGCCACCGCGCTCGCCCGGCACGTCGGGGCGGTGATCCAGGGCATGTCGCAACAGGCGCGCGACGGAGCGAGCCGGGAGGAGTTGGAGGCGGTCGCGGAAATTGCCATGACTATCTGGCCCCGCACATGAACCCACACGGGTTAGGCTGCGTGGTGGTTGTTAGGGCGTCCGACTAGTTGACTCCCGTGAGGGAAAGCTCCAACAACAAACAGGCTCCAACGCATGGACACACCTAGTGGTCTAGTCCACAATTGAACGTGTGACTTCCGTCTTCCCCGCACAGGAAGGCGGACCGAGGAACCGGAGCTCTCTGCCCTGACTGCCCCGGGTCCTCATCCTCGGCCGACCGGGACCGCACACCCCACGGCCGATATTGCTCCGGGCTGCGGTGCCGGGAAGGTTGAGGGTCCTTCCCAGGCGCCGCGGCCCGCGGGTGTTCTCGGGCCAGGTGTTTTTAGGTCACTCACATACCCCCAGGTACGCTCGCACCTGTGCCCTCCATGAACGAACTGGTCCGCCAGCACACCGCCCTCGACGACTCCGACCTCGAGTGGCTGCATCTGCTGGTCTCGGAGTGGCAGTTGCTCTCCGACCTCTCCTTCGCCGACCTCGTTCTGTGGGTCCCCACCCGCGACGGCACCCGCTATGTCTCCGTCGCCCAGATGCGGCCCAACACCGGCCCCACCTCCTACCAGGACGACATGGTCGGCCACCTCGTCCCGCGCGGCCGCCGCCCCCTGCTGGACGCGGCGCTCGACGAGGGCCGGATCGTGCGCGAGGGCGACCCTGAGTGGCGCGAGGAGGTCCCCGTCCGTGTCGAGTCGATTCCGGTACGACGGGAGGGCCGCGTCCTCGGTGTCATCGCGCGCAACACCAACCTGCTCACCGTGCGCACCCCGAGCCGTCTCGAACTGACCTATCTGCAGAGCGCGTCGGACCTGGCGCAGATGATCGCGGCCGGCTCCTTCCCGTTCCCCAACCAGCAGATGGACATGGACGCCGCCCCCCGCGTCGGCGACGGGCTGATCAGGCTGGACGCGGACGGCATCGTCCAGTACGCCTCCCCGAACGCCCTGTCCGCGTACCACCGCATGGGCCTCGCCTCCGACCTCGTCGGCCAGCACCTGGGCAGGACCACCGCCGAACTCGCCCCGACCCGGGGCCCGGTGGACGAGGCGCTCGCCAAAGTGGCCAGCGGCTGGGCACCCCGCGAGTTCGAGATCGAGGCGCACGACGGGGTCATCCAGTTCCGGGCGATCCCCCTCAAGCCCAAGGGCACGCGCATCGGTTCACTGGTCCTGCTACGGGACGTGACCGAACTGCGCCGCCGCGAGCGCGAGTTGATCACCAAGGACGCGACCATCCGGGAGATCCACCACCGGGTGAAGAACAACCTCCAGACGGTGGCGGCCCTGCTCCGCCTCCAGGCCCGGCGCATCGAGTCCGACCGCGGCCGGGAGGCCCTCGAAGAGGCGGTACGGCGGGTCGGCTCCATCGCGATCGTGCACGAGACGCTGTCTCAGAACCTGGACGAGCGCGTGGAGTTCGACGAGATCGCCGACCGGGTGCTCGCGATGGTCGCCGAGATCTCCCCGGGCAAGGTCACCGGCCGGCGCAGCGGACGCTTCGGCATCCTGGACGCCGAGGTCGCCACCCCCCTGTCGATGGTCCTGACGGAAATCCTGCAGAACGCCCTGGAGCACGGGTTCCGCGAGGGCGAGACCGGCACGGTCGAGGTCTCGGCCGTCCGCGGCGGTACCACCAAGGAGGCCCGCCTCCTCGTGACCGTCCAGGACGACGGCGTCGGTCTGCCCGAGGGCTTCGACCCGCACACCGGGGGCAATCTGGGCCTGCAGATCGTACGGACGCTGGTGGAGGGCGAGTTGGGCGGTACGTTCGACATGGTCCCGGCACCGGAAGGCGGCACCCGAGTGATCCTGGACGTACCGGTGCTGGCGCACAAGTAGATCCGCGCACGGGCCGGGGCACCGGCACAGCAAAAAGCCCCGGACCGTTCAGGGGTCCGGGGCTCAAATGCTCGTTGCCAGCGTTTGCTGCGCATCGGGGGTACTGCGCGCTGCGGCTCGGGGGCGGGAGAAGCGTACGCGGTGTACGCGCCGCCAAGCTCAGGCTGTGCGGGGTGGGTATGTCAGGCGGAGGCCTGACGGGCCCGGTTGCGGGCGGCACGGCGCTTCATGGCGCGACGCTCGTCCTCGCTGAGACCACCCCAGACGCCGGAGTCCTGACCGGACTCGAGCGCCCACTGCAGACACTGATCCATAACGGGGCAGCGACGGCAGACGGCCTTGGCTTCCTCGATCTGCAACAGCGCAGGACCGGTGTTGCCGATGGGGAAGAAGAGCTCGGGGTCTTCCTCGCGGCAAACGGCGTTGTGACGCCAGTCCATGGCTGCTACCTCTCCTTGGTATTACATGCAAGTTGCTTGTGAATGTGAACGCTTTCACGAATCCCTCAACAAGTGAAGGGCCGTCCGCCCAGTCTTCCCCGGCGTGGTCCTGTGGATTGAAGAGGGGTTCCGGTGGCCTGTGGACGCTGATGTTGCGGGCTGTCCCGACCGCCACGTAGAGACTCGCAAACCTCAGCGGCGGATACAACCCCTTCCGGAAAGTTTTTTTTGATTCCTCGGTGTCGACTAGGTCACAGCCGTACTTCCATGGGGTGGACCCTGGTCTAAACGTTCGAGTGAAAGGACTTTAGCCCCTTCTGCTCACACAATCACACGCAGTGCACGGCGTACGCCTGTGAACGTCACGCTCGTACGCAGTCCGAGGTGGTCGCCGTCCATCTGGAGGGGCAGGGGCACCTTCGAATGCAAGGTGAACTGGTCCAGGTCGTGCAGGGACACGGCGTGCTTGCCATGGGGGCCGCGTTCGGGGGACGAAGTGAGCAACTGGGTGCCATATCGGGTGATCGCGGTCGTCGTCATACGGCTGAGACCGAGTACGTCGAGGCCTTTATCGAACGAGGCCTTAGGTGACGCGTACATCGGGTGATTGCCGAGGAAGGTCCACGGAGAGGTGTTCGAGACTATGGAAAGGACCAGATCGGTCACCGGCTCGGCATCCGGACGCTCCACGGTGATCGTCCCGTGGCGGCGGTGCGCCTCGCCGAAGAACTGGCGCAGTGCCTGGCGGACGTAGAGAGCATGGGTGGATTTCCTGCCGCGCTCACGCTGCTGCTCGACCCGCCCGACCACACCGGCGTCGAAGCCGAGCCCCGCGTTGAACGTGAACCAGCGTCCCGGGACGGCCTCGTCCTCGGTGCCCGGTGTACCGGAGGTCAGACCCAGGCCGACCGTACGCTCGCTGCTCTCGCGCAGGGCGTCCAGGAGGGCGCCGGTGGCCTCGACGGCGTCGTTGGGCAGGCCGAGAGCGCGGGCGAAGACGTTGGTGGAGCCGCCGGGGACCACGGCGAGGCCGGGGAGGTGCTCGGGGGCGGGGCCGGCGTGCAGGAGGCCGTTGACGACCTCGTTGACCGTGCCGTCGCCGCCCAGGGCCACGACCAGGTCGATGTCCTTGCTCTCCGCCGCCTGCCGGCCCAGGTCGCGCGCGTGGCCGCGGTACTCGGTGGTGACCGCTTCCAGTTTCATCTCGCTCGCGAGCGCGTGGATCAGGACATCGCGCGTACGTGCGCTTGTGGTGGTTGCCGCCGGATTGACCACGAGAAGTGCACGCATGGGTTGCAGCGTACCTACTGGGTGGTACCGGGCACAGGCCGAGGTAGGGATCACGTAAGGCTTCGGCGCGTGAACCTTGCCACGGCGGCGTGAGGCAACCTGAGTGCGGCCGTGTGCGTTGCCCGCTCCTCACCCGTGAGGCTTCGGGGGCGAGGGCTACCCTTCAGGGGTGAGCAGCGAGCAGACCCCCGCCATCCCCGAGACCGCCGGTCCGCGCCCGCGGCGCCTGACGTATGCCGCCGCCCTGGCCGCGCTGGAAGGGCTCGCGCTCGTCGTGGGAGGCGCCTGGATGCTCGTGGAGGGCCTCGCCGGTGACCCGGACGACCGGCAGTCGGCCGTCACCGGTGGCGTCACGCTGATCGTCCTCGCACTGCTGCCGCTCCTCGCCGCGCGCGGACTGCTGGCTCGGCGCAGTTGGAGCCGGGGTCCGGCCGTCATCACCCAGATCATGGCCCTGCCCGTCGCCTACAACCTCCTCCAGGCCGACAGCGTGGCGATCCCGGCGGGCATCGCCCTCGCGGTCGTCGCGGTGACCGCGCTGATCCTCCTGATCAACCCGGCGACGACCCAGGCCCTCGGCATCAGGGGCCCGGGACGGGCACCCGACGGCAAGCAGTAGCGGTAGGGGGCGGGCGGGGTGCGTCGCCCGGAGGGCGAGCCGCGGCTGTCGGCTCTGAGTGCCGACAGCGCTGCGGGCCGAGGCGGCGGGCAGCGGCCGTAGGGCTCACGGCGGCTGCCTGGTCGGGTCGAGCCGTTGCAGCCGCTTCCGAGTGCCGGCGTCGGATCGATCCGTGGCCGAGGTAGCGGGCGATCGTCCAGGAACCCAGGTGCGGGCGGCGAGTGCGGTTCCGGTGGGCGCGGCGGCTGTCGGTTCGGTGTGCGGTTGTCGGCCGGGGGTGGCGGTGGCGCCGAGGGGGTGGCGAGTGCGGTTCCGGTGGGCGCGGCGGCTGTCGGTCTGGTGCGCGGCGGTGGCACCTGAGGGGGTGGCTGGGGTCGAGCCGTCGGACCGTGGTCTCAGAGCGCCGGTGGGGTCGTAGGGCGGACGCGGTTGACGGCCTCCGGCCTGCTCCCGGGCCCGAGGCCGGCGCTCGGTGGCGAGCGGTGACGTCGGGCCCGAAGTGGATGTCGCCGACCCCGAACCCGTTCCTCCGAAGCCTGGGCCCGTGACGGAACCGCCGCGTGGGGCGGCACCCTGGGCCTACTCCTCCACCAGCAGCTTCTCCCGGAGCTGGGCCAGGGTGCGGGCCAGCAGGCGGGAGACATGCATCTGGGAGATGCCGACCTCCTGGGCGATCTGCGACTGGGTCATGTTGCCGAAGAAGCGGAGGAGAAGGATTCGCTTCTCGCGCGGGGGGAGATCCTCGAGCAGCGGCTTGAGTGACTCCCGGTACTCGACGCCCTCCAGCGCCTCGTCCTCCGCGCCGAGGGTGTCCGCCACCGCCGGGGACTCGTCGTCCGTGTCGGGGACGTCCAGGGACAGCGTGGAGTACGCGTTGGCGGACTCCAGGCCCTCCAGGACCTCCTCCTCCGAGATGGCCAGCTTCTCGGCCAGCTCATGGACCGTGGGGGAGCGGCCGTGCTGTTGGGAGAGTTCCGCCGTGGCCGTTGTGAGAGCCAGGCGCAGTTCCTGCAGGCGTCGCGGCACCCGCACCGCCCAGCCCTTGTCGCGGAAGTGACGCTTGATCTCGCCCACGACCGTGGGGGTCGCGTAGGTCGAGAACTCCACCCCGCGGTCCGGGTCGAAACGGTCGACCGACTTGATCAGGCCGATGGTGGCGACCTGGGTGAGGTCGTCCAGCGGCTCGCCGCGGTTGCGGAAGCGGCGCGCGAGGTGCTCGACGAGCGGCAGGTGCATCCGGACCAGCTTGTTGCGCAGCTCCGCGTACTCCGGGCTGCCGTCGTTCAGCGCGCGCAGCTCGACGAACAGGGCGCGTGCCCCGCTGCGGTCCTGGGGATCGTGCCGCGGGACCGGCGTGTTGTTCGCGCCCGCCACGCCGTCCTCTGCGTTTCGCTCGTGCTCGCTCATCGTCCCGCCCGTTGCCCTTCCACGAGCCCTCGCCTCCGTCCGCACCGGGAAGACCCCGGCCCGCCCTGCCGGAGGCGCACCCTGCACGGCACCTTTCCGATCACGCTGCCCGTCGTCCAGGAGGCCGGTCGCCGTGGCGTCGACCGCGTCCTGCTCCGGATGCGGCCGGGCCTGCTCGGGGATGCCGTCGATGCCGTCCGCCATGCGTCGGGAACCGCCGGGGCCGTCGTCGCCCAGGCTGTCGGCGCCGCTCGGGCACGGAGGGCGGTGTCCACCCTCGGCCGGCAGCTCCCGTGTGCCGCGCTCTTCGTCCCGCACCGGCCCGTCCCCGTTCCTCACGCCGGCCCGGGTCCCGCGCCGCGCTGTTTGTAGAGGCTGATCGAAACGGTCTTGTCCTCGTCCACGGCCGACGAGACCTTGCCCGCGAGGGCCGAGAGGACGGTCCAGGCGAAGGTGTCCCGCGAGGGTGCGTGACCGTCCGTGGTCGGGGCTGAGACGGTGACCTCCAGCGAGTCGTCGACGAGTCGGAAGACGCAGCTGAGCACCGAGCCGGGCACGGCCTGCTGGAGCAGGATCGCGCAGGCCTCGTCCACCGCGATGCGCAGGTCCTCGATCTCGTCGAGGGTGAAGTCCAAACGGGCTGCGAGGCCGGCCGTGGCCGTCCGCAGCACCGACAGGTAGGCACCCGCGGCCGGCAGCCGGACTTCGACGAAGTCCTGGGTCGCGGGCTCGCCTGCGATCTGGGACACCCTCACCTCCAAGGTGGTACAAGCTTTACGGGGGCCGAGGGTCGCCCCCCGGAGTAACGCGAAGTGTGGTTCAGCGGTGACGCTATCGCGCTCTCGACTTTCCTGTCCCCGGGACCCCAACCCCTTGCCGTCACTCACAGTAAAACTGCGAACACGCTCCGTGTCTAGGGGTTTGCGGCTCCAATTGGGAAGAACGCGCGCCGGGTTGACGTACCCAGACGTCAGACGGTCGAACCGTCCTGGAACCCGACGGTCCAGGGTCACACAAGGACATGGTCCACGAAGCACCAACGCCAGTTCTCACCTGGTTCGTGAGTCCGCATGATCGGGTGGTCGGAGTCCTTGTGGTGCTTCGTCGCGTGTTGTCCCTGCGAGGAGTCGCAGCAGCCGACGTGACCGCAGGACAGGCACAGGCGCAGTTGTACCGGGTGGGTACCGTCCCTCAGGCACTCAGGACACGTGTCGGCCAGCGGCTCGGGTTCCGGGTGCGGCAGCGCCTCGGCGTGCGTGCACTGTTTCATGATTGCCAGGTTACGACGGTCGCGCGGGCGGACGCGCACAAAAACAGCGAGGGGCGGGCGCACGACGATGAGCGAGGGCGGGCGAGGGCCATGGACGTGATGCCACTGCTGTTGCTGGTGGCGGGGAGTGCGGCGATCGCCGCTGCCGCCCGGCGCACCCCGATTCCGGCACCACTGCTGCTGGTCGCGGCCGGCCTGGTGATCTCGTACCTCCCCGGGATCCCGGATTACACGCTCGACCCTGACGTGGTCCTGCCCCTCATCCTGCCGCCGCTGCTGCACTCCGCGGCCGCCGACAGCTCCTATCTCGATCTCAGGGCGCAAATGCGGCCCGTGGCGCTGCTGTCGGTGGGATACGTGCTCTTTGCGACCCTCGTCGTCGGCTGGGCGGCGTACCAGATCGTGCCGGGGCTGCCGCTGACCGGGGCGCTCGTGCTGGGAGCCGTGGTGGCGCCGCCGGACGCGGTCGCGGCGACGGCGGTGGCACGCCGCGTGGGGCTGCCGTCCCGGATCACGACCATCCTCCAGGGCGAGTCCCTGGTGAACGACGCCACCGCGATCACCGCGTACCGGGTCGCGCTCGCGGCAGCCGTGGGCGAGGGCGCCACCTGGGCGGGCGGCATCGGCGAGTTCCTGCTCGCGGCGGTCGGCGGCGTAGCGGTCGGCCTGGTGCTGATGGTGCCGATCCACTGGCTGCGCACGCACCTCAAGGAGCCGTTGCTGCAGAACACGCTCTCCCTGCTGATCCCCTTCGTCGCCTACGCGGCGGCCGAGCAGTTCCACGCGTCCGGGGTGCTCGCAGTGGTCGTGGTGGCGCTCTTCCTCGGACACCGCGCGTGGGAGGTCGACTTCGCGACGCGCCTCCAGGAGGACGCCGTATGGAAAATGGTTGCCTTCGTCCTGGAATCGTCGGTGTTCGCCCTAATCGGGCTGCAACTGCCCGTCGTACTGGGCGGCCTCGGGCAGTACGAGGGCGGCCGCGCCGTCTGGTACGCGGTCGCCGTCTTCCTCGTGGTCGTCGCGTCGAGGTTCGTCTGGGTCTATCCGGCGACCCTCCTGCCGCGCATGCTCTCCGCGCGGATCCGCGCGCGTGAGGACAACCCCACCTGGAAGGCGCCGTTCGTCATCGCCTGGGCCGGGATGCGGGGCGTGGTCTCGCTGGCGATCGCCTTCTCGATCCCGGAGCACCTGCACGACGGAGAACCGTTCGCGGGCCGCAACCTGATCCTCTTCCTCACCTTCACCACGGTCATCGGCACCCTCGTCGTCCAGGGCGTCACCCTGCCCCCGCTGATCCGCGTGCTCAAGCTCCCGGGCCGCGACCAGCAGGCCCAGACCCTGGCCGAGGCCAACGCCCAGGCTCAGGCCTCCAGGGCCGCCGAACGCCGCCTGGACGAACTCCTCTCCGACGAGCGCAACGCCCTCCCACCGCCCCTCGCCGACCGCCTGCGCATGGTCCTGGACCGCCGCCGCAACGCCGTCTGGGAACGCCTCGGCCAGTCCAACCCCCTCACCGGCGAGACCGTCGACGACACGTACCGCCGGCTGTCCGGGGAGATGATCGGCGCCGAGCGCGCGGTGTTCGTGAAGCTGCGGGACCTGCGCTACATCGACGACGAGATGCTGCGGACACTGCTGCGCAGGCTGGACCTGGAGGAGGCGGCTGCGTATCGGGAGGCGGAGTGAGACGGCGGTTCACGGCCACCGGGTGAGGACGCCGTCCACGGTCTCGAAGACGGCGGAGTCACCGGGCGCCGCCCGTCTGGACGTCCGACAACGGCTGCCACCGGCCCGTCGGCCCTCCGTCAGGCCTCCTGGGGAGTGCCCGTGACGACCGCCACGACCGTCGAGCCGCGCGGGAAGGCGCCTTCGTCGGTCAGGACGACAAGTCCGTACAGCAACTTGGCGACATAAACACGCTCGACGGGCACGCCGTGCCGTTCCTCGAAGTCCTCGGCGAAGGCTTCGAGTTCGGGGGTGGTGCGGGCGTAGCGGCCGAAGTGGAAGCGGTCGTCGAGCTGCCAGTCGCCGCGCGAACCGCCGAAGGCCTGGTGCTGGAGGGCCCTTATGTCGGCCGTCAGGAAGCCGCCTCTGAGGACCGATATGCCCAGGGCGCGCTGGTCCGGGGAGAGGCCCGCGGCCAGGCCCGCGAGGGTGCCGCCGGTGCCGCAGGCGATCGCGACGACGTCGGCCCGCCCCGACAGCTCCTCGCCGAGCGCGCGGCACCCCCGCACGGCGAGGGTGTTGCTGCCTCCCTCGGGTACGACGTACGCGTCCGTCGCTCCCGCCGCCCGCAGCAGCGCGCTCAGCGTCTTCGGCTCGGTCTTGCGGCGGTACGTCGACCTGTCGACGAAGTGCAGACGCATGCCGTCCGCCGAGCAGCGGGCCAGGGAGGGGTTCAGGGGGCGGTCGGCGAGTTCCTGGCCGCGGACCAGGCCGATCGTGGGCAGGCCGAGGAGGCGGCCCGCGGCCGCCGTGGCGCGCAGATGATTGGAGTACGCGCCGCCGAAGGTGAGGACCGGGCGGCCGGCCGCGGCCGTGAGGTTCGGCGCGAGCTTGCGCCACTTGTTGCCGACGAGGTCCGGGTGGATCAGGTCGTCGCGCTTGAGGAGAAGCCGTACGCCCCGGCGGGTGAAGCGCTCGTCCTCGACCTCCTGCAGCGGCGACGGGAGCCGGGGACGCAGGGTGGTGAGGTCGGGGACGCCGGGGCTGGACACCGCTCCATTGTCACTTGAGGCGGTCCCGGATGCGTGTCCGCATCGAGGCCATCGTGAAGCCCCGCGGGTCCACCTTTCCCGGCTGCCACTCCAGGTGGCCGATGACCGACCGTTCCGTCCAGCCGTGGTGGCGGCACACCGCGGCGGAGACCCGCTCGATCGCCGCCAGCTGGGCCGCCGGCCAGGGGTCCTCGCCATCGCCGAGGTTCTCGCACTCGAAGCCGTAGAAGTGGCGGTTGCCGTCGGTGTTGGCCTCGTTGTCGAGGGGGAGCGCCTTCTCCGCGATCACCGCGCGCAGGACGTCGTCGTCGCCCAGACCCGCGTGGTTGGCGCGGCCGTAGCCGACGAGATGGACGGTGCCGTCCTTGGTGATGACACCGTGGCAGAGCGGGCCGGGCAGGCCCGTGTAGCCCTTCCGGCACAGCTCCACCGTCGCCGCGCTGCCCTTCGTCACCGTGTGATGGATCATCACGCCGTGCACCGGACCCCAGGCGCCGACGTGGTTGCGGTTGTGGTGCTCCCAGTCGCCGACCTCGACGACGGTGGCGCCCTCCGCCCGCAGGACGGCCAGGAATCTGCCCGCGGACATGGGTGAGGCCATGGCCCCCTCCTTCGTACTGCGCACCGGCCGCCGACCGCGGCCGGCTCATACCGGTGCTTGTACCGAAAACGGCGGCCTCCGACTCCTGGTTCGTACAGCGTGCGAGCTGATTCGGACAGGCACATTCCGTTCCAGGAAGTGGACTTGACATGTCGTCAGTGGACATGAACCGCGCATATGCCCAGCCTCGCGATGATCCATTCCCGCTCCTTCGTGTAATAGCACCGCCACGTTCCGTAAGGAAGGCTTGTTCATGCACACGATGCCCGGGGGCAGATCGCGTCCGGGCATGTACCGGGAGGGCAATTCCTTATGTCGGTAGGCGAAGAGGTCCGCACCGAGCAGGACAGGCCGCAGCAGAGCCTCGGCACGGCGGCCGCGCGGAACCTGGCCACCACCACCAAGTCCGCACCCCAGATGCAGGAGATCAGCTCCCGCTGGCTGCTGCGCATGCTGCCCTGGGTGAACGTCCAGGGTGGCACGTACCGGGTGAACCGACGACTGAGCTACGCCGTGGGCGACGGCCGGGTGACCTTCGTGAAGACCGGAGACCGGGTCGAGGTGATTCCAGCCGAGCTGCGCGAGCTGCCGGCGCTGAGGTCGTACGAGGACGACGACGTGCTCTCCGAGCTCGCCCGACGCTGCCGGCAGCGGGAGTTCCCCCCGGGCTCGGTGATCGCCTCGTTCGGCGCCCAGGCCGACGAAGTGTACCTGCTGGCGCACGGCAGGGTGGAGAAGGTCGGCACCGGCCCCTACGGCGACGACGCGGTCCTCGGAGTCCTCGCCGACGGCGCCTACTTCGGCGACCAGGCGCTCCTCGACCCGGACGCCATCTGGGAGTACACCGCCCGCGCGGCCACCGCCTGCACAGTCCTCGTGCTGCCCCGCCAGGACGTCGAGCAGGTGGCGGAGCGTACCGACGCCCTGCGCGAGCACCTCCAGGAACAGCGCGCGATCCCCTCGCAGCGCACCAACAAGTACGGCGAGAAGGTGATCGACCTCGCGGCGGGCCACGAGGGCGAGCCCGACATCCCGCACACCTTCGTCGACTACGACGCGAGTCCGCGTGAGTACGAGCTGAGCATCGCCCAGACCGTCCTGCGCATCCACACGCGGGTGGCCGATCTCTACAACCAGCCGATGAACCAGACGGAACAGCAGATCCGGCTGACCGTCGAGGCACTCAAGGAGCGCCAGGAGCATGAACTCGTCAACAACCGCGAGTTCGGGCTGCTGAACAACTGCGAGTACGACCAGCGGCTCCAGCCGCACGACGGCGTGCCCAGCCCCGACGACCTCGACGAGCTGCTCAGCCGTCGCCGGGGTACCAAGCTGCTGCTCGCCCACCCGCGCGCGATCTCCGCGATCGGCCGTGAGCTCAACAAGCGCGGACTGGTCCCCGAGACCATCGACATGGGGGGTAACCGCATCCCCACCTGGCGCGGGGTGCCGATCTACCCGTGCAACAAGATCCCGGTCACCTCGGAGCGGACCACGTCGATCATCGCCATGCGTACCGGTGAGGCCGACCAGGGCGTCATCGGCCTTCAGCAGGCCGGTATCCCGGACGAGATCGAGCCGAGTCTGTCGGTGCGGTTCATGGGCATCAACGAGCAGTCGGTCATCAAGTACCTCGTGACGGCCTACTACTCGGCGGCCGTGCTGGTGCCGGACGCGCTCGGAGTCCTGGAGAACGTCGAGATCGGCCGCTGGAGGTGACGTCTCTGCACCTGGGGGGCGTGTCCCCGCCCACCGGGGCACATCCCCACGGTGCGCCGGGCCCGTTTCCGCGCTCACCGGATAGTCTCAACATCCTTGTGACCAGAGGTGGTTGAGAGAAAGGGGTGGGCATGGGCGTGGCGATTCGGACGGCCGGCGCAGACGACCGCGAGCTGGTCGCGCGGCTGCTGGACGCGGCCTTCCAGGACGATCCGGTCAGTGGGTGGATCTTTCCGGGGGAGGAGGAGCGCCGGACGATCCACCCCCGGTTGATGGCCGCGTTCGTCGACATCGTGCTCGCCGAGGGGCGGGTCGATGTCACGGAGGACGGGGCGGCGTGCGCGTTGTGGCTGCCGGTGCCGGCGGAGAGTGCTGATGGGCATGACGACGAGGACGGGTTCGCCCAGTTGAGGGAGGCGATCGATCCGGGCAACGAGCGGATCGAGTTGATCGGGCGACTCACCGCGGATGTGCATCCGTCGGGACGGGCGCACGAGTATCTGTGGATGATCGGGGTGGATCCGCAGCGGCAGGGGGAGGGGCTCGGAACCGCGCTCATCGGGACGGTTCTGGAGCGGTGCGACCGGGAGACGGTGCCCACCTACCTGGAGGCGAGCAGCGCGCGGAGCCGGGGGCTGTACGAGCGGCTCGGCTTTGAGCTGGTGGAGCGTCCGCTCGACCTGCCGGACGGACCTCAGATGTGGCCCATGTGGCGCGAGCCGCGCGCTGCGCGATAGTGCCGGGACGGGGCGTCCTGCGGTTGCGGCCGAGCGGGGCGGGTCGGGCCCGTGGGGCGGTGCCCGCAGATTCGTTGCGGCTCCCGTGTGGCTCCGTGCCGCGAATGGGGGCGGGTCCGGCCCGTGTGGCGGTGGCCGCAGATTCGATGGGGCTGTGTGTCGCGAGTGGGGGCGGGTCGCGCCTGTGTGGCGGTGGCCGCAGATTCGTTGCGGCTGCCGTCTGGCTCCGTGCCGCGAGTGGGGCCGGTAGCGGCCACGTGGCGGTGGCCGCAGATTCAACGCGGCCCCGCGCCGCGAGTAGGGGCCGCTCCGCGCGCACTCGCGGAGCGGCCACGTGGCTGGGGCCGCAGATTCAACGCGGCCCCGCGCCGCGAGTAGGGGCCGCTTCGCGCCCACTCGGCCGCAGCCGCAGACTCAATGCGGCCCACCGTTCCTTGACTCGGTCACCGGGACGATCGTCTCCACGATCCGTTCCACCAGGGCATCCGGAACCCCCGTCCCGGGCAGTGCGTCCTCCAGCACCCCCGGTAGCGTCAGGTGCTCCAACAGCAGCCCCAGCATGGCCAGATAGAGCACCATGACCGTCTCGTCTCCGCCCGGCAGGCCCGCCTCTCGGTGGAACCGCATGCCCTCCTCCAGGTCTGCCCGGACCGACTGGGTGTAGGAGGCCCGTAGTTCGGGGCGGCGGGTGGCTTCCAGACGCATTTCCAGGAGGGCCAGGTAGCCCGTGCGGTCATGGGTCGCGCGGGCCGTCAGGTCATGCATGAGGGCCTTGACCAGCGAGCGGTCCTTCGGTCTCGTCAGCAGGTCGGCCACGACGTCGGGATCCGGCGCGAGGCGCACGTGGAGACGGGCGTCGATCTGGCGGAGCAGGTCGTCGCGGTTGCTGAAGTAGTTCGAGGAGGTGCCCACCGGCACCCCCGCCTCGGTGTCGACCGCGCGGAACGTCAGCCCGCGCGCCCCCTCGCGGGCGAGCACCTCGACCCCCGCGTCCACGAGCGCGGCCCGGCGCTCCGGGTTGCCGGCCATGCGGAATCTCCTCTCCCAGTTGCATCCGATGCCGAAAACACCCTTGCAACCACTACAAGTGAAGCACTACAAATGAAGCACTACAACTGACGTGGTTCACACGTCAGAGCGCAGCCTACGAAAAGAGACCCGCTTGCGAAAGCTCACGTACTTCGTCGCCTGCACGATCGACGGCTTCATCGGCGACCCGGACGGTGACGCGTCGTTCATGTACGCGTTCCTCGACGAGGAGTTCGTCGCGTACCTCACGACCGAGTACCCGGAGACCGTAGCGGCCCACGGCCGCAGGAGCCTCGGCATCCACGATGTGGAGAACAAGAGGTTCGACACGATCATCCAGGGCCGCGGCAGCTACGAGGTGGCACTGAAGGAGGGCGTCACCAGCCCGTACTCCCACCTGCGCGAGTACGTCGCCTCGCGCACGCTCGCCGAGTCGCCCGACCCGCACGTCGAGATCATCGCCGACGACCTGGTCGGCAGGGTGCGCGAACTGAAGGCGGAGGATGGCGAGTTCGGCATCTATCTGTGCGGCGGTTCCCAGCTCGCCGGCGATCTGCGCGACGAGATCGACGAACTCGTCATCAAGACCTACCCGGTCGTGCTCGGCAGCGGCATGCCGATGTTCGCCGCCGACTTCGCCGTCACCGGGTTCGCGCTCGACGAGGTCCGCCTGTTCGACAACGGCGTCCTGGTGCGGACGTACAGCAGGAAGGGCTGACCGCGAAAGCCCGGCAGGCCGGGTGTCGACGGCGGGAAGCGCCCGCGGCCCCCTCGCTCTACCCTGAAGGCATGGACAGCGACGAACACGTCTGTCCCGTCTGCGGGCAGCCGGTCCAGACAGTCGTACGGCGTCACAAGACGCTGGGTGCGTGGGTCCCCGTGTGGGTGGGCGGCCCGTGCCACAACCCCGAGTGCGAGGCGAACGTCGACAAGGTCACCGAGTCCGACAAGTTCACCGAGTCCGACAAGGTCACCGCGCCCGGCAAGGTCACCGCGCCCGGCAACGACCAAGGTGGCGCCCCCACCGAGAAAACTTCCTGAATCCGTGTCGAGAATCGGTCCCCGGCTCCGACGTCCCCTGTGAGAGCCGCCCGCACGGAGCGGCCGAAGCCGAAGGAGCGGAATCATGAAGTACCTGGTCATGGTGCAGGGAACGCAGGCCGACTACGAGGCCATGCGCGGCAAGGGCTCCGAGCACTCCCCGGCCTGGAGCGAGCAGGAGATCCAGACGATGTACGCCTTCATGGGCGCCATCAACGACGACCTGTCCGAGACCGGCGAGATGCTCGACGCCCAGGGGCTCGCCGAGCCCGCGAAGGTCCGGCACGTCAGCCGGGGCGCGGACGGCAAGGCCGTGATCACCGATGGGCCCTACAGCGAGACCAAGGAGCTGCTGTGCGGCTACTGGGTGCTGGACTGCGAGAGCCTGGAGCGCGTCACGGAGATCGCCGAGCGCATCGCCCAGTGCCCCCAGCCCGCCGGCGCCCCCGAATACCCGGTGGTGATCCGGCCCATCCTGGACGGCGCCGGGGACATCTGAGGACCGTGCGAGGAGCCACCGGGACCGAGGACCTGCTGCGCCTGCACGCGCCGCAGGTCCTCGGCGCGCTGGTCAGGCGGTACGGCCATTTCGACGCCGCCGAGGACGCCGTACAGGAGGCGCTGCTCGCCGCGGCCGGGCAGTGGCCGTCGGCAGGGGTGCCCGACAATCCGCGCGGTTGGCTCATCAAGGTGGCCTCGCGGCGGCTGACCGACGCGCTGCGCGCGGAGGAGGCGCGGCGAGCGCGGGAGGAGCGGGTGGCGGCGCTGAGCGTGCGGGACACGGCCGTCGCCGACCGTGCGCCGCGCGAGGACGACACCCTGTCTCTGCTGTTCCTGTGCTGCCATCCGCAGCTCACCGCGTCCGCGCAGATCGCGCTCACCCTGCGCGCGGTCGGCGGTCTGACCACGGCGGAGATCGCCCGGGCGTACCTCGTTCCCGAGGCGACCATGGCCCAGCGCATCAGCCGGGCCAAACAGAAGGTGCGGGGCGTCCGTTTCGGCCGGGCGGAGAACTGGGGGGAGCGGTTGCCCGCCGTTCTGCAGACCCTCTACCTGATCTTCAACGAGGGCCATACGGCGACCTCGGGCCCGGCCCTCCAGCGGCGCGACCTCGCGGGCGAGGCGATCCGTCTGACCCGCACGGTCCACCGGCTCCTGCCCGACGACTGTGAGATCGCGGGCCTGCTCGCCCTGATGCTCCTCACCGACGCCCGCCGCGACGCCCGCACCGGCCCGGACGGCGACCTGGTTCCCCTGGACGAACAGGACCGCGCCCGCTGGGACAAGGCGGCGATCGAGGAGGGCGTCGCGCTGGTCACCCGGGCGCTGGCCCGCCGTCATGCCGGGCCCTACCAGATCCGCGCGGCCATCGCCGCCGTACACGACGAGGCGCCCTCGGCGGAGGCGACCGACTGGCGGGAGATCCTCGGCCTGTACGACGTTCTCGTACGGCTCGTTCCCGGGCCCGTGGAGCGGCTGAACCGGGCGGTCGCCGTCGCCATGGTCCACGGACCGGAGGCGGGACTCGCGGAACTGGACTCGCTCACCGGCGAGTTGGGCCACCGCCTGGACGCCGTGCGCGGGCATCTGCTGGAGCGGGCCGGTTCGCACGAGCAGGCCCGCGCCGCGTACGAGTCGGCGGCGGCCAAGACCCTGAGCCTGCCCGAGCAGCGCTATTTGCAGGGGCGGGCGGCCCGGCTGAGGCCCTAACGTGGGCCCCATGTCCACGACACCCATCCTGCACCTCACGGAACGCTCCCTGTGGGACGAGGCGCGCGCCCGGGGCACGTACGAGATGTCCACGCGCGGCCGCACTCTCCAGGAGGAGGGGTTCATCCACTGCTCGACGCGCGAGCAACTGCCCGCCGTCGCCGCGTTCCTGTACGGCTCCTACGACGGCCCCGACGAACTGGTGCTCCTCGTCATCGACCCCGCGCGGCTGTCCGTACCGCTGGAGTGGGAGGCTCCCGAGCCCGGTGCCGAGGAGTTCCCGCACATCTACGGGCCGATCCCGGTGGAGGCGGTCGTCGACGTGGAACCGTGGGGGTGAGCGGTCACCGCCGGGTGTGGGCGTGGGCCGTGGCGGTCTGGGCCGCTCTCGTGGTCGTCGCGGGCGTGCTGACGCTCTGGCTGCAGGACTCGGCGGAGCCGCCGGGGCCGTACGGCTGGGAGGAGAGCAGTCCGACCCCCGCGCTTCCGGAGGGGTGGCATTCCCTGTGCCCCAGCCCCACCGCCGACCCCGGGGCAGGTCCGACGGTCGTGGCCTGCGCGTTCATCTCCGGCTAGGCAGTCCGCCCGTCTCCGGGTCCCGCCCCGTCAGGCAGTACAGGCCGCCCGCCGGGTCCCTCATCACCGTCCAGCGCCTGCCTTCGGCGACGAACTCGGCGCCCAGGCGCTCGTGTTCGGCCCGGGTCGCCCCGATGTCCGCGCAGGCGAGGTCCAGATGGGCGGAGACGGGGCGTTCCTCGTCGAGGCGCTGGAGGAGGATGCGGACCGGGAGGCCGGCCGGCGGCTTGAGCACATGGAATTCGGGGAGCGAGCCGGAGAGGGACTCCCAGTCGGGCAACAGGGCGGCCCAGAAGGCGACCTCGGCGTCGTGGAGGGAGGGCGGGATGTCGAGGCAGACCTGGTCGAGGCGGGTGCCGCGGACGACAGGTGGGCGTACCGACTCACCGTGCTCCCACGGTCCTACGCAGAACAGCTGCCCGGCGGGGGAGCGTAGTACTGCCCACCGCGCGTGCTCCGTGACCAATCCCGCCCCCAGGCGCAGCGCCGACGCCACGAACGTCGGTACGTCCGCCACGGCGAAGTCGAGATGAGCACCGGCCTTCCCCGCGACCACCCCTTGCACCTTCAGGCAGGCGTCTGCGCCTTCCGGCAACAGGGTCACGAACTCCTCCTGTTCGCCCCGCAGCTCGGACAGGTGTGTGTCCGTGACCGTTGACCAGAACTCGCAGGATCTGCTGAACAGTTCGAGGGGCCGGTCGATGAAGGCGTGAGTCCACAAGATCGGTTGGCTCATGCCGCCGATCGTAGGTCAGCTCACCTCCATGAACCGCAGCATGTTCCCCGCCGGATCCCGGAAAGCGCAGTCCCGCACTCCGTACGGCATGTCGGTGGGCTCCTGGATCACCTCCGCTCCCGACTCCCGCACCCGGGCGAACAACGCGTCGCAGTCGGACGTGGTGAAGTTGACCCCTCGCAGCAGCCCCTTGGCCAGCAACCGGGCCATGGCCTCCTTGTCCGCAGGGGAGGCGTCGGGATCGGCGGCGGGCGGCTCCAGGACGATGTCCACGTCCGGCTGGAGCGGCGAGCCGACCGTCACCCAGCGCATGCCCTCGTACCCGACGTCACCGCGCACCTCCATGCCCAGGACGTCCCGGTAGAACGCGATCGCCTTGTCGTGGTCGTCCACGGCGATGAAGCAGTTCTTGAGTCTGATGTCCATGGCTTCACGTTAGGCCCCGCCGGCGGATCATGCCGACGTCGCGGGGTCTGGCACGCACCCCCCGGAGGGGCCCCAGCGGCGTTGCCGTCACTCTCGGCTGTGCTCGAGCGGGAGGGGCCCATGACCCCGCTCACCTGCACTGATCAGACACCTCTGCTCGAAGTCGGCCTGATCCGCCGAACAGACCCTAGGCCCGTCGGGGCCGGGTGTGCCTGCGGACCAGGCACGGAGGGATCTTCGCGATCTCCTCGTGGGAGCGGGCGCGGTACGCGCTCGGCGTCTCCCCCACCAGCTCCGTGAAGCGCGAGCTGAAGGAACCGAGGGACGTACACCCCACGGCCATGCAGACCTCGGTGACGGACAGGTCCCCGCGCCGCAGCAGGGCCTTCGCGCGCTCGATGCGCCGGGTCATGAGATAGCCGTACGGCGTCTCCCCGAACTCGGCGCGGAAACTGCGCTGGAAGTGGCCCGGGGACATCAGCGCGGTGCGGGCGAGCGCGGTCACGTCGAGCGGCTCGGTGTACTCGCGGTCCATCCGGTCCCGCGCCTGTCGCAGCCGCACCAGGTCCTCGATGCTCACCATCACGCCAGCATCGCACGATGCTCACCAGCTGGGTGCGGGGACCTGGAACGGGCTTTGCCCCACCGCGGTGGCCTCGCCGGTGGTGGCGGGCGCGGCCGCCCCCATCGCCACCAGCCTCGCCTACAAGCCCACCGCCCGCGCCGCAAGGACTCGGTGACCAAGGGTTTCCCGCTCGGCCGGATCGCCTCCGCGTCCCTCGTCTCCCCCCACGGCACCAACGACGCCCAGAAGGCGATGGGTGTTGCGAGAGCGGGCCGATGCCGGAGCACACCGGGAGCGATCGCGCCTGAGTACACGTACTCAGGCCGATAGCGGTGCTCGGCTCTGGCAGGGGCGACGCGGGTTTTCCATGATGCAACCCACCCGCGTCGAAAGAGGTGCTCATGGTTTGTGACCTGCAGCTGCGCTCAGCCACTTCCGAGGATCTCGACTGGATCCACGAACTGCGTCACCGGGTCTACGCACAGGAGTTGGGCCAGCACGCGCCGGATCCGGCCGGGCGGCTGCGCGACGGTCTCGAGGGTGACAACGTCTATCTCGTCGCGGCGCGCGGAACGACCCGCATCGGTTTCGTCAGCCTCACTCCGCCCTGGCTGGGGCGGTTCGGGCTGGACAAGTACCTGACCCGCGACGATCTGCCGGCGCTGGCCGACCACGACGTGTTCGAGGTGCGCATCCTCACCGTCGAGCCACGCTGGCGCACCAGCTCGGCGGCACCCCTGCTGATGTACGCGGCGTTGCGCTGGATCGCCTCCCGGGGCGGCCGTCGGGTGGTCGCGATGGGGCGTACGGAAGTGCTCGGCATGTACCGGGCCGTCGGTCTGCGCCCGGTCGGCCGTACCGTCCGCAGCGGGGCGGTGACGTTCGAGGTGCTGACCGGCGGTGTGCCCGAGCTGACGAGGCGGGCGCGGGAGCGGTACGGCAGCGCCCTGGAGCGCTTGCGGTCCGTGGTGGACTGGCGGCTCGACATGCCGTTCGCGCCCCGGCCGGACGGCTGCGAGCACGGCGGTGCCTCGTTCACCGCGATCGGCACGGACTTCCGCACCCTGCACCGGCGGCACGACATCGTCATGGCCGATGTGCTGGACGCCTGGTTCCCGCCGGCCCCCGGAGTGCGGGCGGTCCTCGTCGACGACCCGGACTGGGCCGCCCGCACCTCGCCGCCGTCCGGCGCGGAGGGCCTGTCGGCGGAGATCGCCGCGGCCCGGCGGCTGCCGCCGGACGCCCTGGCCGTGGGCGCCGGTTCGTCCGACCTGATCTTCCGGGCGTTCGGGCGTCGGCTGACCCCGCAGAGCCGGGTGCTGCTGACCGACCCGTGCTACGGCGAGTACGCCCACGTCACGGAGCGGGTGGTCGGATGCCGGGTGGACCGGTTCCCGCTGCGCCGTGAGGACGGCTGGCGGATCGATCCGGACCGGCTGTCCGCGGCCGTCCACTCCGGCCGCTACGACCTCGTGGTGGTGGTCAACCCGAACAACCCGACCGGGCGGCACGCGCCGGCGTCCGGGCTGCGCGCACTGATCGCGGACGCGCCGGACCGTACGCACTGGTGGATCGACGAGGCGTACCTGGGCTACGTCGGCCTGGACGAGTCACTCGCCGGCCTCGCCGCGACGGACCCGCGGGTGACCGTCTGCACCTCGCTGTCGAAGATGTACGCGCTGTCCGGCATGCGGGCCGCGTACGTGGTGGCCGAACCGGCCACGGCGGGGGAACTGCGCCGATGGACTCCGCCCTGGCCGGTCAGTCTGCCGGCACAGCTGGCCGCCGTGGCGGCGCTGCGCGACCCGGAGTACTACCTCGACCGCTGGCACGCCACGCACACCCTGCGCCGGCGGCTTGCGGCGGATCTGGCCGGGTCGGCGCAGGACGTGACGGTCGAGGAGTCCGTGGCGAACTTCCTCTCGGTCACTCTGCCGCAGGGTGGACCGAGTGCCGCGCAACTGGTGACCGAGTGCCGTCGCCACGGTGTGTATCTGCGCGACCTGTCGCCGTTGTCGCCGCGGTACGAGGGGCGCACCGTGCGCGTCGCGGTCCGGGACACCGCAGAGAACGCGCGCATCGTGGCGGCGTTCCGGGCCGCCCTGGACGTGCTGCGACCCGCTGTCGCCACGAGTCCCGGTCGATGATCACCGTCGCCTCTCTGGCGCCCTGTCTCGGTGGGGCGCTGGCCCTGGGCGGTGTCGCGGTGGCGGCCTCCGGGCGCCGCGAGCTGATGGTCCGGTGGTGCGCATGGGCGGTCGGGGTGCCGCTGGTCACCGGGGCGTTCTGGTGGGGCGAGCCGGGTGCCGCGGCCGTCGCCGTCGTGGTCGGGGTGATCGCGGTGCTGGAGTTCGGCGGGCTGATGCAGCTGGGCCCGGTCGACCGTGCGGTGCTGGCCGCGGCGGTGGCGGGTGTGGTGCTGACCGCCTGGCTGGCGCCCGGAGAGGTGCTTCGGGCGCTGGCGGTCGGGGCGCTCATGGTGGCCGCGGTGCCGTTGGTGACCGGCGACGCCGACCATGGTCTGCGGCGGCTCGGCGCCGGGCTGCTCGGGCTGGCCTGGCTGAGTGTGCTGGCCGCGATGGTGCCACTCGGGGCGAGCGCGCTGGCGTTGTTCGTGGCGGTCTCGGTCGCCGACATCACGGCGTACTTCGCCGGACGACGGCTGGGCGGGCCACGGTTGTCGCCGCTGTCACCGGCCAAGCGGTGGAGCGGGACCCTGGCCGGGGCCGCGGCCGGGCTCGGCGCTCTGGCCGTGCTGTCCGCGCTGAGCTTGCCGATGGCGGTCGCGGTGGTGGTCGGCGGACCGGCCGGGGACCTGCTCGAATCCATGGTCAAGAGGGGTGCGCAGGTCAAGGACGCCGGCCACTGGCTCCCCGGCTCCGGCGGCCTGCTGGACCGGATCGACTCCCTGCTCGTCGCACTGGCCGTGTTGCTCGTCCTGAGCTGACGCCTCGCGTGGAAGGGGCTCGGCCGGTATCACCCGGCCGAGCCCCTTCCACGCGTTCACCGACCCTGGGGTCAGGCCTTCTTGGTCTCCCAGAAGATCTTGTCGATCTGGGCGATGTAGTCCAGAGCCTTCTGACCGGTGGCCGGGTCGGTCGAACCCTTGGCGGCCGAGAGGGCCTTGAGGGTGTCGTTGACCAGCTGGTGCAGCTCCGGGTACTTCTCGAAGTGCGGGGGCTTGAAGTAGTCGCTCCAGAGCACGGAAACGTGGTGCTTCGCGAGCTCGGCGCGCTGCTCCTTGATGACCGTGGCACGCGCCTGGAAGTGCGGGTCGTCGTTGGCGGCCATCTTCTCCTGCACGGCCTTCACCGACTCCGCCTCGATGCGGGCCTGGGCCGGGTCGTACACACCGCAGGGCAGGTCGCAGTGTGCGCTGACCTTGACCTTGGGGGCAAACAGGCGGGAAAGCATGGAGCATTCCTTCCTCGTGATCGTCTTCTCAGGTGCGACATTACTCCTTGGGAGAGGCGAAATCGCGGGTGCCCCCATGGGCTTAGGACAAAAGTCCGGGGTCAAACTGAGACTGGTGGATGAACGTACCGGGGAGGTGCCGGGGATGCCGGAGCTGTCGCAGGAGACCGAGCGGGAGAGGTCGTTGCTGCCCTTCGTGGGAGTGGCCGAGGTGACCGGGCCGTCGATGGTGCCCACGCTCCAGCACGGTGACCAGCTCGTCGTGCACTGGGGGGCCAGGATCGGTCCCGGTGACATCGTGGTCCTGCGGCACCCGTTCCAGCAGGACCTGCTCGTCGTCAAGCGGGCCGTGGAGCGGCGCGAGGGCGGATGGTGGGTGCTCGGGGACAACGCGTTCGCGGGCGGCGACAGCACGGACTACGGCGTCGTCCCGGAGGAACTCGTGCTGGGGAAGGCCCGTCTTCGTTACCGGCCGCTCAAGCCGGGTCAGCGCTCGCCGCTGGCCGCCGTGCGCTGGGCGCTGTCCGCCGTGCGGCCCGTGCTTCCTGACCGGTCGGCCTCCAGGCGTTTGCGGGCCCGGTAGGCGGCCACGTTGGCGCGGGTGGCGCAGCGGTCGGAGCAGTAGCGCCGGGAGCGGTTGGTCGAGGTGTCGAGGTAGGCGTTGCGGCAGGGGGCCGCCTCGCACAGGCCCAGCCGGTCCACGCCGTACTCGGTGAGGTGGAACGCCAGACCCATCGCCGCGATCGCCGCGTACCCGGCGGTGGCGTTGGACGGGTGGTCCGCCAGGTGCATGTGCCACAGCGGGCGGCCGTCGTCGTCGCGGAAGTCGTGCCCGGAGATCTGCGGGCTCACCGGGAACTCCAGCAGGAGCGAGTTCAGCAGGTCCACCGCGAGCGTCTCGTCGCCGTTGTCCGCCGCCTCGAAGACCGACCGCAGCCGGGCCCGGACCGCACGGAACCGGGTGACGTCGGCGTCGGTGGCGCGGCGGGCGCCCGTGCCGTAGCCGCCGAACAGATCGCGGACGGCCTCCACCGAGGTCAGTGTGTCCTTGCCGCGGGCCGGGTCCTCGCTGTTGACCAGACGTACGGCATAGTCCGAGTAATAGGCCAGTTCCACTTGTAGTCCTTACGGAGGCGTTCTATCGTCGTGGCACGGTCGGGTAACAGCTGATCGTGCTTCCAGGGTATTACGGCAGTGAGCGAACAGGGGGCTCCCATGACGACGGGTGTCGGCACCGACTGGCAGGCCTGGCAGGAGAGCTGGGACCGGCAGCAGGAGTGGTACATGCCGGACCGCGAGGAGCGGTTCCGGGTGATGCTCGACATGGTCGAGGCCCTCGTCGGGCCCCGGCCGCGCGTGCTCGACCTCGCGTGCGGCACGGGAAGCATCACGGCCAGGCTGCTCGCCCGGTTCCCTGAGGCCACCAGCACCGGCGTGGACCTCGACCCGGCGCTCCTCACCATCGCCGAGGGCACGTTCGCGGACGACGAGCGGGTCACCCTCGTGACGGCCGACCTCAAGGACCCCGACTGGCCCGCGAAGCTGCCGTACGACGCGTACGACGCCGTGCTGACCGCCACGGCCCTGCACTGGCTGCACAGCGAACCCCTCGCGGCCCTCTACGGCCGGATCGCGGAACTCGTCCGCGACGGCGGTGTCTTCATGAACGCGGACCACATGATCGACGAGGCCACGCCCCGCATCAACGCGGCAGAACGCGCGCAGCGTCACGCGCACATGGATCAGGCCAAGCGGGAGGGCGCCCTCGACTGGGCCGCATGGTGGCAGGTCGCCGCCGAGGACCCCGTCCTCGCCGGGCCGACAGCGCGCCGCTTCGAGATCTACGGCGAGCACGCCGACGGGGACATGCCGTCCGCGGCGTGGCACGCACGCGTGCTGCGCGAGAAGGGCTTCGGGGAGGCCCGGCCGGTGTGGTGCTCCCCTTCGGACACGTTGCTGCTCGCGCTCAAGTAGGCGCCCATGCGAAGGGGGCGGTACGGGATTCCCGTACCGCCCCCTTCGTCGTCGTACCGCTAGAGCACCTTCGACAGGAACGCCTGCGTCCGCTCGTGCTGAGGGTTCCCCAGGACCTCGCGGGGGTCACCGGACTCCACCACCACGCCGCCGTCCATGAAGACCAGGCTGTCGCCGACCTCGCGGGCGAAGCCCATCTCGTGGGTGACGACGATCATCGTCATACCGGACTCGGCGAGGTCGCGCATGACGTCGAGGACGTCACCGACCAGCTCCGGGTCGAGAGCCGATGTCGGCTCGTCGAAGAGCATCAGCTTCGGGTCCATCGCCAGGGCCCGGGCGATCGCCACCCGCTGCTGCTGGCCGCCGGAGAGCTGGGCGGGGTAGCTGCCCGCCTTGTCGGCCAGGCCCACCTTCTCCAGGAGTTCCCGCGCCCGCTCCCGGGCCTGGGTCCGGCCCGCGCCCTTGACCTGGACGGGTGCCTCCATGACGTTCTCGACGGCCGTCATGTGCGGGAACAGGTTGAACCGCTGGAACACCATGCCGATGTCCCGGCGCTGCAGCGCGACCTCGCTGTCCTTGAGCTCGTACAGCTTGTCGCCCTTCTCGCGGTAGCCGACCAGCTCGCCGTCGACGTACAGCCGGCCGGCGTTGATCTTCTCCAGGTGGTTGATGCACCGCAGGAAGGTCGACTTGCCCGACCCCGAGGGGCCGATGAGACAGAAGACCTCGCCCTGGCGGACCTCCAGGTCGATGCCCTTGAGGACCTCCACCAGGCCGTACGACTTGTGGACGCTCTCGGCCCTGACCATGGCCGTCATGCCGCACCCCCTTCGCGCCGGAGCGACATCAGGTTCGCCCTGATCTTCTGGAACGGCGTCGGCGGCAGGCTCCGGGACGAACCGCGGGCGAAACGGCGCTCCAGGTAGTACTGGAAGACGCTGAACACGCTGGTCATGACCAGGTACCAGATGGACGCCACGAACAGCATCTCCATGACGGCGTACGACGTCGAGCCGATCGTCGAGGTGGCCCGCAGGAGTTCGTTGTACGTCACCGCGTACACCAGCGACGAGGTCTTCAGCATGTTGATGAACTCGTTGCCCGTCGGCGGCACGATCACCCGCATCGCCTGCGGAATCACGATCCGGCGCAGCGTCTTGCCGTGGCTCATGCCGAGCGCGTGCGCGGCCTCCGTCTGGCCCTCGTCGACGGCCATCAGACCGGCGCGGCAGATCTCCGCCATGTACGCGGCCTCGTTCAGGCCGAGGCCCAGCAGGGCGCACATGAACGGGGTCATCACGTCCGTCATCTCGTCCTTGTAGATCGGACCGAGATTCAGCATCGGGAAGATCAGCGCCAGGTTGAACCACAGCAACAGCTGGACGTAGACCGGAGTTCCGCGGAAGAACCAGATGTAGGCCCAGGCCACCCAGCTCGTCACCGGGTTCTTGGAGAGCCGCATCACGGCCAGCACGACGCCGAGGACCACACCCACGATCATCGCGAGGACGCTGATCAGCAGGGTGCGGCCGGCGCCCGCGAGGACCGTGGAGTCGAACAGCTTGTCGCCGACCGCGCTCCACTGGATCTTCTCGGCGGTGGCGAACGCGTTGACCAGCAGGGCCACCAGCGCCAGCACGATGACCGCGCTGACGTAGCGGCCGTAGTGGCGGACCGGGATGGCCTTGATGGCCTCCGGTGCGAGGGAGGCCCGCGGCGGTGTGTCCGCCGGCCCCTTGTCGATCTTGTCAGTCACCGTGACTGCCCTTCAGTGGTACCGGGTCCGTCACTTGCCGCCGTTGACCGCGGCCTTGTCGATGGCACCGGTCTGGGCGCCCCACTTGTCCAGGACCTTCTTGTACGTGCCGTCCTCGATGATGGCGTTCACGGCCGCCTCCAGGGCGCTCGTGAGCTCCTTGTTGTCCTTGTTCACGGCGATGCCGAACGGCCCGGCGTCGACCTGCTCGCCGACGACCTCGAAGGCGTTGCCGCCGTCGGCCTTGCGGGCGATGTCGACGGCGACCGGGTAGTCGTTGACACCCGCGACCGCGCCGCCCGACTTCACACGGGTCTGCGCCTCGGTGTCGTTGTCGAACGCCTCGATCGTCAGCTTCTTCTTGCCGGCCTTCGTGCACGCCGTGGACTGCTTCTGCAGGGCCTGCTCGTAGGTCGTGCCGTGCTGCACGGCGACCTTCTGGCCGCAGAGGTCCTCGATCGAGCCGATCTTCTTCGGGTTGCCCTTCTGGACGTAGATGGCGGTGCCGGCCGTGAAGTAGTCGACGAAGTCGACGCCCGGGCCGAGCTTCTTGCCGTTCTCGTCCAGGCCCTCCTGGCGTGCCTTGGTGTCCGTGATGGAGGACATGGCGACGTCGTAGCGCCCGGAGTTCAGGGAACTGATCAGGCCGTCGAAGGAGCCCGAGGTGAACTGGAACTCCACGCCCAGCTGCTTGCTCAGCGCAGCCGCGATGTCGGGGTCGACGCCGACGATCTTGCCGCCCTCCTGGTACTCCATGGGGGCGTACTCGGCGTTGGTGCCGACCTTGATGACGCCGGCCTTCTGGATCTTCGCGGGCAGCTTGTCGAACAGCGGTGCGCTGCTGGACGACGAGGATTCCTTGGTGCTGCTGCCGCTGTCCGTCTGGTCACCGCAGCCGGTGAGAATCAGGGCGCCTGCGACCGCGATCGCACCTACCGCGGCTGTCCTGGTGCGCGCGACGGTCGTACGACGGGTGGAGCTTGCGGTCATGGTGGGTTCCTCCGGCGGATGGGTGGAGTTGCCGATGGGCGGGGCGACTGCCGAGTGGTTCGGCAGCACTGCCTTCATTCCTCAGGTCGACGAGAGCACGCACCTTCGAGTGTCGCGACCTTGTGTGATGACGGCATCTTGCCATTCGGACTGGACCATTCAGGGGGCCGGTCATGTCAAAATCGGATAACGGGTGACCCTCGAACCGCACCATGTCCGTACAACACGACCGGACCATCTGCGGGAATCCGGCATTCCGGCCGGAAGATCTTCGGTGCGAGCCGCTGAATGGGTGACGGGGACGGGGCGGGCCACGGTCGGTCGAGCGGCTGACCGGTGATCGTCAAGGGCCTGCCCTGTGGTTTGTCCGGATGGCCCTCCATGATTCATGTCACCGGCCTCCGATGATCGATGATCGATTTACGTTCCGGCATGTGACCTTGGACGTATTGGACTCGTCCCCGACGCCGGTCGTCCGGTAAGAAGGTTCTTTACACCCCTCATCCGGGGCTCAGGGCGCGTGTGCGGCGCGCCCGTCGTGTACCGGCCCGTACGCATCAGTGAACAGGGCCGTACACGGTGCCCGCCCACTCCTCAACCAGGAGTGGCCACCCTCAAACCATGAAGACCTAAGGGGTAAGACAAAGTGGCAGCGGAGATCGTCAATCCTCGCGGCGACAGCGATACGGGACAGGACGGAGGGGCGGAGCCCCTCGATTCCTTCGACCCCGCGTTCGCGCTGCACCGCGGCGGCAAAATGGCTGTGCAGGCCACCGTGCCGGTCCGTGACAAGGACGACCTGTCCCTCGCGTACACACCCGGCGTGGCGAAGGTGTGCAGCGCCATCGCCGAGCAGCCGGACCTCGTCCACGACTACACGTGGAAGTCGTCGGTCGTCGCCGTCGTGACGGACGGTACGGCCGTGCTGGGGCTCGGCGACATCGGGCCCGAGGCCTCCCTCCCGGTCATGGAGGGCAAGGCGATCCTGTTCAAGCAGTTCGGTGGCGTGGACGCGGTTCCGCTCGCGCTGGCCTGCACGGACGTCGACGAGATCATCGAGACGGTGGTCCGTCTCGCGCCGTCCTTCGGCGGCGTGAACCTCGAGGACATCTCGGCTCCTCGGTGCTTCGAGATCGAGCGGCGGCTCCAGGAGCGGCTCGACATTCCCGTGTTCCACGACGACCAGCACGGGACCGCGGTCGTGACGCTGGCGGCACTGCGGAACGCCGCGCGGCTGAGCGGGCGGTCGATCGGGGATCTTCGTGCGGTGATCTCCGGTGCGGGCGCGGCCGGCGTGGCCATCGCCAAGATGCTCGTCGAGGCGGGCATCGGCGATGTCGCCGTCGCCGACCGCAAGGGTGTCGTGTCCGCCGACCGGGACGACCTCACGTCCGTGAAGCGGGAACTGGCCGGGTTCACGAACAAGGCGGGGTTGTCGGGATCCCTGGAGGACGCGCTCGCTGGTGCGGACGTCTTCATCGGCGTGTCCGGCGGTACGGTCGCGGAGTCCGCGGTCGCCTCCATGGCGAAGGGGGCCTTCGTGTTCGCGATGGCCAACCCGAACCCCGAGGTGCACCCGGATGTCGCGCACAAATACGCGGCCGTGGTGGCCACCGGGAGGTCCGACTTCCCGAACCAGATCAACAACGTGCTGGCGTTTCCGGGGATCTTCGCGGGGGCGCTGCAGGTGCGGGCCTCGCGGATCACGGAGGGCATGAAGATCGCGGCGGCCGAGGCGCTGGCCTCGGTGGTCGGAGACGATCTGGCGGCGGACTACGTGATCCCGTCCCCGTTCGACGAGCGGGTGGCTCCGGCCGTTACGGCGGCGGTCGCCGCGGCGGCTCGGGCTGAGGGTGTTGCTCGCCGCTGAGTTCTGTGGGGTGTGAGGTGGCCTCGTCCGGGTGTGGTTCCCGGCGGGGCCATTTCTTTGCTTTCGGGTGCGGCTGATCGGGTGGCGGTGGGGTGGTCGATTGGCTCCGCCGCGGGGCGCGACCAGCCACGACGCGCCCGCAGCCGCCCGCCGGCATCACGTGGCACCCCCATCCGCGCACCATTCCGCAAGAGGGCGTGTGTCACAACGCGACCCGGTTCCCCAGGCAGCCCCCGTTGCCTATCGTCGACGTCATGTTCGCTGTCTACGCCGCCCGAATCGACCGCGACAACCCGCTCTCGGGACTGGAGTTGGGGGAGCGCCCGGCCCCCGAAGCCCGCCCGGGTTGGAGCGTCGTCGACGTCAAGGCCGCTTCCCTCAATCACCACGACCTCTGGTCCCTGCGCGGCGTAGGCCTCGCGGAGGACAAGCTGCCGATGATCCTCGGCTGTGACGCCGCCGGTGTCGACGAGGACGGCAACGAGGTCGTCCTGCACTCCGTCATCGGGCAGAGCGGGCACGGCGTCGGCCCCAAGGAGCCCCGCTCCATCCTCACCGAGCGCTATCAGGGGACGTTCGCCGAGCAGGTTGCCGTGCCGACCTGGAACATTCTCCCCAAGCCGAAGGAGCTGTCCTTCGCGGAGGCCGCCTGTCTGCCCACGGCCTGGCTGACGGCGTATCGGATGCTGTTCACGAATGCGGGGGTCCGGCCCGGAGACTCCGTGCTGGTGCAGGGCGCGGGCGGTGGTGTCGCCACGGCCGCGATCGTGCTGGGGAAGGCCGCGGGGCTGCGGGTCTTCGCCACCAGCCGGGACGAGGCCAAGCGGAAGCGTGCGGTGGAGCTCGGGGCCGTGGAGGCGCTGGAGTCGGGCGCGCGGCTGCCGCAGCGGGTGGACGCCGTCATCGAGACGGTGGGCGCGGCCACGTGGTCGCACTCCGTGAAGTCGCTCAAGCCCGGCGGCACGGTGGTCATCTCCGGTGCCACGAGCGGCGACCGCCCCTCGCACGCCGAACTGACCCGGATCTTCTTCCTGGAACTCAAGGTCGTCGGCTCGACCATGGGGACCAAGGACGAGCTGGAGGACCTGCTCGCGTTCTGCGCGGCCACGGGTGTGCGGCCCGTGATCGACGAGGTGCTCCCGATGGACCGTGCGCGTGAGGGCTTCCAACGGGTGGAGTCCGGTGAGCAGTTCGGAAAGGTCGTGCTCACGAACGGCTGATCTCTTCTTTCTCTTCGCGTCGGCGGCCGGTCCGGTTTCGGATCGGCCGCCAACGTTTGTCAATCGTGGTTGACAGGCGACTGGTGTCAACGTAGGTTGACGTCATGACCGAAGCAACGGATCTCGCCGAGCGCGCCGGTGATCGCGATCCCCGGGTCGGACTGCGTGCCGTCGCCGCGCTGCGCAGGCTGCTGGAGCAGCTGGAGTCGGTGCAGGTGCGCAGCGCGCGCCATCAGGGCTGGTCGTGGCAGGAGATCGCCGCGGAACTCGGAGTGAGCAGGCAGGCCGTGCACAAGAAGTACGGGAGGCATTGATGTTCGAGCGGTTCACGAAGGACGCCCGGGCGGTGGTCATGGGTGCGGTCGAACAAGCCGAGGGGACCGGGGCGGGTTCCGTGGACGCCGAGCATCTGTTGCTGGCGCTGCTGGACCGGGAGGCCAGTCGGGCCTCCTTCGCCCTGGCCGCTCTCGGGCTCGCCGAGCGCGGGGACGCCGTACGAGAGGCGCTGACTGAGGCGCGGCGGCGGGCCGGGCTGTCCCAGGCGGACGCCGAGGCGCTGGCCGGGCTCGGGATCGACGTCTCGGAGATCGTCGCCCGGGTCGAGGAGGTGCACGGGGTCGGGGCGATGTCCGGCGACCGGAAGGACAAGGGGTGGTGGGCCGGGCGGCGCTCTTTCGGGCGGGGCGCCAAGGAGACTCTGGAGAAGGCGCTCCGTATCGCCGTGGCCCGGCGGGACCGTCATATCGGCGACGAGCACATCCTGCTGGCCCTGACCGTCAGGCCGGGGGTGCCGGGGGAGGTCCTCGCCGATCACGGGGTGACCTACGAGTCGGTCGTGCGTGTCCTCTACGGCAGGGGAGAGGAGAAGGCCGGCTGAGTCCCGCGGGAGCGCCGACGTCGAAGACGGCGGCGCCCGGCCGGCTCACGCCTTCGGCGCTCGCAGCAGTGCTCCTATGTGGGCCGCCGCCGTCGACAGGTGGCGGCGGGCGTCGCGCAGCTGGTCGGCCGTGATGCCGTGGTCGCGGGCCGCGTCGCGGATGTCGTCGCGGAAGCGGTCGAGCAGGCGGTCCAGGTCGCGGGCCGGGTCTCCGGTGGAGTCCTCGTGGGCCCAGGAGGGTTCGTACTCGGCGGGAAAGTCCTCCGGGGTGTGCGAGTACTGGGGCCCGGTTGACGGCCCCTCGGCCTTCTCGGACTTCGCGCCGCCCCGGCCGAAACCGAAGTCCTTCCCGAACTCCTTGCTGTAGTCCTTCCCGAACTCGCCGAACTCCTTGGCCAGTTCGGTCAGCCCCTCGCGCACCCCCGTCGGCCAGTCGCCGCGCGCGAAGTGGTCCTGCACCTGCTCCTGTACGCGCTTGGCGATGCGCTGCACCTCCTCCTGCGCCTGCTCCCGGGCCCGGTCCTGGGCCTCCTTTGCCTGACGGCGGGCCCGCTGGGCCTCCTCGCGGGCGCGGCGGCTCTCGTCCTTGGCGCGCCGGGCCTGCTCCTTCCACTCCTGCTTGACGCGGCGCATCTCCTCCTTGGCGGTGCGCCACGCCTCCTTGTCGGCGTACTCCGTGAAGTCCCCGAAGGGGCCTTCGTGTTCGCCGGTGCCTTCCTTGGCGCCACCGCCCCTGCGGGCCTGGGTCGCGGCAGCCCGCACCTCGCGCCGCAGATCACCCGCCGCGCCGCGCACATCGGCCCGGATCTCGGCGGCGAGCTCGGCGACCGAGTCGCGGATCTCCAGCTCCAGGTCGGCAAGTTCACCGCTGCGGTCGGCCAGCTCGGCGCGGCCCGCGTCCGTGATGGCGTACACCTTGCGGCCGCCCTCGGTGGTGTGGGTGACCAGGCCCTCCGTCTCCAGCTTGGCCAGCCGGGGGTAGACGGTGCCCGCCGAGGGGGCGTACAGGCCCTGGAAACGCTCCTCCAGGAGCCGGATCACCTCGTAACCGTGGCGCGGGGCCTCGTCCAGCAGCTTCAACAGGTAGAGACGGAGGCGGCCGTGGGCGAAGACGGGAGGCATGTCAGAGCACCTTCTTGTCGGTCGTGCCGTCGGCCGGGGCGCGGGTCGGGTCGTTCGCGCGGGCGTCCGTGGGGTCGTCCGCGGGGGCGGGGGTCTCGTCCTGGCCGGAGAGGGAATTGTCCCCCGAGGCGCCGTGCCCGCCGTCCACCGGGTCGGCGGTGTCGGCCGGCCCCGCGCCCGTGTCACCGTCCTTCACGAAGGGATCCGTCTCCCACGGCTCCTCCTCGTCCTCCCGGGGTGGGCGGCGCAGGAGGGCGATGGAGCCGGAGACGGTGGTCGCGCGGAGCTTGCCGGTGCCGGCGCCGAGGCGGCCCGTGACCTTGTGGGCGCCCCACTGGCCGTGCACGCGCAGGCCGTCGAAGGCGTTGGAGATCGTCCCGCTCGCGGTGTTGGCCTCCACCTCCGCGTCCGCGGGCTGGGGGAGCCGGATGGCGATCTCGCCCGAGACACTGGTCAGCCGGACGTCGGTGGGGCCCTCCGGATCGAGGTCCACGATCATCGAGCCGCTGACCGAGTCGGCCCGCACGGACGGACCTGAGCCTTCCACGACGGTGAGATCCCCGGAGACCGAGTTGAAGCGCAGGTCACCGGTGACGGCCTGAGCCTCCAGGTTCCCGGAGACGGTGTCGGCGCGCACGGTGCCGGAGAGACCGACGAGGGTCGTGTCACCGTTGACCCCCTTCACCACCGACGGGCCGCGCACCCCCGACACGACCGCCGTGGCGCTGACCACACCCACCTCGACGCGGGTGTCGGCCGGCACGGCCAGCGAGACGACCGCGCTGCGCCGCCAGCCCTTGCGGTCGAGCCACTTGAGGAAGCCCTTCCAGGGCAGGTCCTCGTAGGCCACGGTGAGGGTCCCGCCCTCCTGCGTGACGACCAGAGGCGGTCCCTCGATCTGGGACACCTCCAGGCGTGCGGAACCTTCGTCCGTGCCCACCACGTTCACCGTTCCGTTGACGATGCGCACGTGGAGTTCGCGTACGGGCTCGTCGAAGGTGAGCTTCCTGGGCTCCGTCACGGACCACTCGGGCATGGTGCAGACCTCCCCGTAGCAACGCGCCATATCGCGTCTCCTGCAATTCACGATATATCGTGGCCGTCGAAAGTCAAGACACTCATTCTGGGGGCGCGGGGTCGCAAATATGACTAATCTCGGCGAATCGCCCTAGCGTGTGACCATGTCGACGGAAGACACCTCCCGTACCGGTCGCACCGGCCCGGCCCCCGGCGCGCTGCTGCTCTGCCGGGCCGAGCCGGATTCCGTCGCCCCCGCCGCCCGGCTGCTGCACGAGCGGATGCTGCTCACGCGCGCGGGTCGGGGCTGGAGCGTCCTCGTGCCGGAAGGCAGGCCCTGGCTGCACGGTGAGGAGCCGGTCGACCGCGTCATGAACGGCTGGGCAACCGCCCTGGCCGTCGGCGCTCCCTGGCCCGTTCTCGCCCTGTGGTGGGACGCCGACCGCGGCGGCTACACCCTCGCGTCCGGCTTCCGCCGCCCTGTGGGCTATGTCTGGCTCGCCAACGGCACCCCGGCGGGCGAGGACGAGGCCATGCGCACCTTCGCGGCCCGCCTGGCCCTCGACCCGGTCCTGGACGTCCAGTCCCTCGACCACCTCACGAAAACGGACCCGGCCTCCGACGCCCGCGCCCGGCTGCGCGGCCTGCTCGCGGTCCTCACGCGCGTGGGTCTGGATCTCCCCACGGGCCTCGCCCCCGGGGAACCGACCGACCGCCTCCGCGAGGTGGCCCGGGATCGGCCGGACGCCCGGCCGGTCGAGTGGGAGGGCCGGCAGGAAACGGTCCGCGGCGAACTCGAAGTCGTCGTGGGCCGCCGCCTCACGCCCTGGCTCCCCTGGTCCGGCGACCCCAAGGCCCGCACCCTCGCCCTGGCCCAGATGGCGACAGGCCTCCCCATGGCCGTCTGGGGTCTGCGCCACCGCAGCGGTGGCTGGCTCACGGCGGGGGCGCTGCTGCTGGCGCACGGCGCGCTCGGTCTGTCGTACGACCTGACGCACCCGCGCGACTGACCCGCACGCCCGGTCGCCGGCACGAAAAGCGGGACACCTCAGGGGTGCCCCGCGGTGGGGAAGCCGTACGACCCTATTCGTCGTCCTCGTCGTCCAACCGGGCCAGCCACGTGGCCAGTCGCTCCACCGGCACCTCGAAGTCGGGATTGAGGTCCACGAACGTCCGCAACTGCTCGGCGAGCCACTCGAAGGTGACTTCCTCCTCGCCGCGCCGCTTCTCCAATTCCTCGATGCCACGGTCCGTGAAGTACATGGCTCAAGGATAGGTCCCGAAACCACCGCTCCAGGCGCGCGTGTCCAGGCACAATGGGCGACGCGGGCCGGGCTCGGCAACGGTCGCCGGGTCGGGCGTCACCGCGGACGAGCTGACAGCGGCACCCGGGGAGGCGGGTCGCCGGGGCAGCCCGGTGCTGGGACACCCGGACAGTGCCGTCGTCGGTGTGGTCGGCGGTGCCGGACACGTGGTGCGGATCGGTGCGTTGTGGGCGCTCGGCAGTGAACCGGGGACCGCTGACCTGTGGCAGGACATCGTACGGGCGCACGACCGGCACCACGCGGAACGTCTGCGGCAGCGCGGCCTGAACATGACGTGGGCCGGTGTGCAGACACTGGTCGCGCAGAGGGACCCGTACGACGGAGACCTCCCTCCGTCCCAAGAGGGTGACCTCTCACCGGGCCAGCACATCGAGCTCCTCGGCCTGTTCGTCGAGCTGCCCCCGCCGCGTGAGGCGGGCGAGGCCGGTGTCCTAGCCGACGTACGTGTCCTGGGCACCCCCGCACACAGTTGGCGGGACGGTGTGGGCCTGAGGCGGGACGAGGCCCTGGTCTACGCCGCACTCGTGAGCGCCCGTGTGGCGTTGCGGCCCGCCAGTGCCCGGCCCGCACTGGCCGCCCTGACCGGATGGGTCAACCGGATCGCCGAGGACCGCGACGTGGCGCAGCGGCGCCGCATCGACGAGATCCTCATGGGCGAGATCGACGTCGAGATCCGGGCGCACCCCGCTCCGGACCCGAACGGCGCGAGCACGCAGTTCAATTGGCAGCTGCGGACATTGCAGTGGACGAGGACAAAACATCCGTACCCCACTCTTCAGCCTCAGGATGAGATGACAGCCGATCTGTGCGCCGCTCTCGTGGGCCGGCTGCCGGAGTTCGGAGACGGGTGGACCACGAGGATCCGGTTTCTGCTGCCGCCCGGACTGCTGTGGGAGCTGCCGGTCGGGCAATGGCAGTTGAGAGCGGTCCGGTTGGGCGCCCGGCACCAGGTCTTCGTACGGCCCGGGACGGTGTGGCAGAGACAGGCGTCGGAACGTCTGAGACGGCAGGATGCGGTGGCGCGCGGCCCCCTGCGCGCCCTGCGACTGGAAGGCGAATTCTTCAGCCCCGTCGGGGAGCTGGTATCCGCCGAACCGAACATGGTGGCCGTCGCCTGCCGGCACAACGGGCACGAGATGCTGGACGCCGCCCGGCTCGCGGGGTTTCCGCTCATCCTGTGGGACCGCACGAGATCGCTGGCAGGGGACTGTTCCCCCTTCTTCGAGGAAGCGGAGTCCCTGCTCGCCGAGTCGCCCACCGCCCTCGAACTCCTCGAGGCCATCCGCAGGTTGCGCGCCGGCGCCGCAGCCGACGCCCACCACCTGCGGGCCGCCTGGGACTGCAACCTGGGCGTGTACTACGACGGACCCGACACCCGGACCCCATGAGGACGAAGGGCCCGGTCCTCCTCAGCGGACCGGGCCCTTCTCACGAGCGGATGTTCAGAGGCTCACGCCTCGAACACCTCCCGCACCAGCTGCTCCTGCTCGGCCTGGTGCCGCTTCGCCGAGCCCACCGCCGGAGACGACGAGTGCGGGCGCGAGATCCGCCGCAGCCGCTCGCCGTGCGGGATGTCCGCGCCGACCGCCAGGTCCAGGTGGTCGATCAGGTTGAGGGCGATGAAGGGCCACGCGCCCTGGTTCGCCGGCTCTTCCTGGGCCCAGAGGTACTTCTCGGCGTTCGGGTACTTGGCGATCTCCGCCTGGAGCTCGGCGCCCGGGAGCGGGTACAGACGCTCGATGCGGATGATCGCCGTGTCCGTGATGCCGCGCTTCTGACGCTCGGCCTCCAGGTCGTAGTACAGCTTGCCCGCCACGAAGACGACCCTGCGGACCGCGGCCGCGTCCACGGACGTGTCGCCGATGACCGGGCGGAACTGACCCGACGTGAACTCCTCCGTCTTCGACGCGGCGGCCTTGAGGCGCAGCATCGACTTCGGGGTGAAGACCACCAGCGGCTTGTGGTGCGGGTTGTGCACCTGCCACCGCAGGAGGTGGAAGTAGTTCGACGGGAGGGTCGGCATCGCGACCGTCATGTTGTTCTGGGCGCAGAGCTGGAGGAAGCGCTCCACACGCGCGGACGAGTGGTCAGGGCCCTGGCCCTCGTAGCCGTGGGGGGAGGAGCAGCGTCACACCGCTCGTCTGGCCCCACTTCTGTTCCGCCGCCGAGATGTACTCGTCGACGATCGTCTGCGCGCCGTTGACGAAGTCACCGAACTGGGCCTCCCACAGCACGAGCGCGTCGGGGCGGGCCAGCGAGTAGCCGTACTCGAAGCCCATGACCGCGTACTCGGACAGGAGGGAGTTGTAGACGTTGTAGCGGGCCTGGTCCTCGTTGAGGTACTGGAGCGGGGTGTGCTCCTCGCCCGTCTCCCGGTCGATCAGGACCGCGTGGCGCTGGCCGAAGGTGCCGCGCTGGGAGTCCTGGCCGGACAGCCGGACCGGGGTGCCCTCCAGGAGCAGGGAGCCGACGGCCAGCGTCTCGCCCATGCCCCAGTCGATCGTGCCGTCCTCGACCATCGACGCCCGGCGCTGCAGCTGCGGCAGCAGACGCGGGTGGACGTTGAAGGTGTCGGGGATGTTGACCTGGGACTCGGCGATCCGCTTCACGGTCTCCGAGGAGATCGCGGTGTTCACGGCGACCGGGAACTCGGCCTGCGGGTCGGAGACCGGTCCGGCGGCCGGCTGGGCCGTGACGGCCTCGCGGACCTCGGTGAAGACCTTCTCCAGCTGCCCCTGGTAGTCCTGCAGGGCCTGCTCGGCCTCTTCCAGGGTGATGTCGCCGCGACCGATCAGGGACTCGGTGTACAGCTTGCGCACCGAGCGCTTCTTGTCGATCAGGTCGTACATCAGCGGCTGGGTGAAGGCCGGGTTGTCCGACTCGTTGTGACCGCGGCGGCGGTAGCAGATGAGGTCGATCACCACGTCCTTGTTGAACGCCTGGCGGAACTCGAAGGCCAGGCGGGCCACCCGGACCACGGCCTCCGGGTCGTCGCCGTTCACGTGGAAGATCGGGGCCTCGATCATCCTCGCCACGTCCGTCGCGTACATCGACGAGCGGGAGGACTCCGGGGCGGCGGTGAAGCCGACCTGGTTGTTGATGACGATGTGGACCGTGCCGCCGGTGCGGTAACCCCGCAGCTGCGACATGTTCAGGGTCTCGGCCACCACGCCCTGGCCCGCGAAGGCCGCGTCGCCGTGCAGGGCGACCGGCAGGACCGTGAAGTCCGTGCCGCCCTTGTTGATGATGTCCTGCTTGGCGCGGACGATGCCCTCGATGACCGGGTCGACCGTCTCCAGGTGGGAAGGGTTCGCGGCCAGCGAGACCTTGATCTGCTCGCCGTCCAGACCGGTGAAGGTGCCCTCGGCGCCCAGGTGGTACTTCACGTCGCCGGAGCCGTGCATCGACTTCGGGTCGAGGTTGCCCTCGAACTCGCGGAAGATCTGCGCGTACGACTTGCCGACGATGTTCGCCAGGACGTTCAGCCGGCCGCGGTGGGCCATGCCGATGACGACCTCGTCCAGACGGGACTCGGCGGCCGAGTCCAGCACCGCGTCGAGCAGCGGGATGACGGACTCGCCGCCCTCCAGGGAGAAGCGCTTCTGGCCGACGTACTTGGTCTGCAGGAAGGTCTCGAAGGCCTCCGCCGCGTTCAGCCGGCGCAGGATGCGCAGCTGCTCCTCGCGCTCCGGCTTGGTGTGTGAGCGCTCGATGCGGTCCTGGATCCACCTGCGCTGCTTCGGGTCCTGGATGTGCATGAACTCGACGCCCGTGGTGCGGCAGTACGAGTCGCGCAGCACACCGAGGATGTCGCGCAGCTTCATCAGGGACTTGCCGGCGAAGCCGCCGACCGCGAACTCCCGCTCCAGGTCCCACAGGGTGAGGCCGTGCTCGGTGATGTCCAGGTCGGGGTGCTTGCGCTGGCGGTACTCCAGCGGGTCGGTGTCGGCCATGACGTGGCCGCGGACCCGGTAGGAGTGGATCAGCTCGAAGACGCGGGCGGCCTTCGTGACGTCGTCGTCGTGCGAGGCGTCGATGTCCTTGAGCCAGCGGACCGGCTCGTAGGGGATGCGCAGCGCCTCGAAGATCTCGTCGAAGAAGTTGTTCTCGCCGAGGAGGAGGTTCGCGACGATCCGCAGGAACTCGCCGGAGGCGGCACCCTGGATGACCCGGTGGTCGTAGGTCGACGTGAGCGTCATGACCTTCGAGATGCCGAGCTTGTTCAGGGTGTCCTGGGAGGTGCCCTGGAACTCCGCCGGGTAGTCCATGGAGCCGACGCCCATGATGACCGACTGGCCGGGCATCAGACGCGGCACGGAGTGGACCGTACCGAGGCCGCCCGGGTTCGTCAGGGAGACCGTCACACCCGAGAAGTCGTCCATGGTCAGCTTGCCGTCACGGGCGCGGCGGACGATGTCCTCGTAGGCCTGCCAGAACTCGAAGAAGTTCAGCGTCTCGGCCTTCTTGATGCCCGCGACGACCAGCTGGCGGTCGCCGTTGGGCTTCACCAGGTCGATGGCGAGGCCGAAGTTGACGTGCGGCGGCTTGACGAGGGTGGGCTTCCCGTCCTTCTCCGCGTAGTGCCAGTTCATCGACGGCATGGCCTTGATGGCCTGCACCATCGCGTAGCCGATCAGGTGCGTGAAGGAGATCTTCCCGCCCCGGGCCCGCTTCAGATGGTTGTTGATGACGATGCGGTTGTCGAAGAGCAGCTTCACCGGGACCGCGCGCACGGACGTGGCCGTGGGCAGCTCCAGGGAGGCGTTCATGTTCTTCGCGACCGCGGCGGCGGGACCGCGCAGGGTCACCATCTCCGGGCCCTCCGCGGAAGAACCCGCGGTGGCGGGCTTCGCGGCGGCGGGCTTGGCAGCGGCCGGCTTGGCAGCCGGAGCGGCCTGAGCCGGAGCGGCGGCCGGAGCTGCCTTGGCGGGGGCCGGAGCCGCAGCGGCCGGCTTCGCGGCCGGAGCAGCGGCCGGGGCCGGCGCGGCGGCCTGAGCCGGAGCGGTGGGGGCCGGTGCGGCCGCGGCCGCAGTGGTGGTCTCCGCGGCCCCCGCGGCCGCGGTACCTGCCGCAGCCGGAGCGGCAGCCCCCGACTTGTAGTCGGCGAAGAAGTCCCACCAGGCACGGTCTACTGAATTCGGGTCCTGGAGGTACTGCTGATAGATCTCGTCGACGAGCCACTCGTTCGGCCCGAACGCGGCAGCGGGGTTCTTGCCCGCTTGGTCTGCGTCGGTCGAGATGCTCGAGTTACTGGGGGACTGTGGCGACACGGCGGCAACCGCCCTCTTCCGCTTCTCACAAGGTGATGGACAGCGGAAATAAAGGCTACGCCCCCTGGACCGGGAAGGTCAGGCCGGGCCGGTCCATCGTCGTGTAAGTCACATCAAAGAGCGGGTTTCGGGGGTGGAAATGGCGGGAAACAAGCGTGGTTCTGCCGCGTGGATCCACGTGAGGGAAGCGCCGAGCGGGGCCCTGCGCGACGGTGGCGCGGCCCTCTGCCTGATCACACGTGTCCGTCGGCGCGGAACGGAGATGGATCTTGTGGCTCCGCTTCGAACTTTACGTCAACTTGGCAGAGATGGAAGGCCTGGAAGGGTGACAAGGATCCTGCAGCCCCGATCGGATTCGGCCACTCCGATCCGGCCGCCGTGCAGATCCACCGCCCAGCGGGCGATCGCGAGCCCGAGTCCGGTGCCGCCGTCACTGCCCGGCCCGTGCGGCCGCCTGACCTGGCCGCGGTTGAACCGCTCGAAGACGCGGTGCCACTCCGAGCGCGGAATGCCGGGGCCCTCGTCGAGCACCTCCAGCTCGAGCGACTCCGGCAGGGAACCGCGCCGCGCCTTGACCGTCACCCGGCCGTGCGCCGGGCTGTGCTTGACCGCGTTGTCGATGAGGTTGGCGACGACCTGGTGGATGCGCTCCGGGTCGGCGTGCGCGGTGAGCTCCGGCGGGGACACGTCGAGGTGCAGATGGACGTCGTTGCGGGTGTGACTGCCGGACCCGGACGCGATGCCCGCGCGTGCCGTGG